>CAZDGH010000029.1:0-24726 GCA_964504805.1 uncultured Myxococcales bacterium | reverse complement strand
CCGCCGCCGGCCCGGCCGGGGGCGCCGCCCGCGGCGGCCCGGAGCGCCGCCGGGAGATCGCCGCTCTCCGCGAGGAGCGTCGCGCCGCCGCCGGGCGCGACGCGGAGCACGCGGACGCGGTCCGGCGCGTGCGGCGAGGTGGAGCTCGCCACCAGCTCGGCGGCGCCGTCGCCGTCGAGATCGGCGAGCGCCGCGCCGACGCCGACGCCGTCCACCGCCGGCGCCGCCGGCGAGAGGTCGGCGCGGAGCGGCAGGAACCGGAGCGACGTCGTCACCGCCCCGAACGCGATCGGCCCCGGTCCCGGCGCCGCCGCCGCCGAGAACAGCGGCGACGGCAGGGTCGCGGCGCGGGGCGCGCGGCCCTCGAGCTTCGCCGCCAGCCGGAGCGCCGGGCCGAAGGCGTTCTTCCCCGGGAGCGGCAGACCGGCCAGCACCCCGCCCGCGCCGGCGGCGAGCGGCGCTGCCTCGTCGAGCTCGCCGCGGACCACGAGCGCGCCGCCCTCGAGCGCGAGGCGGAGCGCCCGCCCGCGGGTCGGCGACGCCACCGCCAGGAGCCGCCCCTCGATCGCGAGGCCGCCGGTCGGATCGCGGGAGGGCCGCGCCGCGGGGCCGGGCTCGAGCGGCAGCCGCGCCACCTCCTTGCCCCGCGAGAAGACGTGCACGGCCTCCTCGGTCAGCGCCGCCACCTCGGCCTTGCCGTCGCCGTCGAGATCGCCGACGGCGAGCGCGAGCGGCGGCAGCGGCAGCGAGGCGAGCCGGCGGACCTCCACCGCGAGCGCGCCCGCCGCCGGCGGCGGCCCGGCGGCCCCGGCGAGGAGCCGCGCGTCGCGATCCGCCGGCGCCCGCACCGAGACCAGCCCGCCGGGCCCGATCGCCGAGAGGCCGGTGAAGAAGCTCTCGCGCACCGACACCAGCTCGCCCGCGGCGACGACCTCGCCGCCGTCGAGGCCGGCGGTGAGCCGGAGCAGCGCGTCGGCGCCGGCGTCCCGCGCCCGCTCGCGATCCGGCGCCGCGAGCAGGCCGCGGAAGCCCCGGCGCCGCAGCGACTCGGCGAGGGCGGCGTCCAGCGCCGAGCCGAGGGCCGGCGCCGCGGGCGCCTCCACCGAGATCGCGAGGATCGTCCGCTCCGGCGGCGAGAGCTCGGCCGCCGCCGAGGCCGCGGCGTCGGCGAGGCGCACGAGCGCCGGCTCCTCCCGCGGGGCGCCCGCGGCGGCCGCGAGCGGGAGGAGCGCGGCGACGAGCGCGATCACCGCGGCTCTTCCTCCTCGAGGAACAGATCGGCCGGCGTGTCCTCGGCGCTGACGCCGGGCGCGATCGCCTGCGCCGTCGGCGCGGTGCCGGGGAGGAACGGGAGCTCGAGGGCGGGCGCGCCCTCGGCCGCGAGGAGCCCGGTGGCGGGGTCGATGGCGGCGACGTCGACGCCGGCCGGCGGCTCGAAGGCGCGGATGGGCTTGCCGGAGTGCGCCTCGCGCATGAGGTCGATCCAGGCGGGCAGGGCGGTGCGGCCGCCGGCCTCGCCCCTGCCGAGCTTCCGCCGGGCGTCGTCGAAGCCGACCCACGAGACGGCGACGAGATCCGGCGTGTAGCCGGCGAACCACGCGTCGGTGCCGTCGGAGGTGGTGCCCGTCTTGCCCGCCGCCGGCCGCGCCAGGTCGGCGGCGGCGCGACCCGTGCCCTCCTCGACGACGCCCCGGAGCAGGTCGGTGACCACGTAGGCGACCGCCGGGGTGATGGTGGCGCGCGCCTCGTCGGCGGCCTCCTCGAGCACGCGGCCGTCCCGCGCCACCACGCGCTCGACGAACACCGGCTCGCCGGCGAGGCCGCCCCCGGCGAGCGTCGCGTACGCCGACGCCAGCTCGAGCGGCGTCACCTCGCCGGTGCCGAGCGCGAGGGTGTGGCTCTTCGGCAGGTCGCCGGCGATCCCGGCGCGGCGCGCGAAGTCGATCACCGCGTCGACGCCGAGCTCGGAGACGATCCGCACCGGGACCGTGTTCTTCGACATCGCCACCGCGCGCCGGAGCGAGATCGTCCCCTCGAAGGCGCGGTCGTAGTTCTGCGGCTTCCAGTCCTTGCCGGTCCACGGATCCCGGAAGGTCTCCGGCGCGTCCGACACCAGCGACGCCGCCGTCCAGCGGCCGCTCTCGATCGCCGCGCCGTAGACGAACGGCTTGAAGGCGGAGCCGGGCTGCCGCTTCGCCTGCGTCGCCCGGTTGAACTTCGAGGTCTGGAACGAGCGGCCGCCGACGAGCGCGCGCACGCGCCGCGACGCCGGGTCGAGCGCGACCAGGGCGCCCTCGACCTCCGGCTCCTGGAACAGGCCCACCGTCACCTCGCCCTTCGCGACCCTCTTCACCTCGACGAGCGCGACCTCGCCGGCGCGGAGCGTCTCCGGCAGCGACTTGCCCGCCCAGCGCGCCTCGGACGCGGGGAGCTTCGCCTTCACCCCGGCGAGGTCGATCGTCGCCTCTTTCGGCCCGACGGTCTCGACGACGCCGGCGACCACGACGCCCGGCGTCGCCTCCCGGGCGCGGCCCGCCTTCACGTCGCCGACGAAGGCGCGCTCCGGCGCGTCGGCCCGCTCCTCGGCGAGGTCCTTCGCCGCCTTCGCGACCATCGCCGGATCCGGGGCGCCGAGGGTGCCGCGGTAGCCGTGGCGGCGGTCGTACGCGACGAGCGCGTCCTCGACCGCGCGGTCGGCGGCGCGCTGGAGCCGTGGATCCATGGCGATGGTGACCGTCAGGCCTCCGGTCATCACCACCTCCTCGCCGTACCGCTCGAGGAGCACCTGCCGCACCACCTCCCCGTAGTACGGCCCGGGCAGCGCCTCCGGCCGCGGCGCCAGCGGCAGCGGCCGCGCCACCTCGCGGTCGTGCTCGGCCCTGGTGATGAAGCCGTTGTCGAGCATCCGGCCGAGCACGTAGGTCTGCCGCGCCTTGGCGCGCTCGGGGTGGGCGAACGGCGAGAGCCGCGCCGGCGACTGCGGCAGCCCGGCGAGCAGCGCGGCCTCGGCGAGGCCGAGGTCCTTCACGCCCTTGCCGAAGAAGTAGCGCGAGGCCTCCTCGACCCCGTAGCGGCGGTGCCCGAAGTAGATCTGGTTCAGGTACAGGTAGAGGATCTCGTCCTTCGAGAGGTTCTCCTCGAGGCGCTTCGCCAGGACGAGCTCGCGGATCTTCCGCTGGTAGGTCCGCTCCGGCGAGAGCAGGAACGTCTTCACCACCTGCTGGGTGATGGTCGAGGCGCCCTGCCGCGTCTCGCCCGAGGCGAGGTTCTTCACGAAGGCGCGGGCGATGCCCGAGTACGAGACGCCCTCGTGCTGGTAGAAGCCCGCGTCCTCCGCCGAGATGATCGCCTTCCGCAGGACCTCGGGGATCTCCTCGGGCGGCACCACCGTGCGCCGCTCCTCGGCGAGCACCGCGACCAGGGAGCCGTCGGCGCCGAGGACCCTGGTGGCTTCCTTCGGCTTGTAGTCGAGCAGGTGCTCGAACGTCGGCAGATCCCAGACGATCGCCGCGATCCAGGCGCCGCCGCCGGCGCCGCCGGCGAGGACGGCGAGCGCGGCGAGGCGCAGGATCCGCTTCGCGAGTCCCGGCTTCTTCACGGCGTCGTCGCGCTCGGGGATCGGCATCGTGGTGGCGTCGGCGATCGTAGGCATCGGTCGGCTCCTTCGGCAAAGGTTCCCGCCTGCCGTCCGGTGCGACCGGGGGCAGGCGGGAGGAGAGCGGGGCGGTCTGCTCGGCTTCCTCGGCTACTCGGCGACGGCGTCGAAGCCGCCGCTCCCGGGCGCGGCGGCGAGCGCGGAGAGCCGCCGCAGGTTCGCCGCGGCGCTGCCGTAGCGCGGCGCGAGCACCACCGCGGTGCGGTACTCGGCGAGGGCCTCGCTCGTCTGCCCGAGCTTCTCGTAGGCGAGCCCGAGGTTGTTGTGCATGTACGCCACGTCGGGACGGAGCAGCGTCGCCGCGGAGAGCGCCTCCACCGCGCGGCCCCACTCGCCCGCCTTGAGGTGGCAGAGGCCGAGGTTGTTGAAGGCGAAGGCGTGGCCCGGGTCGAGCTCCACCGCGCTCTCGAACGCCGCCGCGGCGGCGGAGAGCTGCCTCTCCGAGAGCAGCACGCGGCCCTTCAGGTGGAACGCCTCGGCGCTCGAGAGATCCCGCACCAGCGCCTCGTCCGCGAGCCTCGCCGCGGCGGCCCGGTCGCCCTTCTCCAGCTCGAGGCGGCCGAGGCCGATCGCCGGCGCCGGGTCGAGGCGGTCCTCCGCCAGCCACAGCCGGTACGCCGACCGCGCGACCTCGAGGTTCCCCTCCTTCGCCGCGCCACGCGCCACCGCCTTCACCGCGTCGAGCGCCGCGCCCTCCACCGGTAGCGGCGCCGACGGAGGCGGCGGCGCCAGCTCCGCGCCGACGAGCTCCTCGTCCGGCGCCGACGACTCGAGCACCGAGGTCGCCTCGGGCGGCTCGAGCGCGAGCGAGGGCTCGGGCTCGTACGGACGCACCGACGCCTTCGGCGGCGCAGCGCCCTCGGCGCACGCGAGGGAAGAGAGGACCAACGAGGTGAGGACGACGACGACGGGACCGCGGGCGAGGCACATGGCTTCTGGCTCCTGACCGGCGAAAGCCGGCACGAACCCCCACCCTTGCGACCCCCATGCCAGTCAAGAATGCCCTGCTTTTCCCGCCTTTTCCGGTAAACGCGGCCCGAGAGCCACACCGCCTCGTAGCCTCGTAGCCTCGTAGCCCGCCTCTAGCCTCCCCCGCCTCGTAGCCCGCCTCTAGGCCTCTTCGCCCGCCGCCCCGCCCCTCCTGATCCCCAGCGCCTTCAGCTTCTTGTAGAAATGCCCGCGGTCCATCGACAGCGCCTTCGCCGCCTCGGTCGGCGAGTCGCCGTGGGCCGCGAGCGCCCCGAGCACGATCTCGCGCTCCGCCTCCTCGACGAGGTCGTTGAACGACGCGCCGGCCTTGAAGCGCGTCGGGTTCGGCTTGCGCGCGCCCGGCAGCACGTCGGCGACGTCCGCCGGGCCGAGCTCCGGACCGTCGGAGAGGATCGCCAGCCGCTCGACCAGGTTCCGGAGCTCGCGGACGTTGCCCGGCCACTCGTACGCCATCAGCGCCGCGACCGCGCCCTGCGACGCCTTCATCGGCCGCCGCCCGTTCTTCTCGCAGGCCTCGCGGAGGAACGCGGCGACGAGCGGCGCGATGTCCTCCTTGCGCTCGCGCAGCGGCGGCGCGTGGATCTCCACCACCGCCAGCCGGTAGTAGAGGTCCTCGCGGAAGCGGCCGGCCTCGATCTCCTTCTTCAGGTCCTTGTTCGTCGCCGCGATCACCCGGACGTCGGCCGAGAGCGTCTCGGTGCCGCCGACGCGCTCGAACTCGCCCTCCTGCAGCACCCGGAGCAGCTTCGCCTGCATCGCCGCCGGCATGTCGCCGACCTCGTCGAGGAAGAGCGAGCCCCGGTCCGCCAGCTCGAACCGGCCCTTCCGCGCCGCGTGCGCCCCGGTGAACGCGCCGCGCTCGTGGCCGAACAGCTCGCTCTCGATCAGCTCCGCCGGCACCGCGGCGCAGTTCAGCTTCACGAACGGCCCCTTGGCGCGGCGGCTGTTCTGGTGGATGGCCCGGGCGATGAGCTCCTTGCCGGTGCCGTTCTCGCCGGTGACGAGGACGCGCCCCTCGGACGGCGCGGCCTTGCGCAGGAGCTCGTAGAGCTTCCGCATCGCGGGACCGTCCCCGACCATGTCGAACCGGCCGGCCGCGGCCCGGAGCTCGTGCAGCTCCTCGACGATGGCCTTGCGCTCGAGCGCGCGCTCCACCGCGACCAGGAGCCGGTCCTTCGCCACCGGCTTCTCGAGGAAGTCGTGGGCGCCGAGCCGCACCGCCCGCACGGCGATGTCGATGGTGCCGTGGCCGCTCATCATCACCACCGGCACGTCGCGGCGCTCGGCGCGGATCTTCTCCAGCACCTCGAGGCCGTCCATGCCGCCGAGCTTCACGTCCATGAGCACGACGTCGACCGGCCGGGCGAGCAGCTTCTCGAGCGCCTCCGGTCCCGACGAAGCGGTCTCCGGCTCGTAGCCGGCGAGCTTCAGCGCCTGCGCGAAGGTGAGGGTGATGTTGCGCTCGTCGTCGACGACGAGGACGGTGGCTGCCACGTTCGCACCTCTTCCGCTGTAAGCCGGGAATGGCTCCCGCGTGGAACCGTTCGGGGCGACGACTCTATCCAAGCTCCCGGCGCGGTGGACCGTTTTGCCTTGACACCGCCCTGCGAACGCAGGTGTAAGGGAGCCCGCGTCCACGGAGGATCCGACCGATGAAGTCCCGCAATCTCCTCGGAGTTTTGGCGGCCCTCGGGCTGGTCGCCCTCGCCGCCGGCTGCAAGCCGGACTGGCCGAAGTGCGAGACCACGGAGGACTGCAACACCGAAGGCCACACCGGCGTCTGCGTGGACGGCACCTGCACCGAGTGCGCTGCCGACTCCGACTGCAAGCCCGGCTTCCGGTGCGATCAGCCGACCCTGGGCGGCAACCGCTGCGTCCCGCTGGCCGAGTGCGGCGTGATGGGCGACTGCCCGAGCGGCCAGACCTGCAAGGAAGGCAAGTGCGTCGCCTGCAGCGCCGACGCCGACTGCGGCTCCGGCTTCCGCTGCGACGCCGGCGCCTGCGTGGCCTCCGCGACCTGCGCCTCCGACGCCGACTGCCGCGGCGGCCAGGTCTGCATCGACAGCCAGTGCTCCGAGCCGCCGCAGGCGGTCCGCTGCGACCAGGGCCCGATCCGGTTCGGCTTCAACGAGTACTCGCTCGAGGAGGACGCGAAGCGCGGCCTCCAGACCCTCGCCGACTGCCTCAAGAAGACCCAGGCGAAGGCCGAGGTCACCATCGAGGGCCACGCCGACGAGCGCGGCACCGAGGAGTACAACATGGCGCTCGGCGAGAAGCGCGCCAACGCCGTGAAGCGCTACCTCGTCGGCCTCGGCGTCCAGGGCAACCGCCTCCGCACGGTCTCCTACGGCGAGGAGCGCCCGAAGGAACGCTCCTCCGACGAGGGCGCCTGGGCGGCGAACCGCCGGGCCGAGTTCATCGTCACCGGGCAGTAGCGGTGGCGCGACGCCTCGCGGCGGTCGCCCTGCTCCTCGGGGCGACCGGCTGCTACCCGTACTGGACCGGGCAGCGGCTCGAGGAGCGGATCCAGGCGCTCGAGAACGCCTCGAAGGAGACGCGGGCGCAGCAGGACGCGCTGCGCCGCGACTTCGAGGATCGGTTCGCGCAGCGGCTCCAGAAGATCGACGACTCGCTCGAGAGCTTCTCGAAGAGCGCCCACCTCACCACGGCCGAGGTCGGCGCGCGGGTCGACGAGCTGCTCGGGCAGGTGCAGTCGCTCCGCGGCCAGCTCGAGCAGTCCGGCTTCGCCCGCGAGGACCTGGGCAAGCGCCTCGACGAGCTCGAGACGAAGGTCGCCGCGCTCGGCGGCGAGAAGGCGCTCGAGAAGGTCACCGCGAAGAAGGCCCTCGCCGAGGTGGAGCGGCCCGCGGACAAGAAGGCGTTCTTCGCCCTGGCGAAGAGCTACCACGACAAGAAGGAGTGGGCCTTCAGCCGCCCGCTCTTCGCCGAGTTCATCCAGAAGTGGAAGTTCGACGAGCTCGCGCCGCAGGCGCAGCTCCACATCGGCGACTCCTACTTCGAGGAGAAGAACTACCGGGCCGCGATCCTCGAGTACCAGCGGGTGCGCGAGACCTGGAAGACCTCGAAGCAGGTCCCCGACTCGCTGTACAAGCTCGGGCTCTCGTTCCTCGAGCTCGGCCTGAAGGACGAGGCGAAGCTCTTCCTCGAGGAGGCCGCGAAGTTCTCCGGCCAGCAGGCGGGGAAGGACGCGAAGGCGAAGCTCAAGGAGCTCTCCTCGGCCGGCAAGAAGCCGCCGCCGCCGAAGGGCGCGAAGAAGAGGTAGGAGGCCCGCGATGCGCACGACCCTCGGCTGGCTGCTCGTCCTTCCGCTCCTCGGCGCGTGCCAGGTGGCGTGCGAGCCCGCGGAGACACGCCATGCGCCGGCCCCCGCGCCGGCGCCGGCCGCCGCGCCCGACGCGGGGACGGCCTCGGCGCTCCTCGGAGAGCTGCCGGCGGTGCCGGAGCCGAAGCCGCTCCCGAGCGCCGCGGCGGCCGGGAAGAAGCCGCTCACCCTCCTGGTGACCGGAGACGGCTGGGGCGAGTACGCCCCATGTGGTTGAAAGGCCAACCCGGCGGGCGGTCTGCCTCGCCGAGCCACCATCCTGGAGCAGGCGAAGGCGGGCGGACCGACGGTCCTGCTCGAGGGCGGCGACTCGCTGTTCGAGAAGCCGTCCGGCGCCGGCGAGCCGTGGGCGAAGGACCGGGCGCGGCTCGTCCTCGAGGGCCTCGGCGCCATGGGCGTCGCCGCGTTCAACGTCGGCGACCGCGATCTCGCCCTCGGACTCCCGTTCCTCCGCGACGAGGCGGCGAAGGCGAAGGTGCCGCTCATCTCGGCGAACCTCGCCGACGCCTCGGGCAAGGAGCTCTTCCCCGGCTCGCGCCTGGTCGAGGCCGGCGGCGTGAAGGTCGGCGTCCTCGGCGTCTTCGGTCCGCCGCGGAGCGGGGCGCCGCCGGCCGGCGTCACCGCGACCGATCCGCTCGCGGCCGCGCGCGAGGAGGCCGCGACGCTCGCGGGGCAGGGCGCCGAGGTCGTGGTGGCCCTCGTCCACGGCACCAACGACCTGGCCACGCAGATCGCCAAGCTCCCCGGGATCCACTTCGTCTTCCCGATCCACGACGGCTCGATGCAGAACCCGTTCAAGCCCACGCCCGAGGCCGGCTTCGTCGTCGGCGCCGGCCAGAAGGGCAAGAGCGTGACCCGCCTCGACCTCGGCGTCGGCGGGACCGGCGCGTACGTCGACGCCGGCGCGGCGACGCGGGCGTTCAAGGAGCTCTCGTACATCCAGAAGCGGCTCGCGGACGCGCAGGGGCGCCTCGCCAAGGCGGGCACGGCGGAGAAGCCGGCGCTCGAGCGCGTCGTCACCCAGCTCCGCGCCCGCTACGACGAGCTCGCCAAGCAGGCGCAGGCGGGCGTCGACGCGACCAGGCCGTTCGTGCAGCACCAGATCGTCAACCTGGGCCGCGACGTGCCGGACGAGCCGAAGCTCGCCGCGCGGGTGAAGAAGTACGAGGCGAAGCACCCGCCGTCGGCCGACCCGCACGCGGGCCACGGACACTAGGCGGGCGGCGACGGCTCGGCGGGCGGCGGCGCGTCCGGGTCGAGCCGGTGCGCCTTCTCCTTCAGGTGCTCGAACACCGCGATCAGCACCGAGGCCGTCGGGACCGCGAACAGCGCGCCGATGAAGCCGAAGGTGCGCTCGCCGGCGAGCAGCGCGAAGGCGATCACCGCCGGGTGGATCTTCGCGGCGGTGCCCATGATCTTCGGGTTCAGGAAGTACGCCTCGAGCGCGTGGATCCCGGCGATCCACGCGAGCGCCGCGAGGCCGGTCTGCCACGACTGCGACAGCCCGACGAGGACGATCGGGATGGTGGAGAGGATCGAGCCGAAGATCGGGATCAGCGACAGCACCGTCGCCACCGTGGCGAGGATGAACGCGAACTTCACCTTCAGGAGCAGCAGCCCGACGAGGGTGAGCACGCCGTTGACGAGGCAGATGACGATCTGGCCGCGCACCACGCCCGAGAGCCGCTCGTCGATCCGCCCGAGCAGCACGGTGAAGTCGTCCTGCATCCCGAGCGGGACGAGGCTCCGGACGAACAGCTGGATCCGCCGCACGTCCACGAGGACGAACGCGGAGACCATCAGCATGAAGAAGAAGACGAAGAGCCCGTCGAGCGCGCCCGCCACCAGCCGCTGCGAGTAGCGCACCACCTCGGGCAGGTGCTCGCGCGCCCACGTCTCCACGCCGCCGCGGGCGTCCTCGAGCGCCTCGTGGAGGTCGAACCGGAAGCGCGGGCCCTGCTGCGTCGGCTCGATGTCCACCGGCGGCGCGCCCGGGCCGAGCGGCCGCGCCCTCCGCGGCTCCTCCCCCGCGCCGAGGTCGATGGGGATGCCGTGGTCCTCGAGCCACGCCTCCGCGCGCACCGCGTAGACGTCCACCTGCGTCGGGCTGAGCGCGTTGACGAAGTCGCGGGCCTCCACGGTCATCCGCGCGACCTCGCGGTAGAGCCGCGGCACGGCGCCGAGCAGGAACAGGTACACGCCGGCGAAGAACGCCACGTAGAGCGCGATGATCGCCAGCCAGCGCGGCACCGCGAAGCGGCCGAGCCGGACCCTGGCGAGGCGGTCGACGAGCGGCGCGATCAGGTAAGCGATGAGGATCGCCGCCAGGAACGGCCGGAGGATCTCGGAGAAGCCGACCAGGATCGCGAGGATCGTCCCCCACAGCGCGAGGAGGATCGCCGCGTGCTTCACGCGCGACGGGAGGAGCGGGACGTCGGGCGGCGTCGGCACGACCGCTACGTAAGGGACGAAGCCCAGGAAATCAACGTGTTTGACCGTCCGGAGCGGCCGGTGGTATCTCCTGCCGCTTCCCGAACGTTTCGCGAGACGGTCCACGGCACGCCGAGAGGCGCGGCGCGGACCGGGGGTCGGAGGGCACATGGCGACCACGAAGGCCGGCGGCCTCGTCTTCGGCGCGGCGATCGTGGCGGCGCTCGCCGTGACGGTCTCGTGCTCGGAGGAGAGCGCGCCCCCGCCGGAGGGCGGCGGCTCGAACACCGGCCGGCTCTCGCCGGGCGATCCCTGCTCCGTCGACGCCGAGTGCCGCGAGGGGCTGCTCTGCCACCCGACGCGGCAGACCTGCATCTGCACGAGCGACGACGCCTGCGAGGGCGAGCTCAAGTGCCAGCCGATCACCGGCCTCTGCGTCGACGACGTCCCCGGGTGCAAGGCCGACGCGGACTGCGGCGAGGGCTCCTGGTGCGACGAGGCGAGCCGCGTCTGCCGCGCGCTCCGCGCCTTCTGCGAGCCGTGCGAGGTCGACGACGAGTGCGGCGGCGAGGCCCGCTGCCTCGGCCTCGGCGAGGGCGTCCCCGTCGGCTTCTGCGGCACGCCCTGCGACGCGAGCGGCGGGTGCGCCAACCCGAAGACGCACTGCGAGGACGGGCAGTGCGTCCCGAACACCACCTGCGAGGACATCACCCCCTGCAACCCCGACACCTTCCAGACCTGCGACTCGGGCGACGACTGCACCGCCGGCGCCGACCAGATCTGCGACCCGTCGATCGGGCAGTGCGTGGCCCGGATCTCCGGCTGCAGCTTCGGCCAGGTCTGCAACGCGCAGACGAGCTCCTGCGAGCCGGTCTGCACCGGCGACGGCGACTGCCAGGTCGGCGAGCGCTGCATCAACTCGCTCTGCCAGGCGATCGCGGCGTGCACCCGGAGCGCCGACTGCGCCCAGAACAAGGTCTGCCGGATCGAGCCCGGCGCCGAGGAGGGCGAGTGCGTCTCCACCTGCGCGCGCTCCTCGGACTGCCCGCTGAACCAGATCTGCGCCCGCGACGACGACGGCCGGCTCACCTGCCGCTCCGGCTGCGCCTCGAACCAGGACTGCGCGCCGAACGAGCGCTGCGACCAGGGGACGCGCACGTGCCAGGGCGGCGCCGGCATCTGCCAGATCAACGACGTCTGCTCGGAGTGCCAGGTCTGCACCAGCTTCCGCTGCGTGCCGGCCGGCGCGCCGTACTGCATGGCCTGCGCCGGCTCCGGGCTCGACGCGGACTGCGGCGAGGGCGGGATCTGCGTGAACGGCCGCTGCAACCCGCCGTGCCCCGAGGCGGGCTGCCCGAAGGGCTTCCTCTGCCGCCGCTTCACCGACGCGAACGGCAACGAGCTCGCCCGCGCCTGCGCCCCGAACGACGGGACCTGCGACACGGAGTGCCAGTGAAGACCCAGCGTTTCCTCCTCGCCCTCCTCCTCGCGCTCGCCGCCTCGTCCGGCGCCGCGCTCCTCCCCGGCTGCGACGACGGCGAGGGCGGCGCCGGCGGCGACGACGGCGGCCAGGGCGGCGGCGGCGGCGCGCCCTCCAGCGAGCTCTGCGACAACGGGGTCGACGACGACGCCAACGGGCAGATCGACTGCCTCGACGCCGGCTGCGCGTCCGACGAGTCGTGCCGGATCGGCGGCAACGAGTGCAGCGCCCAGATCCCCGACTGCGAGGGCGACCTCAACGGCTCGATCAACCAGATCTGCGCCGGCGGCACCTGCGCCGCGGCGGGCCCGATCCAGCCCGACGCCACGCTCCGCCGCGGCAACGTCATCGTCCAGAACCAGCTCGACGGCGTGCGCCCCGACCTGGTCCGGTCGTTCCTGGTCCGCGTCTACCACCCGTCGCGTCCCGACGGCTCGACCCTGACCTGCGCGGACCTCGCCGCCATGGCCGACCGCGAGGACCCGGCGCAGGTGAACGTGATCCTCCGGGTCACCGGCGGCGTCTCGCAGCAGGGCGACACCATCCCCGCGCCGGCGTTCGGCGCGCCGGTGTCCGAGGAGGGGCAGCCCTTCCTCGTCCACACCACCTTCTACTCGGCCGATCGCGACACCCTCACGGCCGAGCCGCGGGGCGAGTTCGTCGGCCTCGGCTGCGAGCAGGGCGTCGTCATCCCGGAGGGCGACTACGTCCAGGACGAGGCGCACACGGTGGGCGTCGCGGTGAAGCCGATCTGCGACCCGGCCAACGACACCTGCCCGGCGCCGAAGACCTGCCTGGTGGGCGCCCGCATCTGCCGCGACCAGCGCTGCGAGCCGGCCTGCCAGTCGATCGCGGCGTGCCGCGACGTGGGCAACGGCCCCGAGTGCCTGCGCAAGTGCGATCCGTCGGATCCGCAGTGCGCGAACCTCGAGCGCTGCGACGCGACAGAGGGCGAGCCGTCGGTCTGCGTGCCGGTCGAGTAGCGCCGCGGTTCGGCGCGGGCCGGAGCGAGCGATGAGCGCGATCCCGCACCGGCAGGCGTACCTCGGCGGCCGCTTCGAGGACGCGCCCGCCCGGGACGAGGTCCGCGCGCCGTGGGACGGCCGGGTCGTCGCGACCGTCGCCCGCTGCGACGCCGCGATGGTCGAGCGCGCGCTCGCCGCCGCGGTGGCGGCGCGGCCGGCGGGGCGCGCGCTCTCCACCGGCCGGCGTCGCGCGCTCTGCCAGGCGCTCTCCGACGGCATCGCCCGGCGCGCCGAGGAGCTCGCCTCCGCCATCTGCGACGAGGCCGGCAAGCCCGTCGTCCTCGCCCGCACCGAGGTCCGGAGGGCGCGCACGACCTTCGCCCTCGCCGCCGCCGAGCTGGTCTCGGCCCGGCCGGAGGCGCCGCCGCTCGACCTCGACGACGCCAGCGCCGGCTTCGACGCCGTCGTCCGCCACGTCCCCGCCGGCGTCGTGGTGGCGATCTCGCCTTTCAACTTCCCGCTCAACCTCGGCGCCCACAAGGTCGCGCCGGCGCTGGCCGTCGGCGCGCCGGTGATCTGGAAACCGCCGCCGCAGGCGCCGTCCGCCGCGGCGATCCTCGCCGAGCTCGCCGGCGAGGCCGGCGTCCCGCCGGGGCTCCTGCAGGTCGTGCCGTGCGGGAACGCCGAGGCCGAGGCGCTGGCGACCGATCCGCGGGTGGCGGTGCTCTCCTTCACCGGCAGCGGCGCGGTGGGCCAGCGGCTCCGGCGCCTCGCCACGAACGCGAAGGTCGTGCTCGAGCTCGGCGGGAACGCCGCCGCGATCGTCTGCGCCGACGGGGACGTCGACCGCGCCGCCGCGCGCTGCGCGCTCTCGGCCTACGCCTACGCGGGGCAGGTCTGCATCAGCGCGCAGCGGCTCCTCGTGGAGCGGAGCGTCGTGGACCGCTTCCGCGCCCGCTTCCTCGAGGAGGCGGCGAAGCTCCCCGTCGGCGATCCCCGCGACGAGCGCACCGTCGTCGGGCCGGTCATCGACGCGCGGCACCTGGCGCGGATCGAGGCGTGGATCGAGGAGGCCCGGGCCGCCGGCGCCGTCGTCCACGGCGGCGGTCGGCAGGGCACGGCGCTCCGCCCCGCGCTCCTCGAGGGCGCCCGGCCCGACCTCCCCGTCGTCGCCGAGGAGGTGTTCGGCCCCGTCGCCGTCCTCGAGCCGTTCGACCGCTTCGAGGACGCGCTCGCCGCCGTGAACGCCTCGCGCTTCGGCCTGCAGGCCGCGCTCTTCACCCGCGACCTCGAGAAGGCGCGCGCCGCCTTCCGCGAGCTCGAGGTCGGCGGCGTGATCGTCAACGAGCACCCGTCGTTCCGGCAGGACTCGATGCCCTACGGCGGGGTGAAGGGCTCCGGCCTCGGCCGCGAGGGCCTCCGCTACGCGATGGCCGACTACACCGAGCCGCGGATCCTGGTGCTGGCGCGGAAGGAGTGACCCGCGCGCGAGCCGCCGCGCTACTCGGCCCCGGCGCGCGCGGTCTCGAAGGCTTCCTGCGTCGTGAGGACGAAGCCTTCGCCGTCGCGGGTCAGGAAGCCCATGGCTATCGACATGCCGCCAGACATGTACTCCAGCTCGACCCGCAGCACGAACCAGTCGCTCGACATCGCGAGGGGACCGATCTCGGCGTCGAAGTCGAGGTCGGCCAGCTCGATGGCGGTCCCCTGCGCGGGGAGGCTCGACACGTCCAGCGCGAGGCGGCCCACGTCGCCCTCGAGCGTGCCCACCAACAGCTTGGCGGTCAGGATCGTCGAGCCTTCCGGAAACCGCCCGTCGTCCGTGACGTCCGCCAGGAGGCGAAGGCGGGTGGCGCCGGCCTCGGGGTGCTCGACCTCGAAGCCCAGCACCACGAGGGGTTCAGGGTGCGGCGGACCCGAGTTCGGCAGGCCGTCGGGGGCCGTCGAGCCGGCCGTCGACGAGGACGCCTCGACGCCGCAGCCCGCTTCCGCCGCAGCCGCAAGCGCGCAAGCGACCAGAGCCGCCAATCTCGAGCAGCGCAGCGTGACCATGAGGGCCTCCGTGTGGCGCGGCTTCCTGCTAGGAATTCGCTCGGCCATCGTAGCCCCGGACCGGGCTCGACGCGCGAGACCCGGCAGCGAGCTAGTGAACGAGCGACGGCGCCACCAGGCGCTTCTCGATCCGGTCCACGAGCGAGACGAGCTGCGGCCGCGAGATCGAGGTGCGCACCGCCTCGGAGAGGTCGAAGATCCGCTCCGCCACGTAGCGCCAGAGGAACACCGCCGCCTGCTTCTCCTCGGCGGTGAGCTGCGCGGACTTGTAGCCCTCCTCCTCCCAGCGCTCGATGTCCTCGTACTCGCGCCGGAGGTCGAGCCGGGTGAGGTGCAGCGCCGCGGTGTAGACGAGCCGGTGCGGTCTCGGCCCCTGCAGGATCCCGAGCAGCTCGATCCCGTCCTTCGACGGCTCGACGCCCTCGAGCGGCGGCGGCCAGTGGCCGAGGTCCTCGGCGAGCGCCTTCGCCGCCTCGTCGAGGAGCACCTCGATCGCGGCCTGCGGCTTGAGATCGTAGAGGTAGTCCCAGCGCCCCATCACGCCCTCCGGGGGAACGGCACGACCGCGGCGCCGCGCCCGGCGGCCCACGCCTCGCCCGCCTTCAGCTGGGCGCGGATCGCGTCGTAGACGCGCTTGCGCGAGAGGAACTCCGAGTGCCCGGCGTCGACCTCGACGTTGACGAGGTTCGGCTTGCCCTGGGTCTCGAGCAGCGCCACCGGGAACGGCGTCACCCGGTCGGCCTTCGAGTGGATCGACGCGAAGTAGACCGACTCCGGCCACGGCCCGAGCTTGAGCCGGCGGATGAACGGGCACATCGGCGTCATCTGCCGGAGCGAGCGGAACACCGGCAGCGGCGCGCCGAGGTACGCCGTCGGCGTGCCGTTGTGCGGCGTGCCCAGGGTGACGAGCGTGCGCACCCGCTTCTCGCCGCCGAGCCGCTTCACGTAGTAGCGGCCGATGAGCCCGCCCTTCGAGTGCCCGATCACCGTCAGCGGCCCGAGCTCGTACCGCCGGTAGAGCCGCTCGACCTTGGCGGCGACGTGCTCGGCGGTCTCGTCGATGGTGCGGGTGTTGAACGCGTCGGCGAGGCCGCCGAGGTTGATGGTGAACACCCCGTGGCCGTCGCGCCGGAGCCGCGCCTCGAGCAGCTCGAAGGAGCGGCGCGTGCCGAGGAAGCCGTAGATGAGCAGCACCGGGCTCGGGCAGGAGGTGAAGTCCGTCCGCCGCACGATCCGGTTCGCCGCCCGCGACAGATCGGAGAGGCTCTTCGCCTCGCGGGCGAAGCCGCGCAGCCGCCTGAGGTGGCGGTTCATCGCGTCGCGGATCACGGGCGGCCGCCGCGGACGAAGGCCCGGTCCCAGCGCCGCAGGACCTCCTCGCCGTGGGCCGAGGGCCGGATCGCGCCCTCCTGCGCCCGGGCCCGGAGGAGCTTGCCGAGGGTCTCGCCCGAGAGCTCGGGGTGGAACTGCACCGCGCGGATCCGGCGGTACGCGAACGCCTGCCAGGCGGTGTTCTCGTTCACCGCCAGGCGCACCACGCCGTCCGCGGTCGGCGGCCGGACGAGGACGTCCTGGTGGGTGGCCTGGACGACGAGCGTCCGCGGCAGCCCCTCGAAGAGCGGATCGAGCACGCCTTCGTCGGTGAGCTCGACGTCGACGGTGCCGCGCTCGGCGCCTGCCGGGTTCCGCTCCACGCGGCCGCCGAGCGCCTCGCCGAGGAGCTGGTGCCCGAAGCAGACGCCCAGGACGGGCACGCCGGCCTCCGCCGCCGCGAGGCAGTACCGCGCCACGTCCTTCATCCACGGCGCCTCGTCGCGGACCGAGGCGGGCGAGCCGGTGACGATCACGCCGCCGAAGCCCCGCGCGTCCGGCAGCGCCTCGCCCGCGAACGGCGAGACGGTGGTGCAGCGCGCGGCGCCGTCCTCGAGCGAGAGCACGAACCAGGCGTCGTAGTCGCCGTCCGACCGCACCACGTCCGGGTGGGTGGAGCCGGCCTTGAGGACGAGGAGCTTCGGGAGCATGGGCGGAAGGTAAGGCGCCCCCGATTGTCGCCCGGGGGACCGCCGCGGTCCAACCGGGCGGTGCCTGCCACGCATTGCCGGGGCGGGGCGCCCTGCCTATCGTTGCGCTCGTTCCCGAGGAGGATCCCATGGCCGAGAAGCGCCTGAAGCGGCGGGCCCCCGCCGGCCGCAGCGTGCGGCTCCCCACCGCCGCCGCGAAGCGCTCGGCCCGGGAGCCGGGGCGCGCCGCGGCGATCGAGAAGCTGCGCAGGGACTTCGAGAAGGCGGGCGTCCGGAAGGTGAAGCTCGGCGGCTTCGACGTCGACGGCGTCTTCCGCGGCAAGTACGTCTCGCCGGAGAAGTTCTGGTCGGCGGCGGCGGACGGCCTCGGCTTCTGCGACGTGATCTTCGGCTGGGACTCGGCCGACGCGCTCTACGACAACGCCGAGCTCACCGGCTGGCACACCGGCTACCCCGACGCCGGCGCGACCATCGACCTCTCCACGTACCGCCGCATCCCGTGGGAGCCCGACACCGCGGCCTTCCTCCTCGACTACCAGCTGCCCGACGGCGGCCCGCACCCGGCCTCTCCGCGCGGGCTCCTGCAGAAGGTCGCCGGCCGCGCCCGGGCGCTGGGCTTCGCGCCGAAGTTCTCCATCGAGCTCGAGTTCTTCGTCTTCCGGGAGACGCCCGAGAGCGTGCGCGAGAAGGGCTACCGCGGGCTCCGGCCGCTCAGCCCCGGGATGTTCGGCTACTCGTGGCTCCGCGCCTCGGAGCACGCGGACTTCGTCCACGCGCTCGTCGACGGCTGCCGCGACCTCCGCATCCCGATCGAGGGCATCCACACCGAGACCGGCCCCGGCGTCTACGAGGTCGCCATCCAGTACGACGACGTCCTCGAGTCCGCCGATCGCGCCGCGCTGTTCAAGACGGTGGCCAAGGAGATCGGCGCCCGCCACGGCGTGATGCCGTGCTTCATGGCGAAGTGGAACGCCGAGCTGCCCGGCTGCTCCGGCCACGTGCACCAGTCGCTCTGGGACCGCGCCTCGACGAAGAACCTCTTCCACGATCCGAAGGCCGAGCACGGCATGAGCCGGCTCATGCGCAGCTACGTCGCCGGGCAGGTGGCGCTGATGCCCGAGCTCACCGCGCTGATCTCGCCGACGGTGAACTCCTACAAGCGCTACGTCCCGGGCGTCTGGGCGCCGCTCAACGCGACCTGGGGTCTCGAGAACCGCACCTGCGGCCTGCGGGTGATCGGCGCGGGCGGGAAGGGCAAGAGCCTGCGGATCGAGGCGCGGCAGCCGGCGGCGGACTGCAACCCCTACGTGGTGATGGCGACGCTCCTCGCCGCGGGCCTTCACGGGATCGAGCGCGAGCTCGAGCCGCCCGCGCCGGTGAAGGACGACGCCACCGCGGGCCGCGCGCCGCCGCTCCCGCGGAGCCTCGCCGACGCGATCCGCCGCCTCGACCGCAGCGACGTCGCCCGGAAGATCCTGCCGGCCGCGTTCGTCGACCACTACCTGCGCACCCGCGACTGGGAGGTGCGGCAGTACGACCGCGCCGTCACCGACTGGGAGCTCGGCCGCTACTTCGAGATCATCTGAGGCGAGAGGGATCCATGCCCACGTACTTCAGCTACCCCACCCGCGTCGTCTGGGGCCCCGGCAGCATCGAGCAGCTCGGCGAGGAGGTGAAGCGCGCCGGCGGCAGCCGCGTCCTGCTCGTCACCGACCCCGGGGTGATCCAGGCCGGCCTCGCGAGCCGTGTCGAGGCGCTGCTCGCGAAGGCGGGCCTGCCGTCCGCGACGTTCGCCGAGCTCAAGCCGAACCCCGTCGAGGCCGACGTCTGGCGCGGGGTGCAGGCGTACCAGGACGCGAAGGCCGACTGCCTCGTCGCGGTCGGCGGCGGCGCGCCGCTCGACGTCGCCCGCGCCATCCGGCTCGCGGTGCACCACCCGAAGCCGCTCTCCCGCTACGACGACGCCACCGGCGGCGACGCCTACGTGACCGAGCCGCTGCCGCCGATGATCTGCGCCGCCACCACCGCCGGCACCGGCTCCGACGTCGGCCGGAGCGCGGTCGTCGTCCTCGAGGACACCAAGCGGAAGACGGTGCTGTTCTCGCCGCGGCTCATCGCCACCTCGACGATCGCCGACCCCGAGCTCACCGTCGGGCTCCCGCCGAAGCCCACCGCCTGGACCGGCATGGACGCGTTCACCCACTGCCTCGAGGCCTACGTCGCGCCGGGCGATCACCCGCTCGCCGACGCGCTCGCCATCGACGGCGTGCGGCGGGTGACCCACGCCCTGCCGCGGGTCCTCGCCGAGCCGAAGGACCTCGCCGCCCGCTCCGACATGATGGCGGCGGCGATCATGGGCGCGATGGCGTTCACCAAGGGCCTCGGCGCCGCCCACGCCATCGCCCACGCCGTCGGCGCGGTGGTGCCGGAGGTCCACCACGGCCTCTGCAACGCCGTCGTCCTGCCGTCGATCTGCCGCTTCAACAAGGACCACGCGCCGGCGCGCTTCGCCCGGATCGCCGAGGCCATGGGCGAGCGACCCGACCAGGACGAGGCGACGCTCGCCGAGGCCGCCTGCCGCCGGGTCGAGGCGCTCTGCCGGCAGGTCGGGATCCCCGCGAAGCTCTCCGACGTCGGCGTCCGCGCCGAGCACGTCCCGGCGCTGGTCGACAAGGCGCTCGAGGACGCCTCGCACCGCGGCAACCCCCGGCCGTTCGGGCGTGAGGACTGCGAGCGGATCCTGCGGGCGCTCGTCTAGTCCTCTTCGGGCTCCTCGACCTCGCCGTGGGGCACGACGAGGAGCCCCTCGGCGACGAGCCTCCGGAAGCTCGCCTCGGGGCCGACCACCGCGAGCCCGAGCTCGTCGACGGAGAGGTCGAGGACCCGGTCCTCCGCGCCCGCCTCGGCGAGGAGCGCATTCGGGAAGCCCGCCACCACGGCGAAGTCGGCGCTGTCGCGCCGCCCCAGGAACGACAGCGTCCGGACCTGGCCGTCGCGGTAGGCGCGGAGCTCCTGCAGCCAGAGGTCGTCGGCCCTCCGGTCCGTCCGCGTGCTCTCGAAGACCCAGCCGTCGAGCGCCGGCGCGAGCGCCGCCAGCCGCCGCACCGGGTGCGCGATCGCCTGTCCGACCTCCTCGCCGTCGTAGAGGTAGCCGCGGCCCCGGCTCGCCAGGCGCGCGCGGACCGTGCCCGGGAGGAACGCCCCCGCGAGCTCGGGGCGCTCCGGCGGCACGTCGGCGAGGAGCCCGAGCTCGTCGAGGTAGGAGTCGAGCGCCGCCTGGCTCTCGAACCGCTGCAGCGCCGCGAGCAGCTCGGAGAGCGGCTCGTAGGCGTTCCAGCCGCCGTCGGGATCGCGGAGGACCGGGCTCCTGGCGAGCTTCTTCGCCTGCCGCCGCGCCGCCGCCCAGTCGACGGCGGCGAGCGCCGCGAGGCAGGTGTCGACCTCGTCCTCGGAGGTCTCGCACCGCTCGAGGGCGGCGATCGTCGCCGCCCGGTGCGTCGGGTTCGCCTCGAGGTACCGCGCGACGTCGAGGTCGTCGGCGCGGACCGCCTCGAGGAGCCGCGCCGGCGGGAGCGGCGGAGGGAAGCGCCACTCGACGTCCTCCTGCGCCGACGCGCAGCGCTCGGCGAGCGACGGCTCGGCGCAGGCTTCCCGCCGCGCCTTCACCAGGTCCGGATCGAGCGACGCGGCCGCGGCGACGGCGATCGCCCGCCGGGCCGCCTCGTCGGGCGCCGCGGCCAGCGCCTCGCGGATCGCGGCGTCGGCCCCCGGATCGCGGGTGCAGGCCATGATCTCGACGATCCGGCCGACCTCGCCGTCGTCGCGCGCCCCGGGATCGCCGGCCAGCTCGTCCTTCAGCACCCGGGCGAGCTTGGGATCCCAGAGCACCTTCCGGTCGTTCAGCCACAGCGCCCAGCGGTGGTCGTAGACGACGTCGGCGGGCGCTCCGGCGACCAGCGCCTCCGAGCCGGGGTGGAGGCAGGTCGCCGCGAGCGTCCACAGCCACCGCCGCGCGCCGGGCGGCTCCACGGTGAGCGCGGTCCGTGCGGCCCACTCGCACGTCTCCTTCCGCCTGCAGGTCGAGAGCAGCGACTGGTAGCCGTCGTCGTAGAACGGGTCGTCGTCCGGGGACTCGGCGTCGTCCGCTCCGACGAGCGCGTCCACGATCCACCGCCGCATCGCCGGATCGCCGAGGCAGATCGCGTCGGCCACGTGGTCTCGCGGCGGCCGCGCCGGATCGTCGTAGAAGAACGGGGCCGGCGGCTTCACCGGGGTCGCGGCGAACCTCGGGGGGAGCGGGCCCTCCGAGCGCTCGAGCCTGGCGACGACGAACGGCGAGCCCGGCTCGAGGACCGGGTGCGCCGCCGCGAGCCGCGCCGCCTCCTCGTCGGAGAGCGCCTCCGCCTCGCGCACGATCGCCACCGGCCCGCCGACGGTCTCGTCGACGGCGCCGGGCAGCCTCTTCGAGATCACGAAGGCGATCGCGCCCGCGGCGCCGACGACGGCGAGCGCGGCGAAGAGGATCGAGCCGCCGACGAGCGCGGCGGCGACGACGGCGGTCCGGGTCCCACGGTCCATGGCGGTCACGGTACCCGCGGCGGCGGAGCGGCGTCGAGCGGCGGCCTGGCGTAGACGGTCACCTGCGGCGCCTCCTGCCACGCGAACATCGCCGCGGCCCGCCGCGTGCCGAGCTCGTTCCACGCCTGGAACTCCTGGTCGCGGAACTCGAACATGTGCTGGTGCGCCACCACGTCGGCGCCGCGCGCCGAGCCGAGCTCGACCAGGTCGGCGCGGAGGAGCCCGTCGCGGCGGTAGGCCTCGACCGACTCGCGGTTCACCTCGTGCAGCCACACCCGCCCCTCCGGCGGCGCCAGCGCGTTCACCTCGGGCAGCACGGCGGTGACGTCGTTCGACCAGAACTGCCGCTGCATCCCGAGCGCCGCGCCGCCCGCGCCGCCGCCGGCGAGCTCGTTGTAGAAGACCGTCCCCCACGGGTGCGCGAGGGCGACGCCCCAGAGCCCGGGCGCGAGCACGAGCGCGGCGAGCGCCGGCAGCGCGACCTTCGCCAGCCTCGGCGCCCGCGCGGCGAGCGCGTCCGCCCCGGCGACGAGCGCCGCCGCCGCGAGCACGCACAGGAACGGCATCGCCGGCAGCCAGTGCTTCACGCCGCCGAAGTGCGGCGCCCACGGGTTGGTGATCACCGCGAGCGGGACGCCGGCCCCGACGAGCACGAGCACCAGGTCGTCCGACGACGCCTCGGTCCTCGCGCGCCACGCCGCCGCGAGCCCGCGCACGAGGCCGCCGGCCTGCAGCACCACCCACGGCAGCGGCACGGTCAGGGCGGTGAGCACCGCCACGTACTCGACGGGGAACGGCGGCGCCCGGAGGTCGCGGCCGAGGTACTGCCACGGGTAGTGCACGTGGTCGAGGTGGAAGCGCACGTAGAAGAGGAACCGCTCCACCGGCCGGTGCCAGAGCCACGGCCACGACGCGAACAGGACCAGCACGCCGAGCGCCGCGACCCACGGCGTCGCCCGCGGGAAGCTCCGGAGCAGCTGCCGCGGTCCGCCGGCGGCGAAGGCGCGGCGCCCCGGCCCGAGCAGCCAGTGGAGCCCGAACGCCGCGGGCAGGAAGAAGCCGTTCAGCTTGGTCGCGAGCGCGAGGCCGAACGCGGCGCCGGCGGCGAGCCACCGGCGCCGCCCCGCGCCCGGCTCCACCGCCGCGCGCCAGGCGAGCAGCGCGAGGAGCCACGTCGCCGTCACCGGCACGTCGAAGGCGGCGAGGTGCCCGTGGTGGAACTGCCGCGGCGTGAGCCAGAAGCCGAGCACCGCGAGCACGCCGACGCGACGGTCGCCCACCCGCACGCCGAGGAGGTACGTGCACGCCGAGACCAGGCCCGCGAACAGGAACGCCGGCGCGCGGAAGCCCGTCGCGTGATCGGTGAGCCGCCCCGCGAGCGCCGCGTGCGAGAGCCCGAAGAGCAGCTTCGTGAGGCCCGGGTGCTCCGGGTTGTACGAGAAGTACCGGGCGATCCCGGCGCCGGAGAGCGCCTCGAGCGGCCGCGAGAAGAGCAGCTGCACCCAGCGCGCGTACCGCTCCCCGGCGACGAAGTAGACGCCCTCGTCGCGGGCGAAGCCGATCGCCTCCTCGGTGGCGGCCATCGCGGCCACGGTCGCCGCCGCGAGCGCGACGGCGATGGCCAGGTCGCGCCGCTCCTTCACCGCAGCACCGCGTCGAAGCAGAAGTGGCGCAGCCGCGGGTCCGCCGCCCGGATCTCGAAGACGACCTCGGTCGCGCCGCCCGCGTCGAGGCGGAACCGCTTCCACGACTCGTCGCCGGGCGCGACGCCGACGACGGCGGTGGCCGCGCCGGCCCGGGAGGTGAGCGCCACCGGCGCGAGCCCCTCGGCGAGGGCGGCCGCGGACGAGGCGAAGCCCGCGCCGCCCGAGACCTCGGCGAGCGGCGGCAGCCCGCGGAGCGCGATCCGGAGGCTCTCGCCGCGGGCCGGCGGGTGGGCCCAGACGCAGCGGCGCCCGTGCCGGTCCACCTCGTGGAACGACGACGCCACCACCATCCACGGCCCGCCGGGGCAGACGTGCCGCGCGCCCTCTCGCGCGCACGTCACCTCGCGGCTCTCCGAGACGAGCGAGACCTCGGCGTCGGCCAGCCGCTCCGAGAGCACCGCCCGCGGCGGCGGCGCCGTCACCTCGAAGGCGTGGAGCTCGAGCGCGCCGAACGTCCGCGGCGGGCGCGGCGCGAGGAACCCCGACGCCGCGAGCCGCGCCAGGTCGTCCCGCGCCGAGGAGCGCGGCGCCGCCGGGGTCGCGATCACCCACAGCGTCCGCGCCGCCCCGAGGTCGTCGAGCGCGAGCGCCGCCGGATCGAGGTCGTCGAGCTCCGGCACGAACGCCCGCGGTCGCTCGGCCCAGTCCGGCGCCACGATCGCCACGTCCCCGGCCGCCCGCGCCGAGGCGAGCGCGTCGGCGAGCGCGCGGTGGTCGTCCTCGGTGGGGAGCCGGCCGGGGAGGGTGGCCCAGAAGCCGAGCGCGTACAGGCCCGAGAGCGCGGCGGCGGCGGCGAGGACGAGCGAGCCCGGTCCCGCGGCCGAGAGCGGCCGGTCCGTCAGGTCTTCGCCATCCGGATCTTGTTCTCGCTCTTCTCGCGGCAGAACGTGCAGAGCGTCGGCTCCACGTTGGCGGCGAAGCCCTCGGCCCACGGCGGGTGCATCGAGCATTTCGAGTCGAGGCAGGTGTGCAGGTCCCAGAGGTGCCCGACCTCGTGCACCGCCTGCTTCCCGAGCCGCTTCTGGAACTCCTCGGAGAGCTCGGCGAGCCCCGACGGGAACAGCTCGGTGGTGACGACGCCGCGCTCGCCGCCGTACTGCGCGAAGCCGTGGGTCGGCGGCGTCCCCGCGGGCCCGGCCGGCTGCAGCAGCTTCCGCCGCGTCAGGTAGAGCAGCTTGTCGTCGGAGAAGCTCTTCGGCGCCTCCGCCTCCTCGAGCAGCTTGGCGGCGTCGAACGCGCCGCCGGCCGCGAGGGCCTCCTCCGGGTGCGGCACGGAGCCGGCGTGCTCGGTGCCGAGGCCGAAGGCCTGGAACAGCACCTTGCAGAGCGCGTCGAGATCCTTCTCCTCGAACGTCTCCATCGTGACCAGGCGGATCACGGGACCCTCACTTCTTCTTCTTGGGGGCCGGCTTCGCCGCCGGCTTCTTCGGCGCCGGCTTCGGCTTCGCCGGGGCCTTCGCCGCCTTCGCCGCCGGCTTGGCCGCGGCCGTCTTCGGGGCCGCGGCC
>CAZDGH010000028.1:0-25180 GCA_964504805.1 uncultured Myxococcales bacterium | reverse complement strand
CGGCAGCGGCGCGCCGCGCCTCGGCGAGCGCCGCGGCGAGGTCGGGGTTCCGGGCGGCGGCCGCCGCGAGCGCGTCGGCGGGCGCGAGGGCGCCCTCGGCCGGAGGCGCCGCGAGCACCGCGAGCGCGAGCAGCAGCTCACTCATGCCGCAGCGCCTCGATCGGATCGAGCCGCGCCGCCTTCCGCGCCGGCAGGAACCCGAACACCACGCCCACCAGCGCCGAGAACCCGAACGCGAGCACGAGCACCTCCGGCACCAGCACGAACGGCATGCCCATCGCCTTGCCGCCGAGGAACGAGCCGAGCAGTCCGAGGACGATCCCCACGAGCCCGCCGAGCGTCGACAGCACCACCGCCTCGGTGAGGAACTGCAGCTGCACCTCCCGCGACAGCGCGCCGATGGCGAGGCGCAGGCCGATCTCCCGCGTCCGCTCGGTCACCGACACCAGCATGATGTTCATGATCCCGATGCCGCCGACGAGCAGGCTCACCGCGGCGATCGCGCCGAGCAGCGCGGTGAGCACGCCGGTCGCGCTCGCCATCGCCTGGGCGATCTCCCGCATGTCGCGCACGGAGAAGTTGTCCTCGGCGCCGGGGCGGATCCCGCGGCGCTGCCGCATCAGCCGCTCGAGCTGGTCCTTCACCAGGGTGGTCGACCGGCCCTCGGCGGCGGAGACGAAGATGGCGCCGACGTCGGTGTTGCCGGCGAGCCGGCGGTGGAACGCCGAGAGCGGCATCACCACCACGTCGTCCTGGTCCATGCCCATGCCGGACTGGCCCTTCTCGGCGAGCACGCCGACAACCTCGCAGGCGACGCGCTCGACCCGCACCTGGGCGCCGACCGCGTCGCCGCGGCCGAAGAGCTCCTTCTTCACCGTGGCGCCGATGACGCACGCGGCGCGGGCGCCCGACGCCTCGGACTCGTTGAAGAGCCGCCCGGCCGCGACCTCGTAGCCGCGGATCTCGACGTACGCCGCGTCGGCGCCGGTCACGGTCGAGCGCCAGTTCTCGTTGCCGAAGACGACCAGGGCGGAGCGGCCCGCGGTCGGCGACACCGCGCCGACGCCGGGGATCTCCCGTACGATCGCCTCGGCGTCGGCGATCTCGAGCGGCGGGGCGGTCTGCCCCTGGCCGCCGCGGCGGAACACGCCCGGCGACACGGTGAGCAGGTTCTTGCCGAGCTTGCCGATCTCGGCGGTGACCTGCACGGTGGCGGCGCGGCCGAGCGACACCAGCGCGATCACGGCGCCGACGCCGATCACCACGCCGAGCATGGTGAGGAACGACCGCAGCGCGTTGCGGCGGATCTCCTTGAGCGCCATCCGGAGGGTGGCGACGATCACGGCGCCGCCTCCCGCGCCACGGCGCGCCGGTCCTCGAGGATCTTCCCGTCCCGGAACACGAGCTCCCGCCGCGCCCAGGCGGCGACCTCGGGCTCGTGGGTCACCATCACCACGGTGAGGCCCCGGTCGCGGTTCAGCGCCGCGATCAGCTCCATGATCTCGCGGGTGCGCTGGGTGTCGAGGTTGCCGGTGGGCTCGTCGGCGAGCAGCACCGACGGCTCGGTGACGAGCGCGCGGGCGATGGCGACGCGCTGCTGCTGGCCGCCGGAGAGCTCCGCCGGGGTGTGGTCCTCCCGCCCCTCGAGCCCCACGTGCCGGAGCGCCTCCCGGGCGCGGCGAACCCGCTCGGCCGCCGGCGTGCGCCGGTACACGAGCGGGAGTTCGACGTTCTCGAGGGCCGAGGTGCGCGGCAAGAGGTGGAAGCCCTGGAAGACGAAGCCGATGGCCTGGCGGCGGAGCAGGGCGCGGCCGTCGGGGCCGAGCTTCGAGACGTCGACGCCCTTGAAGCGGTACTCGCCCGCGGTGGGCGCGTCGAGGCAGCCGAGGATGTTCATCGTCGTCGACTTGCCCGAGCCGCTCGCGCCGGTGACCGCGACGAACTCGCCCTCCTCGATGACGAGGTCGACGCCGTCGAGGGCGCGGACCTCGGTCTCGCCCCTGCCGTAGACCCGCTCGATCGACCGGAACTCGAGGAGCGGCGGCCGCGCCGTCACGCGGGCTCCTCGACGAGATCGACGAGCACCTCGGCGCCCTCGGCGAGCTCGCCCTCGAGGAGCTCGGTGTGGCGGCCGTCGGTGGGGCCGGCCCTCACCGGGACCGAGACCGGCTGCCCGGCCTCGAGCACCCAGACCTCGCCGCCCGGCTGCGCGTCCTTCGGCTGCTGCCGCGGCCGGTTGTTGCCGCCGCGCCGCATGCCGGGGAGCCCGAAGCTCGGGCCGGGCCGCCGCGCCGCCGTCACCTCCGGCGGCGCGAAGCGCAGGGCCGCGTTCGGCACCAGGAGCACGCCCTTGCGCTGGGCGGTGGCGATCGACGCCGTCGCCGTCATGCCCGGCCGGAGGAGCAGGTCCTTGTTGTCGACGAGCAGCTCCGCCTCGTAGGTGACGACCGCGCTCGCCGTCGCCGCCTGGGCCGTCGGGTAGAAGGAGACGTCCTTCACCACCGCCTCGAAGCGCTTGCCGGGGTGCGCGTCCACGGTGAACGTCGCCGGCTGCCCGGCCTGCACCGCGCCGACGTCGGCCTCGTCGACCTGGACGTGGAGCGCCATCTTGGTGAGGTCCTTGGCGAGGACGAAGAGCACCGGCGTCTGCAGCGACGCGGCGACGGTCTGCCCCGGCTCCACCGACCGCGAGAGCACCACGCCGTCCATCGGCGCGCGGATCTCCGCCTTCGACAGCGCCGAGCGCGAGGCCTTCAGCGTGGCGCGGCTCACGGTGAGCTGCGCCTCGGCGGTGGCGACGGCGGCGTCGGCGCGGAGCAGGCTCGCCTCGGCGGTCTCGTGCTCGTCGCGCGACACCAGGCCCTTGCCGGCCAGCTCGCCGGCGCGCCGCGCCTTCTGCCGGGCCTCGGCGGCGGTGGCCCGAGCGTTCCGCACCGCGGCCTCGGCGGCCTGCACCTGGGCGCTCGCCTCCTCGACCCGGGCCGCGAGCTGCTCGGTGTCCAGCGAGACCAGCAGGTCGCCCTGCTTCACCTGGGCGTTCTTCTCGACGTGGACGCGGAGGATCCGCCCGGAGATCTCGGGCCCGACCTCCACCGTGTCGAGGCCCTTCACCGTGCCGGTGGCGGTGATCGTCACCGCGAGGTCGCCGCGGGTGACGGGGGCGGTGCGGTAGCGCGGGCCGTCGTCCTTGCGGGTGGCGCGGTAGCCGGCGAACGCGAGGGCGAGGGCGAGCACGACCGCGGCGCCGATCCAGAGCGCGCGGCGCTTCGGCGGCGCCTCGAGGCCGAGGGCGGTCAGGGCCGCGTCGTCCTGGGTGCGCTTCGCCAAGGGGTGCGTCCTCCGGGGTGCGCCGGGCCGACCCTGGCGCGTCACCGGCGGTTAATAGGCGCGGGACGCTCGCTGCGCGAACGGAATTGCGTGTGCCCGCCCGTGCGGCGGGGCGGTCGCCGAGTCCACGGTCACCCGGCGACCGGGTTTGCGCCGCGCCACGGAGCGGGTATCCTGCCCCCTTTTTTGCAGCCCGGAGGCTCCAGGTGGCCCGTACCTCGCTCGTCCGCCGTCTCGTGCCGGCGCTTCCCTTCCTCGCCGTCCTGGCCGCCTGCGACTGCGGCGGCCAGAACACCGTCGGCACCTCGGGCGACCTCCGGGTCGACCAGACCTCGCTCGTGTTCGGCGAGATCTGCAACGGCGGCTCCGCCGTGCAGACCTTCACCGCCTTCAACGACGGCAACGGCGTCCTCAACGTCCAGATCGCCATCTCCGGCGCCGACGCGCAGTTCTTCACCGTCGAGCCGACCTCCGCGAGCCTCGCCTCCGGCGGCGGCAACCAGCTCATCACGGTGACCTACCGGCCCACCGGCGCGGACCAGCTGGACAAGCACCACTTCGCCCAGGTGAACCTCACCTCGGACGCGACCGAAGGGAACGCCTCGGCCGACATCACCATCGACGGCGAGACCAGCGCCCAGGCGCCGCAGCCGATCCTCTCGCTCGGGTGCGGCGCCGGCGTCCCGAGCTGCCGCGAGGCCGAGCAGGGGGCGGCGTGCTGCACTCCGATCGAGCTCGGCGAGGACGGCGTCCAGTACGGCCGCACGACCCTCGGCACGCTGAACTTCGGCGAGACGCCCCGTGGCTCGGTCGCGACCATGCCGCTGACCGTGACGAACCTCGGCTGCTCGGATCTCACCGTCAGCGACGTGCAGCTCGTGGCCACCGGCTCCGGTGTCGGCTACTGCGCCGCGGAGTCGGTCTCGCTCGCGACCGCGATGCCGGTCACCGTCCGCGGCGGCACCGACCCGAACGCCCGCGAGACGGCGACGGTGGAGGTGCGCTTCTCGCCGACCGAGCTTTGCGGGTACACCGGCCAGATGACCTTCGTGACGAACGATCCGGACGTCGTCGCGGGCACGAACACCGAGGGTTGGGGCAAGGCGAACCTCCTCGGCGCCGGCACCGAAGCGCGCGTCACCGCGGACCAGAACTGCCTCGTCTTCGGCGACGTCGCGATCGGCGCCACCGAGGAACGGACGGTTCACGTCTCGAACGTCGGTACCCGGGACATCGACGTGAGCCAGCTCCGCATCCGCGGCGGGAACACCGACTACCAGGTCGCCTCGATCGTCCGGAACGTCCCGGACTGCGCCGCGGCGGACGAGGCGGTGACGGCGCCGTTCACGCTGGATCGCTCGAACGCCATGCCTTGCGGCCCCGACGAGGTGGACGTGACGGTGACGTACACGCCGACCGAGCCCGCCGGGCAGGACGCCGACGACCTGGAGATCGTCTACGAGGGCGGCACCGCGCTGGTCTGCCTGCGCGGCGGCTCCGAGCCGGAGATCGAGGTCATCCCCGACGGCAATGCGGGCAGCCTCGAGTTCATGTCCCCGAACCTGCTCAACGGCTGCAACCTGGGCTGTGGCGATCCCGACTGCGAGTACAACTGCGTCGACGAGCAGGATTGCCCGGGCGCCGAGCCGTGCATCGATGGCATCTGCGTCTCCCAGCCCGCCTGCCTCGACACCTGCACCGCCGCCGCCAAGACGTTCCAGGTCTGCAACCGCGGCCGTGCGCCCCTCCACATCGAATCGCCGGCGGGTGTCCTGCTCACCGGCCCGCAGGGCAGCGACGTGCCGGTCCACTCGGATCCGTTCCACCCTCCGGATACACCGATGTTCGTCATCACCAATGACGACTGCTCCGGGGCAGCGCTCGCTTCGGACGAGTGCTGCACGGCGAGGGTGAGCTTCTCCGACAGCCGCAACGGCGGCTTCAAGAACGCCGAGATCCACATCTTCTCGGACGACCCGAGCTACCCCCGGACCGCCGACGAGACGCGGGGCGGCTACATCTTGACGGTCCGCGCGATCACCGCCACCGATGTGGATCCGGTGCCCTCGTTCATGGCGCGGCCGGACGACGAGCCTGCGGGCGATTGCAGCGACGGATCGTTCTGCCGCGTGGGCGAGTGGATCCTCCTCGACGCCTCGGGGTCGACGGACGACTCCGGGCCGATCCAGGACTTCGCCTGGGAGTTCGTCGACCACACCGGCGCCTCGGACTTCATCCCCGGCCCGATCGACCCGGCGAACCCCGACGCCATCTGCGGCGGCGTGAACGGCGGCGACTGCATCGAGTTCACCGGCGTCCCGGTCGGACGGCAGATCAAGTTCTTCCCGGACGTCGCCGGCCAGTACCGCTTCCGCCTCACCGTCTCGGATGGCATCTGCAACCCGCCGCACGAGGCCGAGACCGTCTCGGGCGTCCAGATCGCCAACTAGCCACCTGCCGCCTCGCAGCCCCCGCCGGCCCGCGCGATCCGTCGCGCGGGCCGGTGTCGTTTCGGACGCCCGAGCGACGCACAACCGCGGGTCCTCACGGCAGAAACTTCGCTTGACGGCCCTGGGGCCCCTCCCTATTCTCGCGGCCTTTTCAGGCCCCGTCGCACGCTTCGTAGAAGGGTGACCCTTGGCCCACCTCCCTGCCTACTTCCCGGTCGCGCTGGTGCTGGGCGTCGCCGGGCTCCTCGCCGGCTCGATCAGCTTCATGGCGTGGCTGCTCGGGCCGAAGCGCCTCAACGCGGTGAAGATCCAGCCCTTCGAGTGCGGCTCGGAGTCGAGCGGCCCGGCGCGCGAGCGGTTCGGCGTGAAGTTCTACGTGGTCGCGCTGCTCTTCATCGTCTTCGACGTCGAGGCGGTGTTCCTCTACCCGTGGGCCGTCATCTTCAAGCAGCTCGGCTGGTTCGGCTTCGCGTCGATGTCGGTCTTCGTGTTCACGCTGCTCGTCGGCCTCGTCTACGTCTGGAAGAAGGGCGCGCTGGAGTGGGAGTAGGCAATGGCTTCTGAGCTCGACATGATGCCGGTCGTCGCGACCCGGCGGGACGAGGCGGAAGGCTTCTTCGAGCGGCTGATCTCGAAGGGCCTCGGCTGGGCGCGGGCCTACTCGCTCTTCCAGTACCCGTTCGTCACCGCGTGCTGCGGCATGGAGTACATGTCCGTGTCCGCGTCGCGGTACGACGTGGCGCGGTTCGGCGCCGAGTTCCCGCGCTTCTCGCCGCGGCAGGCCGATCTCCTGATGGTCACGGGGACGATCAACCTGAAGCAGGCGCCGATCCTGAAGCGCGTCTACGAGCAGATGGCCGAGCCGAAGTGGGTCATCGCCTTCGGCGTCTGCGCCAGCTCCGGCGGCTTCTACGACAACTACGCGGTGCTCCAGGGCATCGACCGGATCATCCCGGTCGACGTCTACATCCCGGGCTGCCCGCCGCGGCCGGAGCAGGTCCTCGACGGCCTGATCCTGCTCCAGCAGAAGATCCAGGGGCAGCCCCACAAGCTCATCGATCGCGGCCCGGACGCCCCCGAGCTCGTGGCGGGCCGCCGCGACCTCCTGTCGGAGATGAACAAGTGAGCCGCAGGCGAACCAACGCACAGGGAGCCCCTCGCGCGAAGCGCGTCACCGCCACGCGCCCGCACCCGCGGGCGCGGGGAGGTGTGGCGTGAGCGAGTCGGCGCTTCGCAAGGTCGCCGAGAAGTTCCCCGCGGCGATCGAGCACGGCTACACCCAGCACGGCGACGAGACCCTGGTGATCGCGCCGGCCCACCTCGTCGAGGTGGCGCGGTTCTGCCACGACGATCCCGAGCTCGACCTCAAGCTCCCGCTCTCGGTCACCTGCGTCGACTGGATCGGCCAGACCCCGCGGTTCGAGCTCGTCTACACGCTCTACTCGATCACCAAGAAGCAGCACCTCCGGCTCAAGGTGCGCGTGCCCGAGTCCGACCCGGTCGTGCCGAGCGTGATCTCGGTGTGGCGCGGCATGGACTACTGGGAGCGGTACTGCTGGGACATGTACGGGATCCGGTTCTCCGGCCGCCCGGCCATGAAGCGGCTCTGGCTCTACGAGGAGTTCGTCGGCCACCCGCTCCGCAAGGACTACCCGCTCCGCGGCCGCCAGCCGCTGATCCCGGAGCGCGACTTCTCCGACATCACCCGTGGCCCCGGCCCCGGCTTCGGCTCGGAGCAGGCGGACCACTCCCCGATCCCTCGTCCGGGCAGCCTGCCCGTCGTGAAGTAGCGCGCGAGGAACCATGGCACCCGAGAACCAGCCCCAGGACACGCTCGACGCCGAGCTGCCGCGGAAGACGATGACCCTCAACATGGGGCCGTCGCACCCGGCGTCGCACGGCACCGTGCGCTTCAACATCGAGCTCGACGGCGAGACGATCGTGAAGCTGGACCCGGAGCTCGGGTTCCTGCACCGCGGCTTCGAGAAGAGCTGCGAGAACGTCACCTGGACGCAGTGCCTGCCGTACACCGACCGGCTCAACTACGTCTCGGCGCTCTGCAACAACTTCGGCTTCCTCTCGGCGGTGGAGAAGCTGGCGCAGATCGAGATCCCGGAGCGCGCCAAGTACATCCGCACCATCGGCGCCGAGCTGCACCGGATCTGCGACCACCTCACCTGCTGCGGCGCCATGGGCCTCGAGCTCGGCGCCTTCTCCGCGTTCCTCTACGCCATCGAGGCCCGCGAGCTGCTCTGGGACCGGATCGCCGAGCTCACCGGCGCCCGCCTCACCACCTCGTTCGGCCGCATCGGCGGCGTCGAGCGGGACCTGCCGAAGGGCTGGGTCCAGAAGACCAAGGACACGCTCGTCCGCGTCGCCGAGCTCCGCGACGAGGTCGACGCGCTCCTCACCCACAACCGCATCTTCCTCGACCGCACCCGCGACACCGGCGTGCTCAACGCCGAGGACGCGGTGAACTTCGGCTTCACCGGGCCGATGCTCCGCGCCTCGGGCGTGGACTACGACGTGCGCAAGGCGCACCCGTACTGGGTCTACGACAAGCTCGACTTCGAGGTCCCGGTCGGCTCCGCCGGCGACAACTTCGACCGGTACTACTGCCGGATCGAGGAGATGAAGCAGTCGCAGGCGATGGTCCTGCAGTGCTTCGACCAGCTCCCCGAGGGCCCGCACATCCTCGACGACTGGCGCTACGTGCTGCCGCCCAAGCCCCTCGTCTACTCGACCATCGAGGGCCTCATGGGCCACTTCAAGATCATCATGGAGGGCATCAAGATCCCGAAGGGCGAGTGCTACGCGTACACCGAGTCGCCGAACGGCGAGCTCGGCTGGTACCTCGTCTCCGACGGCTCCGGACGGCCGTACAAGCTCCACTGCCGCGCGCCCGGGATCCAGATGGTCTCGGCGCTCGAGCACATGCTGAAGGGCAAGATCCTCCCCGACCTCATCCCTACGTTCGACGCGATCAACATGATCGGCGGCGAGGTGGAGCAGTGAGCGACCCGAAGAAGCCGGACGGCGGGCAGCCCGCGCACCCGGAGACCGCGGCGAAGGCGCCGGGCACGACGCAGCCGGCGGTCGAGGCGACGAAGCCGCCGGCCCCCGCCGCGCCTGCCCAGGCCGCCACCGCCCCCGCGGCCGGCGCGAAGCCGACCCACGTCACCTGCACCATCGACGGCGAGAGCGTCACCGTGCCGGTCGGCACGAACCTCGTCGAGGCCGCGGCGACGGTCGGGATCGAGATCCCGTTCTACTGCTACCACAAGGGGCTCAGCATCGCGGCGAACTGCCGGATGTGCCTCGTCGGCGTCTCCAACGCGCCGCCCGGCAAGCTCGTGCCCGCGTGCCAGACGCCCGCGGTCGAGGGGCAGAAGGTCGACACCCGGTCGCACCACGTGAAGGAGCAGCAGCGGGCGGTCCTCGAGTTCCTGCTCCTGAACCACCCGGTCGACTGCGCCATCTGCGACCAGGCCGGTGAGTGCAAGCTCCAGGACTACTACATGGAGTACGACCACCGGGCGTCGCGGCTCGACACCAAGAAGTGGATGAAGAACAAGCGGAAGGTGATCGGGCCGCTCGTGGTCCTCGACCAGGAGCGCTGCATCCTCTGCACCCGCTGCGTGCGCTTCATGGCGGAGGTGGCGAAGGATCCGGTCCTCGGCGTCTTCGGCCGCGGCAGCCGCGAGGTCATCGACGTCTTCCCGGGCAAGGAGCTGACGTCGAACTACGCGGGCAACACCATTGACCTCTGCCCGGTCGGCGCGCTGCTGAGCCGCGACATGCGCTTCCGCGCCCGCACGTACTTCCTCACCGCCACGCCGTCGATCTGCACGGGCTGCGAGCGCGGCTGCAACACCTACCTCGACCACTTCCAGTACGTGCCGTACCGGTACCGGCCCCGCGAGAACCTCGAGGTCAACAAGTACTGGATGTGCGATCTGGGCCGGCTCACCTACCACGCGCTCTACGACGACCGCGTCGAGCGGGCGAAGGTGGGGAAGGGCGCCGCCGCCCGCGGTACCGGCCTCGCCGAGGCCGCGCGGCTCGCCGCCGCCGAGCTCGCCGCGGCGAAGGGCCTGGCGTTCGTGGTCTCGCCGGTGCTCTCGCTCGAGGACGCGCTCGCGGTCGCGTTCCTGGCGAAGACGCTGAAGGTCGAGACGCTCCACGTCTCCGGCCGGCCGGTCCCGGCGACGATCTCCTGCTGAAGCCGGATCGGAACCCGAACCGGAAGGGCGTCGAGGCCGCGGCGAAGGCCCACGGGCTCTCGGTGAAGCCGTTCGAGGAGCTGGTGCCGTCGCTCGGCAAGGCCGTGACCGCCGTGGCGATGTTCGGCGGCGAGGTCCCGGTCGAGGCGGCGAAGCTCGAGGGCCTCTCGGGCCTGGCGACGTTCGTCGCCGCCAGCGCCAACGTCTTCCCGCACCTCGCCGGCGCCACCGTGCTCCTGCCGCTCTCGACCCACGCCGAGGACGACGGCACCTTCGTCAACTTCGAGGGCCGCTTCCAGCGCGTGGTCCGCGCCTACCCGCCGCACCACGAGTCGCGGCCGGCGTGGGCCTGGGCGGTGGCGATCGCCCGCGAGCTCGGCGCCACGGTGAAGGCGGGCACCGCCCGCGAGGTGTTCCACGAGCTCGGCGCCGGCGTCGCCCCCGCCGGCTTCTCCTGGGACGCGGCGCCGTCCGTCGCCGTCGCGCCCCACACGCCGCTCCCCGGCGGGACCGTCGACGGCCGGCCTCCGGGCTGGCGCGAGCTCGTCCCGCTCCGCACCTCCTCGCTCGTTCCGGGCGCCGCCCCGGGAGGGAACTAGCCGTGCAGCGCGCCGTCGCGATGCTGGTCACGATCGGGATCATCCTGGGCGCCGCCTTCGGCGCGATCGCGGCCTTCTACTTCCTCGCCGCCCTCGCCGGCGCCGTGTCGGTGTGGCTGCTCGGCGGTCATCCCTACGTCGGGATCACGCTCGTCAACATCGTCACCATCCTCCTGGTCTTCGTGATGGTGACCGCGTCGATGCTGACGCTCGCCGAGCGCAAGTGGTCGGCGTTCATGCAGGACCGCGTCGGCCCGAACCGCGCCCGGTTCGGCATCGTCCCGGGCCTCGCCAACCAGCCGCTCGGCGGCCTGCCGCACTTCCTCGCCGACGGCATCAAGATGCTGACGAAGGAGGACTTCATCCCGCCGTACGCGTCGAAGCTGCTCTTCGCGCTCGGCCCGATCCTCTCCTTCGCGCCGGTGTTCTGCCTGTTCGCGGTGGTGCCGCTCGCGCCGACCCTCGACGCCGGCGAGATCCTCCCGGCGGCCCTGGCGAAGGCGCTCACCGGCTCGTCGTACCCGAAGTTCGACGTGGCGCTGATGATCGCGCCGCGCCTCGACATCGGCGTGCTGTTCCTCTTCGGCATCGCCTCGCTCGCGGTCTACGGCACCGCGCTCGCCGGCTGGAGCTCGAACAACAAGCTCGGCCTCCTCGGCGCGGTGCGCGCCTCGGCGCAGATGATCTCCTACGAGGTCGCCCTCGGGCTCTCGCTGGTGGGCTGCTTCATGGCCTACGGCACCCTGCGCCTCGACCGGATGGGCGACGCGCAGGTCGCCGGCCTCTTCGACGGCGCGCTCCCGGCCTGGGGCATCTTCCTGCAGCCCCTCGGCTTCCTGCTCTTCTTCGCGGCGGCGTTCGCCGAGACGAAGCGGGCGCCGTTCGACGCGCCCGAGGGCGAGTCGGAGATCGTCGGCTACTTCGTCGAGTACTCCGGCATGCGCTTCGGCCTCTTCATGATCTCGGAGTTCGTGGAGATCGTGGTGCTCTCCGGCGTGATCGCCGCGGTGTTCTTCGGCGGCTTCCACCTCCCGGACACGGCGGCGTGGGGCCTCGTGGCCGCCATCCGTCGCGAGGTCGGACCGTTCTGGCTCGCCGTCCTCCAGGGCACGACCTTCATCGTCAAGGTGCTGCTCCTGTGCTGGCTGCAGCTGGCGATCCGCTGGACGATGCCGCGCTTCCGCTACGACCAGATCCAGACGCTGGGCTGGAAGATCCTGCTGCCGATCGGCCTCGCCAACGTCTTCGTCACCGGCGCGCTGATCCTCTTCGACCCGTCGCTGGACTGGCTGGCGATCGTCGGTCTCGGGATGATCGCGGTGCTCCTCGGGATCACGCTGCTCTACCGCCCGGCGAAGCCGCCGACCGTCACCATCCCGCACCCGCGGGGCGGCCACGGGACGCACAGCCACGCCCACGACGAAGCCCACGCCGCGCACGCCCCGGCGCACTAGGACACGGCCATGGCCCACGACCCGCACGACGAGCCGCGCATCGGGCACATCGAGGCCGACAAGGGCCTCTCCTGGTACGAGCGCCTCTACGTCCCCGAGATCATCCGCGGCATCGCGGTGACGACGAAGCACTTCCTCTCGGCGATGTGGAAGAACCGCGATCCGAACCCGGAGGTCATCTACCGGAAGGGCTCGCAGGTCTCCACGGTGCAGTACCCCGAGGAGAAGATCCCGTACCCGCCCGGCTACCGCGGCCTGCACCGCCTCGTCCCGCGCGAGGACGGCAAGCCCCGCTGCGTCGCCTGCTACATGTGCGCGACGGTCTGCCCGGCGCAGTGCATCTACATCGAGGCGTCCGAGTACACCGACGACCCGATCGAGAAGTTCCCGAAGGCGTTCGTCATCGACGAGCTGCGCTGCATCGTCTGCGGCCTGTGCGTCGAGGCGTGCCCGAAGGACGCGATCCGGATGGACACGTACACCCACGTGCCGCCCGAGTACACGCGCGACGGCTTCGTCTACCCGATCGAGAAGCTGCTCAAGGGCCCGCCGGTGAGCTACCCGTCGGACCCGTGGCGGAAGCGCCCGGGCTCGGAGATGCCGGAGCAGCACTTCCCGCTCCACGGCGTCGCCGAGCACTCGACCGAGCCGGTGCCGGCGCCGAAGCCGGAGCCGCAGAACCTCGACCACCCGCCGCAGCCGCAGTTCCGGCGGGAGGACTTCGAGCAGCCGTAGGTGGGCGCCGAGGCCCCCGCCGCGGAGGCGCCGCCGCCCGGGAGCTTCCGGGCGCGGCTGCAGGCGCTCTCGGACGTCCTCGGCCGGCAACCGCACCTGCTCGCGGTGCGCGACGGCGTCGTCGCCGCGCTGCCGCTCGTCCTCATCGGCTCGACGTTCCTCCTCGTCGCGCAGCCGCCGTCGAAGGCGCTCTCGGACCTGGTGGCGCCGTGGGTGCCGAAGCTCATCGTCCCGTACCGGATGCTCGGAGGGCTCATCGCCCTCTACGTCTGCTTCGGCACGGCGCGGAGCCTCGCGAAGCGCCGCGGCCTCGACGAGCTCGGCGCGGCGATCCTCGCGGTGGCGTCGTTCCTCACCGCCCTCGGGCCGTCCCTGCTCGCGCCGGAGGAGGGCAGGCCGCAGCAGTGGGGCGTCGCCGCGGAGCGGCTCGGCGCCGGCGGGCTGTTCGGGTCGCTCGCCATCGCGCTCCTCTCGGTGGAGCTGCAGTCGTTCTTCGCGCGGCGCAACTGGACGATCCGCCTCCCGGGCGGCGCGCCCGACGCCATCGTCAAGAGCTTCGCCTCGATCGTGCCGGGCTTCGCGTCGGTGACCGCGAGCTGGCTGGTCGTCCACGTGCTCGGCCTCGACGTCGTGGGGCTGCTGGCGGAGGCCGTGCGGCCGCTCGTCGGCGCGTCCGACTCGCTGCCGGGCGTGCTGGCGCTCGTCGCGGTGGACAGCGGGATGTGGATGCTCGGCGTGCACCCGATGGCGGTGCTCGCCGCGGTGAAGCCGCTCTGGCTCTCGATGCTGGCGGCGAACCTGGAGGCTGCGGCCGGCGGCGGCGTCCCGCCCCACATCGCCACCCGGGAGTTCTTCCTCTGGTTCGTCTGGCAGGGCGGCTCGGGCGGCACCCTGGCGGCGGCGCTCCTGCTCCTCAAGGCGAGGAGCGCGCAGCTCCGCGGCGTGGGGAAGCTCGCGCTGGTGCCGGCGCTCTTCAACATCAACGAGCCGATCCTGTTCGGGCTGCCGGTGGTGCTGAACCCGCGGCTGTTCGTGCCGTTCCTGGCGGCGCCGCTCGCGAGCGCGTGCACCACCTACGTGGCGATGTCGGCGGGGCTGGTGGACCGGCCCCGGCTCGACGTCCTCTGGACGCTCCCGGCGCCGGTGGGCGCGTATCTCACGACCGGCGGCGACGTGCGGGCGGTGGCCCTCGAGCTCGGGAACCTCGCCCTGGCGGCGGCGATCTGGTGGCCGTTCCTCCGGGCCTACGACCGGGAGGCCCTGCGGCGCGAGCAGGCCGCCGGGTAGCTCTGGTACGATCGGCGCCTCCCAAGGGGCTCTCCGATGACGCCGATCCGGCTGCGTGTGGTCGTCCTCGCCTTCGCCACGCTCGGCGCCGTGCACGGCTGCTCGTGCGGCGACGAGGAGGCGCTGAACACCGAGTCGCCGATCCTGCAGGTGGACCTCGATCCGCTGCGGCTCGACTTCGGGCCGATCGCCGAGGGCAGCATCGCCGAGGACGAGGTGCCGGTGACGAACCCGGGCCGCGTCCCGCTCACGCTGACCCCGTCGATCGAGCCGGGGGGCTCCGAGGAGTTCGCGGTGGCGCCGGAGCCGGTGGTGGTCGGTCCGGGCTCGAGCGCCGGCATCCCGGTGGAGTTCATCCCCGACGGCCCCGGCGAGGACGACGCGATCCTCCTCCTCCGCTCCGACGACCCGTCGAACCCGGAGGTGCGGGTCGAGCTCCACGGCGGCCCGATCGCGCCGGAGCTCGCGGTCGACCCGAGCCCGGTGGACTTCTCCGACGCCCGCGAGACGGTGGTGCAGCGCACCGTGCGGCTCCGCAACGAGGGGCTCTCGGACCTGCACGTGACCTCGATCGGCGTCGATCCCGCGGGCAACCCCGACTTCTCGCTCGAGGGCGTGCAGGTCCCGCTCGAGCTTCCGCCCGGCGCGGAGGCGACGATCACCGTCGTCTACGCGCGCTCGACCCGCGACACCGAGGGCGTGCTCCTCGTGCTCTCCGACGACCCCGGCGACGACGACACCGGCGGGGCGCGGGCGGTGCGGCTCCTCGCGAAGCCGCTCGCGGCCTGCGCCAACGGCGTGGACGACGACCTCGACGGCCGCATCGACGAGGACGATCCGGGCTGCGAGGACCTCGAGGACGACGACGAGCTGAACCCCGCCGAGTGCGTCCACGGGGCCGAGCGGCCCTGCGGCGACAACGAGGGCGAGTGCCGCCGCGGCACCCAGCTCTGCGTGCAGGGCACCTTCGGGCCGTGCGAGGGCGAGGTCGGGCCGACGCCCGAGCTCTGCGACGGCCTCGACAACGACTGCAACGCCCAGGTCGACGACGGCGTCAGCGAGGCCTGCCAGGCGGGCTCCTGCGCCGGCGCCCGCGTCTGCGTCCAGGACTCGGGCGTGCCGGGCGGCGAGTGGACCGACTGCATCCCGGTCGGCTCGTCGCCGGAGGTCTGCGACGACGCGGACAACGACTGCGACGGCCAGGCCGACGAGGGCGTGGTGGAGCCCTGCGTCGTCAACGGCTGCGACGGCCAGCGCATCTGCGTGCCCGGCACCGGCAGCTTCACCGACTGCCAGCCGAACGATCCGAACCCCGAGGTCTGCGACGGCCTCGACAACGACTGCGACGGGTCGGTGGACGAGAACGCGCTCCCCACGGTGTGCGGCGTCGGCGCCTGCGAGCGGCAGGCGGTCGGGTGCAACGGCGGCGTGCCCGACGTCTGCACGCCGGGCGATCCCTCCCCCGAGGTCTGCAACGGCCTCGACGACGACTGCAACGGCTTCGCCGACGACGCCATCCCCGACACCACCTGCGGCATCGGCGCCTGCATGCGGACCGCGGCGGGCTGCGTGAACGGCCAGGCGCCGGCGTGCACCGAGGGCCAGCCGTCGCCGGAGACCTGCAACCAGATCGACGACGACTGCGACGGGTTCACCGACGAGAGCGCCTGCCCGGTGTGCGGCAACGGCGCCGTCGACGCCGGCGAGCAGTGCGACGACGGCAACCTCGCCGACGGCGACGGGTGCAGCTCGAGCTGCCAGCTCGAGAGCTGCGACCCCGACGCGACCTGGAACGTCGACCAGGGCACGATCTCGTACGCGTGCTGCTTCGGGATCACCGGCTACGACATCTCGTCGTTCGTCTTCAGCCAGAACGGCTCGAGGAACAACGCCCAGACCGGTCCGCCGACCATGACCGGCGCGCAGACCTCCTGCCCGGCGGGCAGCTTCAACCAGACGGTCACCATCGCCGGCGGCTGCGCCGAGACCTACACCCTCGACGGCTCGTTCACCTCCGACAACACCTGGAGCGGCACCTTCACGGCGACCTTCGTCGGGCCCGACTGCAACTGCTTCGGGATCGGCGGCGAGGAGTGCGTGAACCAGTCCCACGTCATCACCGCGACGCGGCAGTAGGGCCTCGTTGCGCGTCTCCGGATCCGGGCCTACGATCGTCTCTCCCGTGGCCGAGCTCCCGAAGCTGCGCCTGAGCGTCTGCAAGGGCTCCGACTGCCGCCTCCGCGGCGCGGACGCCGTCTTCGTCCGGGCCAAGGAGCTCGTGCAGCTCGCGGGCCTCGCCTCCCGCTGCGACGTGAGGCGCGGCGGCTGCTACGGACAGTGCGCCTTCGGGCCCAACGTGGTGGTGCGGCACGCGCCGGACGGCGCCCTCGACCCGCTGTCCTCGGCGGACTACCAGCTCTACGGCACGCCCGACGAGGCGCACTACGCGGCGATGACGCCGGAGAAGGTCGCCCGGGTCGTCGCCGAGCACGTCGGCGAGGGGCGCAAGGTCGAGGAGCTGCTCTTCGACCTGCGCAAGGCCGTGTTCCGGCCCTCGGGGTCGTAGCGCGGGAGGCGCCGGTCGGCCTCCGCCTCCGTGCTAGCCTCCGGGGCTCTGCGCCCCGCTGCTCCCGCGCCGGAGGGACCGTGATCCTTCGCAGGCACCGCTCGCTCGCCGTCCTCGCCGCGGCCCTCCTCGCCGGCTGTGCGGAGGACGAGGCCGCGCCGGGGCCCTCGGCTCCGGCGATCGAGTGCACGCCCGGCCGCGTGGCGGCGCCGGCCGAGAGCGGCCCTCACGTGCTGTGGTCGCGGGACGCCGCCTCCCTCGACAACCCGTTCCCCGACGGGCGCCCGCTCGCCCGCGAGCCGTGGCCGCCGTTCGTCCCCGAGGAGGTCCTCGGCCCCGGCACCGTGGAGCTGTTCCGCGCGCAGCGCGCGCAGCTCGACACCGACGGCGTGGCGCCGATGACGCCGATCCTGGTGCGCTTCAGCGAGGCCGTCGATCCGGCCACGGTGACGCCCGACGCGGTGTTCTTCGCCGACGCAGCCGGCGCGAGGCTGCCGGCCCCCGAGGTGGTGGTCGTCGAGCGCGACGAGGGCGACCCGTCGACGGCGTTCGCGTTCGTCCGCCCCACCGCGCCGCACCCGTCCGGCGGCACCGCGCTCCTCGTCGTCACCGACGCCGTGCGCACCGCGACCGGCGCGCCGCTCGTCCGCGGCGCCGAGGCGGTGGCCGATCCGGCCTGCTACCCGATGGAGTGGGCGAAGGCCGCCGCCGCGGCCGGCCTCGCCGAGGAGCGGATCGTCCTCGCGCTCCCGCTGCCGGTGCAGGACCCGACGGTGGAGCTGGCCTCGCTGCCCGACCGGCTCCCGGTCCCCGACGCGCCGTTCGCGTTCGGCCCGAAGGACCTCTCCGACCCGGCGCGCCCCCGCGGCCTCTTCCTCGCCGACGATCCCGACTTCGAGGCGGTGCTCGGCCGGCGCCTCGACCGCATGCACGCCGCGGCCGAGGCCGGCGGCGCGCCGCTCGAGCCCGACCACTCCCACGTGGGCGCGGTCGCCCTCGGCACCTTCCGGAGCCGCGACCTCCGCGGGGCGCCGGAATGGATCGACGGGCGCTACCAGGACCCCGGCGTCCTCGACCCGGCCCTGGTCGCGGATCCCGAGGCGGCGCCGCTCGTCGAGCTCGACGTGGTGGTGACGCTGCCGGCCGGCCCGCCGCCCCCCGGCGGCTTCCCGGCGGTGATCTGCCAGCACGGCATGGGCGGGAGGAACCGCGTCGACGACGCCGAGGACAGCTTCGCGCTCGCGCTGGCGGAGACCATGGCCAAGGCCGGCCTCGCCTGCGTCGGCCTCGACATCGTCTCGCACGGGGCGCGCGGGCCGTTCCTCCCCTACGAGGACCCGGGCGGCGCGCAGCAGACCGGCTTCTTCGACCTGAAGGACCTCCGGATCACCCGGGACCACTTCCGGCAGACGGCGATCGACCAGATGCAGCTCGCCCGCGCGCTCGCCGCCGGCAAGCTCGACGTGGACGGCGACGGCGCCGCGGACGCCGGCGGCGACGTGGGCTACTTCGGCGTCTCCCTCGGCGGCATCACCGGCGCCACGCTCGTCTCCACCGACACCACCGTGCGCCACGGCGTGCTCACCGTCCCGGGCGGCGGCCTCTCGAACATCCTCGCCTCCGTGGACATCGAGACGCGGATCGGGCTGCTCATCGCCATGGCGACGCGGGGGGACATCCGCTTCGGCACGCCGGCCTACAAGCGCTCGTTCTGGTTCATCCGCAGCGTCGCCATGCAGGCGCTCGCGCCCGCCGATCCGATCCACTACGGCGCGACCTGGCCCGGCGGCGAGAAGCCGGTGCTGCTGCAGCTCGGCGTGAACGACCTCACCGTGCCGCTCGAGACCGGCCTCGAGCTCGCCGCCGCGATGGGCGTGCCGGAGGTGACCGGGCCCCGCTCCGACGACGGCGGCGTCTCCGGCTACGCGATCTACGACACCGCCGCGTACGTTCCCGGCTTCGACGACGCCAACGGCCACGCCATCTTCTGGAACCTCCCCGCGGCCCGCGCCCAGGCGACGGCGTTCCTCGCCTCGAAGGGCACGGACCTGCCCCACGACCCCCCGTGAACGAGGAGCCTCGCGTGTCCCGCGCCGCCCGTCGAACGTCCCTCGCCGTCGCCGCCGTGCTCGTCTCGGCGGCCTGTGCCGGCAAGACCACCTGGGAGAGCGCCGCCCGCGAGGTCTACGTGGTGACGCTGCCGTCCGGCGCGCTCGTGCTCCGGGACGGCCAGCCGGTCGGCCGCTCGCCCGTCGGCGTGCCGGTCCCCGCCGCGCTGGCGGAGTCGGCGGGCGGCTCGCAGCAGCTCCGCATCCGCGCGGAGAAGGACGGCTACCAGGCCGCCAGCCAGGTGATCGAGAGCGCCCAGCTCCCGGACAAGGTCATGATCGTGCTCGCGCCGGTGTTCGGCGAGGGCGAGACGCCGCCGCCGCCGCCGAAGCCCGACGACGCCGGCGGCCTCTACGAGCTCGGCGCCGCGCTCCAGCGCAACGGGCGCTGCGAGGAGGCGATGGAGTTCCTCACCGTGGTCACCGAGCTCGCGCCGCGCGTCGCCAAGCCGTACCGCGAGCTCGGCACCTGCCTCGCGAAGCTCGGCGAGACCCGGGCGGCGGCCGATCACTGGGCCAAGTACCTGCTCCTCGCGCCCGACGCCAAGGACGCCGCCGAGATCCAGGCGCGCCTCGACCGGGCGCGGGGCACCCGGACCCTCGATCTCCCGCCGCCGAAGGAGGAGGACTTCTAGGTGCCGAAGCGCATCCGGCTCGGCCAGGTCGACCTCCCGGAGGGCGGCCTCCGGGGCTTCGAGAGGGAAGGTCGGCTCATCTGCCTCGTCCGCAAGGACGGCCGCTGGCTGGCGATCGACGACTGGTGCAACCACGCCGGCTGCCTGCTCTCCGGCGGGCACCTCGACGCGACCGCCGAGGGGCGGCCGATGGTCGTCTGCCCGTGCCACGAGATCGGCTTCGACGCCGAGACGGGGAAGAACTCGACGTCGCCGGGCATCTGCGACGACCAGACCGCGTTCCGCGTACACGAGGAAGAGGGGGAGCTCGTGATCGAGATCCCCGACCCAGGAGGCGACGGTGGGACACGAGGGGCATGACCACGACGACCACGGGCACCACGGCCACGGCGGCCACGCGCACCCGCACGCCCACGGGTCCGACGCGAAGCCGCACCTCGAGAGCGCCGAGGGGCCGAGGAAGCACAAGGAGGCCGCGCCGCGGATCGTCCGCGCGTTCGTGGTGACCGCGAGCGACACCCGCACCGAGGCCGACGACACCTCCGGCCGCTACCTGCGCGAGGCGCTCGCCGGGCTCGGGCACGAGGTGCTCGGCGGCGAGATCGTAAGAGACGAGCCGCTGCTCGTGGCCCACGCGGTGGGGCGCGGCCGCGCGGCGGGCGCCGACGTGGTGATCGTCACCGGCGGCACCGGCGTCACCCGCCGCGACGGCACCTTCGAGGCGATCCGCGGGCTCCTGCTCAAGGAGCTGCCCGGCTTCGGCGAGCTGTTCCGGATGCTCTCGTTCCAGGAGATCGGCAGCGCCGCGATGCTCTCCCGCGCGACCGCCGGCGTCACCGCCGACGGCCTGGTGATCTTCGCGGTGCCGGGCTCGACCGGCGCCTGCCGCACCGCGTTCGAGAAGCTGATCGGCCCCGAGCTCCCGCACGTGGTGCGCGAGGCGAAGCGGAGCTGACCGCCGCGTGCTGTCGCCGGCCCGCGCCGAGCGCCTCCGGGCGCTCCTCGTCCCGCTCGCCGCCTCGTGCGACGCGGCGCGCCGCATCGCCTTCGATCCGGTGGAGGCGCCGCGGGCCTACGCCGCCCCCGAGGACCAGGAGGTCGCCGGCCTCCTCGCCGCCGCGCTCGCCTACGGCCGGGCCGAGCTCTTCAAGCCGCGGCTGTTCGGGATCCTCGGCGAGCTCGGGCCGTCGCCGGCGGCGTACGTGCGCCGCTTCGACCCGGCCCGCGACGGCGCGGCCTTCGCGCCGTTCGCGTACCGCTTCCACCTGCCCGGCGACGTCGGCGCGCTCCTCGCCGGCATGGGCCACGCCGTCCGCACCCACGGCTCGCTGGGCCGCTCGTTCGCGGCGAAGCTGGCGGCGGCGGGCGGCCTGCAGCCGGCGCTCTCGGCGTTCGCCGGCGAGGTCCGCGAGGCCGGCGCGAGGGCCATCCGCGGCGGCGCCATGGGGCCGGCGCGCGCGCTCGACCACCTCCTGCCCGACGCCGCCCGGGGCGCCGCGTGCAAGCGCCTCGCGCTCTACCTGCGCTGGATGGTCCGGCGCGACGCGGTCGATCTCGGCGCCTGGGAGGGCCTCGTCCCGCGGTCGGCGCTGGTGGTGCCGCTCGACACCCACGTGATGCGGATCGGCCGGCTGATCGGCCTGACGCGGCGCCGCGATCTCTCCTGGCGCACCGCCGAGGAGCTCACCGCGTCGCTGCGCCTCGTCGATCCCGAGGACCCGGTCCGCTTCGACTTCCCCCTCTGCCACCTCGGCATGAGCGGCGCGTGCCCGGCGAGGCGCGACCGGGCGAGGTGCGCGGTCTGCCCGCTCCGGACCGGGTGCGCGGCGGGCCGGCGGCTCGCGTAGCGCCGCTACGAGCGGCGGAAGCGCTGGTGCAGCTCGAGGGCGATCTCGCCGCCGCGGAAGACGCGGACCGCGCCCGACGACTGCGACACCACGATCGCCAGCGCCTTGGTGGTGGCGGTGATGAACGCCGCCGCGGCGTGGCGCGCGCCGAGGCCGATGGGGATCTTCACGTCCTCCATCGCCGACTGCAGGTAGCGGCCGGCGGAGAGCACCACCCCGTCCTCGCGGATCACGAACGCGCCGTCGAGCACCGCGAAGTTCTTCACCGCGTCGCGGATGGTCGGGTCGAGGATGTTGCGCTCGGCCTCGCTGATCCCCTGGAACGGGTTGATGGTGAGCTGCTTGGACTTCTCCATCACCGAGGTGGAGTCGCCGATCACCACGATGGTGCCGACGGGGTGCCCCTCGAAGCCCTCCTGGCCGATCGTCAGCGCGATCTCGAGGACGCGCTCCACGACCTGCCGGTCGAACTCGGGGCCGAGGTTCAGGGTCTCGAGCGGCAGGGTCTCGTCCTGCGAGGCGCCCACCCGGAGCTTGATCAGGGTGTCGAGCAGCCGCCCCTCGCCGGTGAGGCAGAGGACGGTGTCGCCCTCCTTCACCAGGCCGGAGGACGCGACCAGCGCGATCTTCATCTTCTCGACCCGCGAGTACTCGTAGTCGGGGATGACGACCGCGGCGTAGCCCTTGCGCTTCAGGTCCTCGGCGAGGTTCTCCTGGGTCACCGCGTAGATGAGCTTCTTCTTCAGCGGCCGGCCGCGGAGCTCCTCGGCGGAGAGCGGGTGGTCGGCCACGTACAGCAGGTGGTCGACCTCGCCCTTGCTCGCCAGGGCCAGGATCGTGCGCAGGAACTCCCGGTCGAATTTCGTAAGCTCGCCCAAGGGCCCGCACGATAGGCCAGCGCCCGTGTGGGCGCAAAATGATTGGGGTTTTCGAAGGGGGTCGCTTGACGCGTCCCGGGGTCGTTGCTAAGAAAGCGGCCCTTTTTCCGCGCGTCCTTCGGGGCGCGGCCGGGGGTCTCGCGTGAACCAGAAGGATCTGAAGCGCTTCCGGAAGATGCTCGAGGAGTCCCGCGACAGCCTCCTGCAGAGCGCGAAGAAGACCCTCATGGAGGAGTCGAACTTCGACACCGACGACCTCCCGGACGAGATCGACCTCGCGTCCAGCGAGTACAACCAGTCGATGGTGTTCCGCCTCCGCGACCGGGAGAAGTTCCTCCTCAAGAAGATCGAGAAGGCCCTGCAGCGGATCGACGAGGGCAACTTCGGCGTCTGCGAGCGCTGCGAGGAGGAGATCTCGCTGAAGCGCCTCGAGGCCCGCCCGGTGACGACGCTCTGCATCCGGTGCAAGGAGGAGCAGGAGAAGAAGGAGAAGAGCTACTCCTAGCAGCGGCTCCAGGCTCCAGGCTCCAGGCTCCAGCAAGCGGCGAGGGCGGCCCGGATCGATCCGGAGCCGCCCTCGGCGTTCCTGCGGCGGCGTTCCTGCGGCGCCGCGCTCCGGGACTGCCGGAGCCTGGAGCCTGGAGCCTGGAGCCTGCCTACCGCACGTCGACCCGCAACAGCTGGTTGCCGATGAGCAGGAAGTCTCCGTGCTCGACCGACACCGCGGCGCCGATCCGGAGGAACGTGCCGTTCGAGGAGCCGAGGTCGCGGATCTTCGCCTTGTCGCCCTCGACGTTGACGTTGGCGTGGCGGCCCGAGACGAAGCCGTCGGTGGGGAAGGTGATGTCGCCCTGCTCGCGGCCGATGAGGTTGTCGCCCGACTTGAGCGGGAACACCTCGCCGACGCCGCCGCCCTCGAGGAGCTGGAGCAGGCGGGCGCGGTAGCCGGGATCCGGCGAGCCCCACACCTTGGTGCCGTCGGGCTGCTCGCGGGCCCCGCCGGTCATCGGCTCGAGCCGGAGCAGCTGCCGGCCCATGCGGACGTGGTCGCCCGGGGTGAGCTCGGCCTCGCCGCGGACCTTCTTGAAGACGCCGTTCAGCGACCCGAGGTCCTCCACGTGGAGGCGGTCGTCCTTGTAGAAGAACCGGCAGTGCTTCGGGCTGACGAACGCGTCCTCGGTGAAGAGGACGACGCCCTGCGAGCGACCGGCGAGCGTCTCGTCGGCCTTGAGGGTGAACGTCATGCCCTCGCCGCCGTCCGGCCGGATGGTGACGAGCTTCGCCTTCGGCTTCTCGGCGGTCGCCGGGGCGACGTGCATGAACATCGTGCCGCCCTTCGGCACGTTCTCCTCGACCGAGAGGCGGGTGCCGCAGGCGCCGCAGAACGAGAAGCCCGGCGGCACCGCGGCGCCGCAGCTCGGGCAGGCGCGGCCGGCGGCGGCACCCGCCACGAGCGGGATCGGCGCGCCGGGGCCGGGGGTGGCGGCGTCGGAGGCGGGGACGAGCGGGATCGGCGCGGGCGCCGGCGCGGGGACGAGCGGGATCGGCGCGGCCGCGGGGCTCGTCGAGAGCGGGATCGGGGCGGCGGCCGCGGCGGCGGGCATCGCCACCCCCGGCCCGGTCGGGGACCGGCGCAGGTCGTTGCCGCAGTCGAGGCAGAAGTTGAAGTTCTCCGCGTTCTCCTTGCCACAAGCCGTGCAGACGATCATGGCCCCCTCGAGCGCGTCGCGCCGGTCGGACCGGCGTCGCGGAAGATCGCGGAATCGGCTTCGGAAATAGCGTCCCCTGCCTGGCCCGTCAACACGAGCCACGGCCGCTCGGGCGAGCGGGCGGACGGCGGGGCGGACCCCGACGAGACCTCCCCAAGCGATCCGAACGGTGGTACGAAAGGTCCGAAACGCGGCAGCTTTCCGCCCACGGGAGCCAGGCCTTGTCCACGCGTACCTGCCCGACCTGCGGCGCCGACGTCGCAGGCACCGCGCGCTTCTGCCCGACCTGCGGCGGCCCGGTGCCCGACGCCGCGGCGGCGCCCGGCGGCGACCCGTACGTCGGCAAGACCATCGCGTCGAAGTTCTACGTCCAGAAGCTCCTCGGCGCCGGCGGCATGGGCAAGGTCTACAAGGCCCAGCACCTCAGCCTCGACAAGCCCGTCTGCATCAAGATGCTCCGGAAGAACCTCCTCGAGGACCCGTCGGTCGTCGCGCGGTTCCAGCGGGAGGCGAGGGCGTCCTCGCGGCTCAACCACCCGAACTCGATCCAGGTGATCGACTTCGGGCAGGCCGAGGACGGCGCGCTCTACATCGCGATGGAGTTCCTCGCCGGCCGGGACCTGCAGCGGGTGCTGGTGGAGGAGTTCCCGCTGCCCGAGGCGCGCATCTGCCACATCGTCGGCCAGGCGCTCTCGGCCCTCGCCGAGGCCCACGCGAACGGGATCATCCACCGGGATCTGAAGCCCGAGAACATCATGATCGAGCCGCGTCGCGACGACCCGGACTTCGTCAAGGTGCTCGACTTCGGCATCGCCAAGATCCAGGACCCGTCCGGCGGCGAGGGCGGCCCCGCGCTCACCCGCGCCGGCCTCGTCTGCGGCACGCCCGAGTACATGTCGCCGGAGCAGGCCCGCGGCGCCACCCTCGACGCGCGCAGCGACATCTACGCCGTCGGCGTGATCCTCTACCAGCTCGTCACCGGCTACCTGCCGTTCGACGCCGACACGCCGATCGGCTTCGTGACCAAGCACCTCACCGAGACGCCGGCGCCGCCGCGGCAGAAGCGCACCGACGTGCCGATCTCCGACGCCATGGAGGCGCTCATCCTCCGCTGCCTCGAGAAGGACGTCTCGAAGCGGCCGCCGTCGGCGGAGGCGCTGCGCAGCGAGCTGCTCGCGCTCGCCCGCACCTCCTCGCAGCAGGTCGCGGTCTCCGCCACGCCGTCGCGCACCCAGATGTTCACCGCGACGCCGGCGCCCGGCGTGGCGGTGGGGACGCCGCCCCCGTCGCCGCGCCCCGCCGCCGCGCCGTCGAGCACCTCGGTCTTCGGCGGTGCGCCCGCCGTGGCCGGCGCCGTGGCCG
>CAZDGH010000027.1:0-25348 GCA_964504805.1 uncultured Myxococcales bacterium | reverse complement strand
GGCGGCGCGGGCGGCGCGGGTGGAGGCGGCGGCGCGGTCCTCGACTGGCCCGCCGCGGACGCGCCCGAGGTGATCGTGGTCGCGCCCGGCGTCGTCCGCGAGCGCCTGCTGGTGCCGGGCGCCACGCCCGCGGCGAACCCGGCCTCCGGCGAGGCGACGCCCGACGCGCTGAACGCCGTACCGGTCCTGCGGTTCCGCAGCGACCCCGAGGTGCCGGCGGCGGCGATCGTCGTCGCGCTCCCCGGCTTCCTCGCGGGCGCGGGATCCCTCGAGCCGCTGGCGATCTCGGTCGTGCAGCGCGGCGCGCTCCGCGGGGCGGCGTACGAGGTGTGGGCGATCGACCGGCGCTCGAACGGGCTCGAGGACGCCCGCGGCCTGACCGCCGCCGAGGCCGCCGCCGACGCCGAGATCGCCCGGCGCTACTACTACGGCCGCGACACCGTCGGCGGCGTCGCCTTCCCGGGCTTCCACGACGCGAGCACCGCCGGCTTCGCCAGCGAGTGGGGCCTGCCCACCCACGTCGCCGACGTGCGCGCGGTGATCTCGCTCGTCGACGCGCCGTCGCGCCGCGGCCACGTCTTCCTCCTCGGCCACTCGCTCGGCGCGTGGATGGCGGAGAGCTACGCGGCGTGGCGGTTCGAGGACGGCACCCGCGCCGTCGACGAGCTCGCCGGCGTGATCATGGTCGACGGCACCCTCGACGGCGCGCCGGTCGAGCAGGCCGCGTACGAGGCCGACGGCTTCATGGGCCCGGGCCTCGAGGTCCCGGGCGTCGAGGCGATCCGCGCCGGCGCGCCGCTCGTGGTCGTGCCGGGCGTCGCGCCGTCGGCGTGGCCCGCCGTGTTCGCGCTCCGGGCACGGCTCGCGCCCGACGAGGTCGCGGCCGATCCGCTCCGCGACGCCCACCTCGCCGAGGTGTCGTTCGCGCTCGACCCTGCGGCGGTCCCGCCGATGACGAACGCCGCCGCGCTCGGCTTCCTCTACGACTTCGAGTACCGGCCGAACCAGGCGATCACCGTCGGCCTGGGCCGCACCGACGGGCCGACGGAGCGGCACACCGTCGACTCGCCGTTCGGCCCGGCGCGCGTCCTCCGCCCCACCGATCCGGCCACGACCTACGGCTGGGTCGACGCCGCCGCGACCGAGCCGCCGGAGCGGGTGCCCCTCGCGACCTTCGCCGAGGCCTCGTCCCGCGGCGGGGTCGACGCGGTCGAGTGGTACTTCCCGAGCCGCCTGCTCGCCGACCTCTACGCGGTGCGCGGCAACGCGGTGGCCGAGGACGGCTGGCAGCTCGACCACGGCCTCCGCGCGCTCGACGGCCCGCTCGACGACGCGCCGTACCTCGCCATCGCGGCGAGCTTCTTCCCGGCGACCTACGACGGCCTCCGGTCGCGGCTCGCCCCGGCGGTCGGCCCGGAGCGCCCGCACGCCGGCGCCGGCCGCGACGCGGTCGAGGGCTTCATGGTGGTGCAGTCGCGGATGTTCCACGCCGAGACCACCCTCGCCCCCGACGGCGGCGACAACGGGATCCCGGCGGCCATCGAGGCGTTCCTCGACATGCACGCGGTGCCGGGGACGGTCGAGCCGTCGCTGCCGTGAGCGACGGGACGCCTGGCACCTGCGCGAGCTGCGGCGCCGCGCTCGCGGGCCGCGTCTGCGCGTACTGCGGCGTCCTCGCGGTGGTGCCGGACGGCGTGGAGGCCGAGTCGCTCGCGGTCTCCGAGCTGCACCGCCACCTGCATGAGGCCACGCCGGAGCGCGCGGCGTCGCTGCTCGTCCACGCATTCCTCCCCTCCGCCCCGGCGGCCCTGGTCGACGCCGGCACGCGCACGCTGCCCCTCCTCGACGACGCGATGACCACCGATCCGGTGGCCCGCAGCGCGGCGAAGCGCCTCGAGGCGATCGCCGCCAAGCTGCGCATCGTCGGCGCGGGCGCGACGGTGGCGGAGCAGGGCGCCGCCGTGTTCGAGGCGCGGGTGGCGCGGTTCCAGGCGGCGCTGCGCGCAGAGGAGGCGAGCTCGAACCGCGCCGGGGCGATCATCCTGGTCGTGATGTTCGGGCTCCTCGCCGCCGCCGCCGCGTGGGCGGTGCGGGCCTGCGCGACGTGAGCGTGGCCGTCGACCGCTTCTTCGAGGGCCGGCCCGCGGCGCGGCGGCTCTTCGCGGCGGTGGAGCGCGCCGTGGCGGCGGCGGGGCCGGCGACGATCCGGGTCACGAGGAGCCAGCTCGCCTTCCGCCGTGCGCGTGCGTTCGCGTGGGCCTGGACGCCGGACCGCTGGCTCGGGGGCGAGGTCGCGCCGCTGGTGCTCTCGATCGCGCTGCCGCGCCGCGACCGCTCCCCGCGCTGGAAGGAGGTCGTCGAGCCGGCGCCGGGGCGGTTCGTGCACCACCTCGAGCTCCGCGCCGCGCGGGAGGTCGACGCCGAGGTGCGGGCGTGGGTGCGCGAGGCCGCCGCGTTGGCGTCGCTCAGGGGCGCGCGAACAGGCGGAAGAAGCGCCGCGCGAGGCGCTCGTCGCCCCGCAGCGCGACCGGCGCCCCCGCGAGCTTCCGGTCGCCGAACACGACCGCGCGGAGCGTCGCCGCGTCGGTCTCGATGACGGCGTCCGGTCTCCGCGGCGCGCCGCGGACGATCTCGAGCGCGCCCGCCGCCACGTGCGCCGAGAAGCGGTCGTCGCCGACGCGGAGCTCCCACGTCGCCGACAACGCGCCGGCCTCGGCGGCGACGAACGTCGCCTCGAGCGCCACCATCAGCGCGTCGACGCCGAGCACGCCCGTGGGCCGCGCCGCGGAGCGCGCGCCCCAGCGGCCGAGGGCGAGCAGCACCGGGTGGAGCTCGCGGCCCCAGTCGGTGAGCTCGTAGGTGGGCGCCGCCTCGTGCCTCCGCACGACGCCGCCGGCCTCGAGCTCGCGCAGCCGCTGCGAGAGCACGTTCGGGCTCGCGCCGGGCAGGCCGCGGCGCAGCTCCGAGAACCGCTTCGGGCCGAGCGCGAGCTCGCGCACGACGAGCAGCGCGCCGCGCTCGCCGACGACGTCGAGGGCCCGGGCGATGCCGCAGGGATCTCCGTAGGTGCGAAGGCCGCTCATGGGCGGTCAGCCTACCGGAGTTGCGGAAGCGAACGGAGTAGTCCTAAAGTAGGACCCTTCCGATCGCGGCCAGGAGGGTCCCGTGCGCAGGCTCAAGGTGTTCGAGAACGTCTCGCTCGACGGCTGCTTCGTCGACGCCCACGGCGACATGAGCTGGGCCCACCGGCAGGACCCCGAGTGGAACGCCTTCGTCGCCGAGAACGCGAAGGGCGGCGGCGCGCTCGTCCTCGCCCGCGTCACCTACGAGCAGATGGCGGGCTTCTGGCCCACGCCGGCGGGACGCGCCGCGAGCGCGGTCGTCTCCGAGCGGATGACCGCGATGGCGAAGTACGTCTTCTCGCGGAGCCTGGCGCGCGCCTCCTGGGCGAACACGCACCTCGTGAAGGGCGACGCCGCCGAGGTGATCGGGCGGCTCGTCCGCGAGCGCGGCCCCGACCTGGTCGTGCTCGGCAGCGGGTCCGTCGTGGCGCAGCTCGCCGACGCCGACGCGATCGACGAGTACCAGCTCGTCGTCCACCCGCTCGCGCTCGGCGGCGGCCGCTCGCTCTTCGAGGGGCTGCGCGCGCCGCGCCGGCTCGCGCTCGACGGCGCGCGCACGTTCGCGAACGGGTGCGTCGTGCTCACCTACCGGCGCGCCTGAGCGTTGACCCCACCTGCCGATCTGTATATAACCCATCGGCTATGAAGCCTCGCGCCCCGAAGAAGCCGGCGAAGCGGTCCGCCGCGCCGCAGCAGGCCGCCGCCGGCTCCCGGAACGACCCCGCGGTGGAGGCGTTCCTGCGCGAGCTCGACCACCCGCGCAAGGCCGAGGCGGTCGCGCTCCGGACGCTGCTCCTCGGGCTGGGCCCGGAGGTCCGCGAGAGCATCAAGTGGAACGCGCCGAGCTTCCTCACCACCGACCACTTCGCGACCTTCAACCTGCGCGAGAAGCAGCAGCTGCGGCTCGTCCTCCACACCGGCGCGAGGCCGAGGCCGGGCGCGAAGCCGCCGAAGGTCGCCGATCCGGGCGGGCTCCTCGAGTGGCTCGGGAAGGACCGCGCCCTCGTCACCATCTCCGACGCCGCCGACCTCGCGGCGAAGCGGAAGGCGCTCGCCGCGGTGCTCCGCGCGTGGATGGAGCAGCTCTAGTCGGCGGGGCAGCGCGGGACGCCGGCGGAGGGCGACTGCCGCTCGAACGCGATCAGGTCGTCGAGGACGACGCACGCCTCGTCGCGGGCCGGATCGCCGGGGCCGAGCTCGACCCGGACGGCGCCGTCCGCGCTGCCGTCGACGGAGACCGCGCGGACGAGATCGCGGCGGCCGCAGGTCCGGTCCCGATCGAGGTCGAGGAAATAGCTCACCGTGCCGGGCGAGGCCTCGTCGACGACGTCGAGCGCGAACGCGCTAGCCGATGCCCGGCCGCTGCGGCCGGAAGCTCGCGGCATCGCCGCGAACGCCGCCTGGCGCGGACGCTCACGCGGGCGCCGCGCGCGCGCTGCGCTCAGGGCCGGAAGAGCACCGTCGTGAGCGGGTTGTGATCGGAGGCGCGCGACGTGCGCGCCGTCGCGGTGACCCGGTACGTCTCGACCCGCATCCCGCGGTCGCTGACCCAGACGTGATCGATGTGCGACGCCGCGCCGCCCGGGCACTGCTGGTGGCCCTCCCAGCCGGCGTTGCCGTTGAACGACTTGCAGCCATCGTTGACCTTCCGGTCGGCGGCGTTGCGCGTGTACTTCATGAAGCCCGAGGCGCGAAAGATGTCGCCCACGGGGCCGCTCGCGGCGGCGTTGAAGTCGCCGCCGAGCACGAAGGGCCGGCCGCCCTCCACGGCGCGCTCCCGCAGCGACCGCACCGTGCGGCGCGCCGCCTCGGCGCGCTCGTTCGCGCCGGAGTCCCCGCCCGCGGCGAAGTGGACGCTGTAGAACCACACGGCGCGGCCGGTGCGGCGGTGCTCGAGGAGCACGCCGACCTGGTAGCGATCGCGCAGGTCGCCCTGCATCGGGATCAGGAAGTACGTCTCGCGGACCTTTCGCCACTCGGAGCGGAGGAACAGCACCGCGGTGTCGTCGAGCGCCGGCTGATTCGTCGACGTGTGGCCCCACGACTGGCCGCGTGCCCGGAGCCGCGCCAGCACCGCGTCGCGCTCGACGCCGCGCATCTCCTGCGCCGCCACCACCGTGAGCTCCTGGTCGAGGATCTCGTCGGCGACGCGCTCCATGCGCTCGCGATCCTTCGCGTCCCAGCCCTCGTGGAAGTCGCGCCAGGCGGCGTTGTCCAGGTTCGAGGTCCGCACGTTGTAGGTCGCGAAGCGGATCCGGAACGGGCGTTCGCCCTCGCGCGGCTCGGGCCGCGGCTCCGGCGCGGCCGGCTCGTCGTCCGGCTCCGGCGGCGGGGGCGGCGTCGTGTCCGGCTCGGTGTCCGGCTCCGGCGCCGGCGGCGGCGGCTCGCCGCAGCTCGCGTCGCCCTCGGCGCAGGCGACGCAGGTGCCTTCGGCGCAGGTGGGCGCGTCCTCGGCGCAGTCGTCGTCGGAGAGGCACCCGACGCACGCGCCGGTGGCCTCGTCGCAGACGCCGTCGAGACAGGCGAAGCCGTCGCAGGCAGGGCCGCCCTCGTCCGCTTCGCCCTCGTCCGCGCCACCCTCGTCGCCGGCGGCATCCCCGCCGTCGGACGGCGCCCGCGCGCCGTCGAGCGGAAGCGGGGCGAGGTCGGCTCCACCGCAGCCGAGGGAGAGGAGCAGGCAGGGAAGCAGCGAGGTGCGGAGGCTCATGAACCGACCTTACCGGCGGTGTGGGGGGCCGCCCATCCGCCGGGCTCCCGAGTCCTTGCAGGCAACATCCTCGGCGGTGGGTGGAGCGCTGGGTGGGTGGAGTGGCCGGCGGGTCGCGGCCGAAGGGAGCCGCGTGGCCCGGCCCGACCGCACGCCGTGCCTCGGTCAGAACACGCTTCCTCGGCTGTCGAGCAGGTCGTCGCAGGCGTCGCCCACCGCGCCGTACAGCCGGCATTCCACGGTGCCGTCCGCGTCCGCGTCGAAGCCGTGCGCGGCCTCGGGACACGGCCGGCCCGGGGCCGCAGTCGACGACGCACAGGCCGGAGCCGCGCTCGAGGAACGCGCAGCGGCCGTTCGGATAGCGGCTGCCGCTTCGACGCAGCGGCCGCTCTGGATGCCCGCGCCGTCCGGCTCCTCATGGCAGTGGAGCGATGCACGGCGGCCGCGCGCCGAGCAGCGGGTCCCGGTCGCGGGCGCGGGGATGCCGCCGCCGCCGTCGTCCCCCGCCGCCGTCCTGCGCGGAGAGCGGAGATCGACAGCCCCGCGCTCAGTCGGATCCACCGCACCCTCCGGCGCCCGCCTCGCCACCTGCGCCGCCGCAGCCCGACGGGCACGTGCCTCCGTCGGCGCAGCTCGCGAAGCACGCCGCGCCCTCGCAGGTGGATCCTTCGGGGCACGCCGCCTCCGGCCCGCACCGCACCGTGCAGACCGCGCTGCGGCCCGGCAGCCCGATCTCGAGGCACGCGCCCGACGATCCGCCGCCGCACGTGGCGGGGCTCTCGCAGAGGTCGCCGACGGCCCCCGCGCCGGTGCCGGCCGGCGCGCACTCGGTGCGGCCGTCCCCGTCCTCGTCGTAGCAGGCCCAGCCGGCGCCGCGGCAGTCGGTGTCGCTCGCGCACGGCTGGACGCAGCGCCCGCGCCCGTACGAGCGCGCGTACCGCGCGCAGTGCGCGCCCGCGCCGCAGGCCGCGTCGTCCTCGCAGGCGAGGCTGCACGCCCCGCCGTGGAGCCGCGGTCCCGCCTCGACTGGTCGAGATCGGCCCCGACGACCTGCCGGTCGCGTTCCACGCCGAGCGTTACCGCGACGCCGGCGGCAGGTCCGTGCTCACGCCCTGGAGCGGGCGCTTCGGCGACAGGCGTCGCTTCGGCGACCGCCTCTTCCCGGCGCGCTAGGAGGCGGTGGCACCTGCCCGAGGGCGACTTCCCGGCGGTGCGGATCGAGCTCCTCGAGGTGCGGACCGAAGGCCAGGCGGCCGCGGCCCGGGCCCAGGCCGCGGCCTCCGCCCGCCGGCACGCTCGACCAGGAGAAGCGGAGGAACATGGCGGAGAGGAGCGCCACGCCGGCGCCGACCTCGACCGGATCGGCGCTACGGCTCTTCGAGCAAGCCGAGGTCCTCGCGGAGCCGCGTGTTGTAGCGGTCGGCGATCGCGCGGGCCTCGTACGGCTCGACCGGGTGCGGGTCGAGGAACGTGGAGAGGAGCAGGCCGGCGGCCCCCGCGACGCCCAGCGAGATCGGCACCGCCGGCGGGTACGTCTCGTCCTTCACGATTCCTTCGACGTAGACCCAGGCCGCGCCGACGAGGAGGCCGGTGCCTAGGATGCCGCTCGACCAGCGGACGGCAGTGCGCGCGCGGTAGTCGCTCGCCAGATCCTTGCGGCCCACGACCTCGTAGAACTTCGCGCCGTCGAGGGGCTTGCGGTACCGGCCCTGGTACGGCCGGCGCCACTCGGACGTGCTCGTGAAGCCGCTGCGGTAGATGGTCACGGTCACGCCCTCCTCGAAGCCGACGAACCGCTCCGCGTAGAACGCGCGCGCCTCCTCGAGCTCCTCCTCGCTCGGGCCGGGATCGGGCACGGGCGCGGTCTCGGGCGCGGGCTCGACCTCCGCCGCCTGGGCGACGCCCCCGCCCCGCGCCGCGGAGAGCGACGCGACCACGGTGCCGTCCTTCCGCACGAGCGTGACCACCGCCTGCGGCGGCGCCCCGGGGAAGACACGCACGATCGCGAGGCGGTCGACCGGCGCCCACGACGCGCGGGCGACGATCTCCGCGTCGGACAGCGCGAGCGGCCCGCCCAGCGCGACGTCGTCCATGACGAGCGAGGCCCGCTTCCCCGCGCGCAGCGCCTCCGCCACCGCGGCGGCGGCCTCGTCGAGGAGCGGATCGGCCGTGCCCGCGCGCACGACGAGGACCCGCGATGCGTCGGCGTCGAGGTGGCGCGAGAGCGCCTCGGGATCGAGGGCGTCGGCGAAGCCGTCGGCGGCGGCGATCGACGGAGCGAGGAGCACGAGCGAGAGGAGCGCGGCGACACGGGGCATGACCGCGATGCTAGACGAGCGACGGCCTCACGGGGTGCCCGCCGGAGGGACCTCGACGCCCAGCTCCATGCGCAGCCGCCCGTCGTGCTCCGCCGCGAGACGTCGCGCACCGCGCTCCGCGCGGACGATCGCCTCGTCCTCCAGCTGCTGCGGTCCGCCGAGCACGACGTCGTCGAGGATCACCGCGTCGGGCACGCCGGCGCGGATCCCCGCCGAGACGGCCTCCGCCGCGCGATCGAGCGCCGGCTCCGGCGGACCCGCGCGCACGACGAGCACCCGCGCCGCCGGCGTGGCGGGCGAGCTCGTCGGGCGTGAACGCGGCGAGGGCGACGAGCGCGAAGACGCACGGAACGGCGCGCGAGCCAGCCGGTCCCCGCTTCCCACGCCGGGCCATCGCAAGCGAAAGGCTCGTTCACGGCCCGCGGACAGTGGAGGTGCCGCCGGGCCTGCCGGATGGGCTTCTCGCGGATGGTCGTCGGCTTGGCGGATGAGGCAGGAGTCGTGGTCAACCTGTCCACCGAACCGGACCAACCTCGATGCGAATCTAGACCCGGTTCGTCGCACGCCGCAACTCCGGCCGCGAGCGAGCAAGTGCTCGCGGCGCCGCCCGCTCCCCTGCTATGTCGGCGCCGCACCCCGAGGAGGACTCCGCATGGCCACCCGCATCGAGCGCGACACCTTCGGCGACATCGAGGTCCCGGCCGACAAGCTCTGGGGCGCGCAGACCCAGCGGTCGCTGCAGAACTTCAAGATCTCCACCGAGAAGATGCCGATCGCCCTGGTGCGCGCGCTGGCGCTGGTGAAGAAGGCGGCGGCGCTGGTGAACCAGGACCTCGGCACGCTGCCCGCCGAGAAGGCGAAGGCGATCGTCGCCGCGGCCGACGAGGTGATCGCCGGCAAGCACGACGGCGAGTTCCCGCTGGCGGTGTGGCAGACCGGCTCGGGCACCCAGAGCAACATGAACATGAACGAGGTGCTCGCGAACCGCGCCTCGGAGCTGCTCGGCGGCGAGCGCGGCGAGGGCCGGAAGGTCCACCCGAACGACGACGTCAACAAGGGCCAGTCGTCGAACGACGTCTTCCCGACCGCGATGAGCGTGGCGGCGGTCGAGGCGGTGCGGAGCGACCTGCTCCCGTCGCTCGGGCGGCTGCGCGAGACGCTCCACGGCAAGGCGACCGCGTTCGCCGACGTGGTGAAGATCGGCCGCACCCACCTGCAGGACGCGACGCCGCTCACCCTCGGCCAGGAGATCTCCGGCTGGGTGGCGCAGCTCGACCAGGGCAAGAAGCACCTCGAGTCGACGCTGCCGCACCTCGCCGAGCTCGCCCTCGGCGGCACCGCGGTCGGCACCGGCCTCAACGCCCACCCGGAGTACGCGGTGCGCGTCGCCAAGAAGCTCGCCGAGCTCTCCGGCCACCCGTTCACCACCGCGCCCAACAAGTTCGAGGCGCTCGCCGCCAACGACGCCCTCGTCTTCGGCCACGGCGCGCTCAAGACGCTCGCCGCCAGCCTGATGAAGCTCGCCAACGACGTGCGCTGGCTCGCCTCGGGCCCGCGCTGCGGCCTCGGCGAGCTGACGATCCCGGAGAACGAGCCGGGCTCGTCGATCATGCCGGGCAAGGTGAACCCGACCCAGAGCGAGGCGATGACCATGCTCTGCTGCCAGGTGATCGGCAACGACGTGGCGGTGAACGTCGGCGGCTCGATGGGCAACTTCGAGCTCAACGTCTTCAAGCCGCTCATCGCCCACAACTTCCTGCAGAGCGTGCGGCTCCTCGCCGACGGCATGGAGTCGTTCCGCACCAACTGCGCGGTGGGCATCGAGCCGAACCGCGAGCGGATCGCCGAGCACCTGTCGAGCTCGCTGATGCTCGTCACCGCGCTCAACCCGCACATCGGCTACGACAAGGCGGCGAAGATCGCCAAGACCGCCCACAAGAGCGGCAAGACGCTGAAGCAGACCGCGATCGAGCTCGGCTTCCTCACCGCCGAGCAGTTCGACCAGTGGGTCCGGCCGGAGGAGATGGTCGGGCCGAAGAAGTAGGCGGCTCGTGCGGGGGGCCGCCGCATCCGCGCTCGTCCTCGCGCTGCCGCTCGCCGCGGCGGCGCAGGCGCCGATCGGGCTCTTCCAGGAGACCCAGGTCGAGACGCAGGTCGCGCTCGACGCCTGGCCGGACGCGTGCGGCAAGCTGCCGGTCGCCTCCCGCGTCCCGGGCCGCGGGCCCGTCTCGCTCGACGTCCGCGGCGGCGTGCTGATCGTCCGGGCGAAGAAGCCGCCGGTGGTGCTGCGCTCCGACGCCTGCGTCGACCCGGCCCTCGTCCGCGGCGCCTCGGCGCGCGACGGGAACACGTGGTCGCAGGCGTGCCGCGGCGAGGGACGGAGCGAGCGCACCGTCTACGCATTCGCGCCGCCGGACGACGTCGTCGTCACCACCGAGACCGTGCACGAGGGCGCGTGCCGCGGCCGGGTGAAGGTGATCCGCAGCTTCCGCCGCGCGGTGCCGACGCCCGTCCCGCAGGTCGCGGCCGCCGACGTCGCCGACGCGGGCGTCGCCGAGGAGCTGCCCGACGCGGGCGTCGCCGAGGACGCCGGCGTCGCCGCGCCCGCCGAGGCGCCGCGGCCCCGGGCGGTCGCGAAGGCCGAGGAGCCGGAGCCCGAGCCGCTCCCGCTCCCCGACGTCGAGCTCGAGGACCTCGACGACGAGGAGGGCTACTTCCTCCCGGTCGGCGAGCTCGGCAAGAAGAAGCACCGCGGCCTGCTCCTCGCGATGGCGGGCGGCGTCGCCGTGCTCGTCGCGGCAGCGGCCGCCGCGCTCGTCGTGCGCCGCCGCGCGAGGCCGCAGGCGCGGCCCGAGGCGCCGAAGCCGCCGGGCACCGAGGCGCCGAAGCCGAAGGCGCCGCAGCCGCCGCCCGCCGAGGCCTCGAAGCCGCCGCCGGAGAAGCCGTTCACGCGCCAGCAGACCGGCCGCGCCCGCTTCTGCCCGTCCTGCGGCAAGCCGCTGCCCGACGGCGCGAGGTTCTGCCCCGCGTGCCGCACGAAGATCCCCGCGCCGTAGCCGCCACTCGCCCGTGGGCACCGCCGTCGATGTCCCCTAGGAGTGCTTGTCCTTTACTAAAGGACAGACTAGGTTAAAGGCCGTGCGTCCCGCCGTAGCCCCATACCTCGTCGAGCTCCGAAAGCTACCGTTCGTCGAGTCCGTCGCATGGTTGCCCGCGAGGCGGCCGGAGGAGGACGCGCGGGTCGAGGTCCGCACGCGTGCGGGGAAGTGGGCGCTCACCGCCGAGGTCAAGACCAGCCACCTCGGCCCTGCGACCGTCCGCGACTTCATCGCGCGAGCGGGGCGAGGCGGCCACGGCCGGATCCTCTTCGCACCGTTCGTGTCCCGGCCTTCAGCCGAGGCGCTTGCGACCCACGGCCTCAACTTCGTGGACCTCCGAGGCAACCACCGCCTGGCCCTGGGGAGCACGCTCCAGTCGAGCGCCGTCGGAAGGCCGGCGCTTCGGCCACCAGGGGGAGCAGGCGCCATGCGCCTCGCAGGGCACAAGGTCCTCTTCGCGCTCCTCGTCCGGCCCGCGCTCGCGGCCGCTCCCGCCCGCGCCGTCGCCGAGGCGGCCGGCACGAGCAAGAACGCCGCCGCCGAGCTCGTGCGCCGGCTCGAGGACGAGCGCCTCCTCGTGCGGACCTCGAAGGGCCGCCGACTCGTCGGCGAGCGGACGCTTCGGTCGCGGTGGGTGGCGGCGTACCCGACGGCGATGCGGCCCCAGCTGTTGCTCGGGCGCTACGAGCTGCCGGAGCGGGAGCCTGAAGAACGCGAGCGACGGCTGGAGACCGCGCTGGGCCGGGAGGCAGGGTGGGCGTTCGGAGGGGCCACGGGAGCGTACCGGCTCGTTCCCCACCTGCGCGTTCCAGAGACGACGCTCGTGGTGGCCGACGCCGACCTCCTCGAGCGGCATGTGCGCGAGCTGCGGCTCGTCCCCGCGAGAGACGGCGGTCTGGTCGTGTTCCGGGCGCCTGGGCCCCTGGCGTTCGAGGGGACCGCGCCGCGGGTCGTGCACCCGCTGCTCGTGTACGCGGAGCTGCTCGCCGGCGACGACGAACGTGCGACGGAGGCGGCCGCCGTCTTCGCGGAGCGTCACCTCGCGGAGCGCGGATGAGCGCGCTGTCAGAAGCCGAGCGGCGGGCGCTCGAGACCCTCTCCGGCGTCTGGTCCGACCACGCCATCGCGCTCATCGGAGCCTCGGCGCTCCGCCTGCACTACGGCGCGGCGTTCCCCCGGTCGACCGAGGATCTCGATCTCACCGTCGCGATCGATCTCGCGAGCTTCCCCGGCGCGCTCGCGAAGCTCGAGGGCTGGCGCCAGGACCCACGGCTGGAGCACCGCTGGTACAGCCGCGAGGGCGTGAAGGTCGACGTGGTGCCGGCGGGCAGCTGGTCGGGCGTCGAGCCCGGAAGCCTCGTCTGGCCGGGATCGGGCATGCTGATGAGCCTCGTCGGGCTCGCGCACGCGCTCAGGTGCGAACAGCGCATTCCGGGAACGGGCGGCGTCCGGCTCGCGTCCGCCGCGGTCGTGGCCCTGCTCAAGCTGATCGCCTTCCGCGATCGCCCCTCGGAGCGGGCGCGGGACCTCGACGATCTCGCGTTCCTGCTCCGGGAGTACGTGGACGCGGTCGACGACCGCAGGTTCGCGCTCGCGGACCAAGAGGACTACGACAGCGCGCCCGCCTTCCTCCTCGGTCGCGACCTCGCCGCCTTCTGCTCACCCGAGGAGCGAGCGCACGTGGACGAGTTCCTCGTGGAGGCGATGGACGGAGGCACGATCCAGGCTGGCCTGCTCCGTCGAGCCTCTGCGACGTGGCGCGCGCAGCCGGAGCTCCTGGTCGCGGCCCTTCGCGCGGCCCGACGCGGGCTCCTCGGCGGGTGAGCACGCGCACCCTGGCTGGCGCGACGAGACCGCGAGGCCCTCTTCGCTCCGCAGGCACGGCTCATCCATGGCGCGCGGCCGTTGACCGTGCCGTGCCGCGAGGACGACGATGGGCGGCACCATGACCGACGCGCTCTTCGACGTCCTCCAGCTGCCGATCCAGGCGATCCCGTACGAGCTCGGGAAGCGGCTCGTCGCCGCGCATCCCGGCCGCGCCGTCGTGGAGGTCGGCTCGTGGGCGTTCGACCTGCAGAAGTTCGCGGCGGCCGGCGGCTGCAAGATGACCACGCGTCCGGGCGTGCACGCCCAGCAGAACGTCGGCTGGGAGGGGCCGGGCAAGCCGCTCACGCTCTCGATCCGCAACGCCTGGCACGAGATCGAGTGGGAGGGCCGGCGCCTCGACGTGGTCGAGGTGGTCTACCCGAAGGGCTACGACGAGGACGGGCACAACTTCGTCATCGCGTCGGACGAGGCCGAGGCGAAGCGGTTCCTCTCGGCGGTGTGCGAGGTCGGGAGCAAGGTCGAGGAGGCCGTGCTGGTCTTCCAGAGCGGCTGCTTCTCGCACAGCCGCGAGCTGTGGACCGCGATCCAGGCGGCGAGCTTCGACGACGTCGTGCTGCCGCGTGCGCTCGCGACGGCGATCCAGGACGACTTCCGCCACTTCGTCTCGTCGCGGGAGCTCTACGAGAAGCACCGCGTGCCGTGGAAGCGAGGCGCGCTGCTCATCGGGCCCCCCGGCAACGGCAAGACGCTCTGCGTGAAGGCGATCGTCAAGCAGCTCGGCCTGCCGTGCCTGTACGTGACGAGCTTCAAGGCGCAGTACTCGCCCGAGACCCGCGGGATCGAGCAGGTCTTCGCGCGCGCGCGCCGCACCGCGCCGTGCGTGCTGGTCCTCGAGGACCTCGACTCGCTCGTGTCGCCCGGCAGCCTCTCGTTCTTCCTGAACGCGCTCGACGGCTTCGCCGAGAACCCGGGGATCGTCACCATCGCGACGACGAACCACCCCGAGCGCCTCGACCCGGCGATCCTCGAGCGGCCGAGCCGCTTCGACGTGAAGTACCGGTTCGAGCTGCCCGGGCTCGAGGAGCGCGTGCGCTACGCGTCGCTGTGGTCGGCGCGGCTCGACCCGTCCGACCGCCTCACCGAGGCGCAGACGGCGACGATCGCCGAGTCCACCGAAGGCTACTCGTACGCGTTCCTGAAGGAGCTCTTCGTGTCGTCGCTGGTAAGGTGCATGGCGGCGCGCCGCTCGCGACCGCTGTTCGAGCACCTCGCCGAGCAGGCGATCGCGCTGCGCGGCCAGCTCGGGTGGGAGCCGCCGCCGGCGCGCGTCGCCGACGACGGGGACGACGCCGAGGGCTGAGGCGCCCCCGGGGATCAGGCCACCGCGCGGTCGTCCGGGTCGGGGGCGTGGTCCAGCTCGAGGTCGATGTGCTGCGCCTGCGGGATCTCGGCGCGCACCGCCGCCTCGATCGCCTTGATCTCGTTCCCGAGCGCGTTGATGGCCGACGCCGCGAGCTTGCCGAGCGCCCTCGACCGGTCGCCGGCGTCGAGGGCGGGCGGGAGCGCGGCGCCGAGCCGCTCCGCCATCCACGGCTCCGAGATCGCGATCTCCGCCTTGAGCTTGTAGACCTCCGGCGTGATCTGCCGCGTCTTCACGTCGTGCACGTCCCGGATCGACGGGCGCCCGCGGAGGATCCGCACGAACGCCTCCGACGCCTCTTCGGGCACGGCCTTGCCTAGGAGCAGCCGTCGGTTCTCGACCACCAGGTGGAACGCGACGTAGCCGAGGAGCAGGCCGACGAGCAGCGAGCCCGCGGCGTCGAAGCGCGGGTCGCCGGTCACGGCGGTGAGGCCGATGCCGGTCGCCGCGAGCACGAGGCCCAGGCAGGCGACGGTGTCCTCGAGCAGCACCGCGATCGTCGCAGGATCGGCCCGCTCCCTCGCCCACTGGAAGAACGGCAGCGCACCCTTCTCGAGGAACGCGTTCCGATACGCGTAGATCGTGACGCCGCCCTCGATCACCAGCGAGAGGCCGAGCACCACGAACGTGGCCGGGCCGAGCTCCGGCAGGTGCGGGTCGAGCAGCCCTTCGACGCCGTGGTAGACGGTGAAGCCGCAGCCGATGAAGAAGATGCCGGCGGCCGACAGCAGCCCGAAGACGAAGCGCTCTCCGCCGTAGCCGTACTGGAAGCTCGGATCACGCTGCCGCGCGGCGCGGCGCAGGCCGAGGAACAGCAGCAGCTGGTTGCCGGTGTCGGCCGCGCTGTGGATCGCCTCGGAGAGCATCGCGCCGGAGCCGGACAGGGCGAACCCGACGAACTTGGCGACGGTGACGAAGGCGTTCGCGGAGAGCGCGGCGACGACGGACTTGAAAGAGCTGGCGGGAGCGGACATCGCGCGGGGAAATTAGCAGAGGTCCGCACGGGCGGTGGCCGCCCTATGGGACACCGGGGCGCGACAGGCTCGCGATGAGGGTGTCGTTCGCCTCGCTCAGCCGCGCAGCTGCGCGAAGCCCAGCCCGAACCGCGCCAGGTACTTCCGGAGCCGGTCCGCGTCGTTCACGGAGCTGCGGCGGCTGCGCGACACCGCGAAGAGCTCGCGCCCCGCCTCGGAGAGCGAGGACGAGCGGCGGCAGACGCGCAGGACTTCGGCGAGCTGCACGCGATCGAACGGGTCGAGCGCGCGGGCGCGGTCGGGGCCGAGCGCGGCCTCGAGCTCGTCGCCCCCACCGGCGGCGCCCGCCGTCGCGCGCCACGCGTCGCGCAGCCGCCCGAGCTCCTCCTCGACCTCGGCGACGCCGACGCGGCCGGAGGTCGAGAGCGTGGCGAGGCGGCGGACCGCGGCGTTCAGGTCGCGGAAGTTGCCGGGCCAGGTCGCCTCGGGCGAGGTCGCGAAGCGGAGGAAGCGGTCTCGCGCCTCGCGGGTGAGGGTGACGCGGGTGCCGCCCTGCGCGGCGACGCGCTCGAGCTCGAAGTCGAGGTTCGCCTCGACGTCCTCGGGGCGCTCCCGCAGGCCCGGCAGCCGGAACGTCCAGAGGTGGATCCGCGCCAGCAGGTCCTCGCGGAAGCGCCCCTCGCCCACGGCGCGGGGCAGGTCGCGGTTCGTCCCGGCGAGGAGCTGGAAGTCGCTGCGCACCTCCCGGTCGGCGCCGAGCGGCAGGAAGACCCGCTCCTCGAGCGCCCGGAGCAACATCGCCTGCTCGTCGAGGCCGAGCTCGCCGATCTCGTCGAGGAAGAGCACGCCGCCGTCGGCCTTCCGCAGGAGCCCCGCGCGCGCCTCGAGGGCGCCGGTGAAGGCGCCGCGCACGTGGCCGAACAGCGCCGACATCGCCGCGTCGCCGCGCAGCGTGGCACAGTTCACCTCGACGAACGCGCCCTCCACCTGGCGGCGCAGCTTCTTCAGCTCGAAGATCCGCCGGGCCAGGTTCGACTTCCCGGCGCCGGTCGGGCCGGTGAGCAGGATCGGTGCCGTGGACGCGACCGCGACGCGCTCGATCCGCTCCATGAGCCGGTTGTAGCGCTCGTTCCGCGTGGCGATCCCCGACTTGAGGAACGAGACCGACTCCACCTCCTCTTGCCGGAAGCGGGTGGCGAGGCGGTCGTACTTCGAGAGGTCGAGGTCGACGATCGCGTGGCGGCCCGGGCCTCCCGGCGCGCCGCGCTTCGGCGGCGCGGTCTGCACGAGCCGCCCGGGGAGGTGCCGCGACTCCGCCAGCAGGAAGAGGCAGATCTGCGCCACGTGCGTGCCGGTGGTGATGTGCACGAGGTAGTCCTCGCGGTCCGGCGCGAACGGGTACTTCCGGGCGAAGTCGTGCAGCCCGGCGTAGACGAGCTCGAAGTCCCAGTGGTCGGAGATCGGCAGCGGGTGCAGCCGCACCTCGGTCTCGGGCGAGACCGTGCGGACGTCCGCCGCCACGACCCGCGCGAGCGAGAGGTGCGAGGGCGGGTGGAGCAGCTCGAGGCGGGAGACGACGAGGTCCTCCTGTTGGCAGAGCGCCACCGTCGGACGCCAGCGCTCCCAGCGTCTCGGCCCGCTCGCCGCGTCGAGGGTCGTCCCGAGCAGCCCGATCGCCACCACCGGCTTCGTCTTCGCCGCCATGCTAGGAAGTCTATCCGAACGGATAGACCACGACCGTTGCCGGCGGCGCCGGCCGCGAAACGGCGCCGCGCGACCCTGGCACGCCCGGTGAAGAGCCCGCCCGCAGGAGGGAAGACACCATGGGCTACCGCGTGATCGAGACCGGCGCCGTGCCGGTGAAGGCGTGGATCGAGGGGGTGGAGATCGAGGAGCGCGCGCTCGCGCAGCTCCGCAACGTCGCGTCGCTGCCGTTCGTGCACAAGTGGGTGGCGGCGATGCCGGACGCGCACACGGGCATCGGCGCGACCGTGGGCTCGGTGATCGCCACCCGGCGCGCGGTGATCCCGGCGGCGGTCGGCGTCGACCTCGGCTGCGGGATGATCGCGGTGCGCACCACGCTCGGCGCCGCGGACCTGCCCGACTCGCTGGCGCCGGTGCGCGCGGCGATCGAGCGGGCGGTGCCCCACGGCCGCACCAACCACGGCGGGCCCGGAGACCGCGGCGCGTTCCACGATCCGCCGCCTCCGGTCGCGGCGTCGTGGGCGGAGCTCGCGCCGCGCTGGGCGAAGGTCGTCGAGAAGCACCCGAAGGTCGGCCGCGGCCCGACGGTGCAGCACCTCGGCACCCTCGGCACCGGCAACCACTTCGTCGAGGTGAACCTCGACGAGGAGGACCGGGTGTGGGTGATGCTGCACTCCGGCTCCCGCGGCCTCGGGAACCGCGTCGGCACCTACTTCATCGAGAAGGCGAAGGAGGAGATGCGCCGCTGGTTCGTGTCGCTGCCCGACGAGGACCTCGCCTACCTGCCCGAGGGCTCCGCGCTGTTCGCGGACTACCTCGAGGCGGTGGGGCTCGCGCAGGACTTCGCGCGGGTGAGCCGCGAGCGGATGCTCGACGCGGCGCTCGCGGCGCTGGCTGCGACCGGCCTCGTGCCGCCGTTCGAGCGCAGCGAGGAGGCGGTGAACTGCCACCACAACTACGTCGCGCGCGAGCAGCACCACGGCGCGTCGGTGCTCGTGACCCGCAAGGGCGCGATCCGCGCCCGCGAGGGCGACCTCGGCATCATCCCGGGCAGCATGGGCGCGCGCTCGTACATCGTCCGCGGCAAGGGGAACCCGGACAGCTTCCACAGCTCCAGCCACGGCGCGGGCCGCCGGATGTCCCGCACCGAGGCGCGCAAGCGCTTCACGCTCGCCGACCACGTGGCGGCGACCGCGGGGATCGAGTGCCGGAAGGACGCGGAGGTGATCGACGAGACCCCGGCGGCGTACAAGTCGATCGAGGCGGTGATGGCGGCGCAGCGCGATCTCGTGGACGTGGTCCACACGCTCCGCCAGGTGCTGGTGGTGAAGGGGTGACCGACATGCACGTCGTCGACGGCGCCGCCGGCGAGGGCGGCGGGCAGATCCTCCGCACCGCGGTGGGCCTCTCGGTCCTCACCGGCGCGCCGGTGCGGGTTACGAGCATCCGCGCGCGGCGGAAGCGGCCCGGGCTGCAGCGGCAGCACCTGGTCGCGGTGCAGGCCGCGGCGGCGCTCGGCCGCGCCGAGGTGACGGGCGCGGAGCTCGGCTCGACCGAGCTCACGTTCGTGCCGACGGCGCGCGCCGCGGGCGGCGATCACGTCTTCCGCATCGGCAGCGCCGGGAGCACCACCCTCGTGCTGCAGACGGTGCTGCCGGCGCTGCTCGCCGCGGATGCGCCGTCGTCGGTGGAGCTCGAGGGCGGCACCCACAACCCGCTGGCGCCGACGGTGCGGTTCCTCGCGCGCGCGTTCCTGCCGCTGCTGGCGCGGATGGGCGGCCACGTGGAGCTCGAGCTGGTGCGGCCCGGCTTCTACCCGGCCGGCGGCGGGCTGCTCCGCTGCCGCGTCCGGCCGGCGAAGCTCGCGCCGCTCGAGCTCGTCGAGCGCGGGCCGATCCGTCGCCTCGAGGCGGTGGCGCTCGTCGCCCACCTGCCGGCGACGATCGGGGAGCGCGAGTGCCGCGCGGCGCGCGAGGCCCTCTCGGGACACGAGCTCGCCTGCCGGGTGGAGCGCAGCGACGCCTCGCTCGGCCCCGGCAACGTGATCTCGATCGAGGCCGAGGCGGAGCACGTGACCGAGGTCTTCACCGGCTTCGGCGAGCGCGGCCGTCGCGCCGAGGACGTCGCCGCCCGCGCCGCGGCGGAGGCGAAGGCGTGGCTCGACGCCGGCGTGCCGGTGGGCGAGCACCTCGCGGACCAGCTCCTCGTGCCGCTGTGCCTCGCCGGCGGCGGCACGTTCCGCACCGTGCCGCCCACGGATCACACCCGCACCCAGGCGGCGCTCCTCGAGCAGCTCCTCGGCCGGCGGATCACGCTCGCCGACGAGGGCGGGCCGTGGCGGGTGACCGTCGCCTAGACGAGGCCGTGCGCCCGGGCGATCTCGGCGATCACCGGGATCACCGCGGGGAACGCCGCCGCGTTGCAGCCGACGAGGCCGCGGGCGTTCATGAGCTCGCTGCCGTCGTAGCGGTACGGCGTGCCGCCGAGGTCGGTGAGCACGCCGCCCGCCGCGCGCAGCACCGCCTCGGGCGCGCAGGCGTCCCAGCGCCAGCTCTTCGGGGAGAAGTGCACGTAGAGGTCGGCGCCGCCCTCGGCGAGGAGCCCGCACTTGAGGCCCACCGAGCCGAGCTCGGTGCGGCTCCCGATCCCGAGCCGCTCGACGATGGCGCCGGTCTTCTTCGACTTGTGCGAGCGCGAGGTGACGAGGCGCAAGGCGGCCGGCGCGGCGACGGCGCTCACCGCCAGCGGCCGCCGGGCGCCGGCGTCGCGCACGAACGCCTCGCCGCCGACGACGCCGGCGTAGAGCTTGTCGCCGACCGGCCGGTACACGACGCCGAGCTTCGCCTCGCCGTCGATCGCCAGGCCGACGTGCACGGCGAACATGCCGTTCCGGTCGACGAACTCGGCGGTGCCGTCGACCGGGTCGACGTACCAGCACCGCGAGAAGCGGCTCGCGTCGGAGGTGTCCTTGGTCTCCTCGGCGACGACGCCGTCGCCGGGGAACGCCGCTCGCAGCCCCTCGACCAGGAGCGCATTGGCGCGTTCGTCCGCCTCGGTGACCGGGCCGCCGCCCTTCGCCTTCTGGACGACCTCGAACGGCCGCGCGTACACCTCGAGGATGACGCGCCCCGCCTCGCGGGCGAGCCGCTCGGCGACCTCGAGCTCGCGGTCGAGGCCCGCCACTACCGCGGCGCCACCATCACCGGCAGCTTGATCCCGCCGCCGGCGCGGAGCACGCGGCTCGGCGCCTTGAGCACCATCGCCGTCACGGGACCGACGAGGTCGTAGGCGTGGGCCTCCTCGACGCGGACCTTCACCAGGTCGCCCGGGCCCACCTCGAGGTCGCCGACGTCGTTGAGGATCACCGTGCCGTCGATCTCCGGCGCCTGCCCCGCGTGGCGGCCGACGAGGAGGTGCTCCGTCTCCTCGTGCACGCCCTCGACGAGCACCTCGACCTCGCGGCCCACGAGCGCCTGCTGCTGCTCCTGGTTGATCGAGGCCTGCAGCGCCATCGCCTCGCGCCAGCGCTCCTGCTTGAGCGCCTCGGGGAGCTGGCCCTCCATCGTGCCGGCGTCGGTGCCCTCCTCCTGCGAGTAGGTGAAGATCCCGAGCCGCTCGAAGCGCTGCTCGCGGATGAACGAGAGCAGCTCCTGGAAGTCCTCCTCGGTCTCGCCGGGCAGGCCGACGATGAGCGAGGTGCGGAGCACGATCCCCGGGATCTCCTGGCGGAGCTTCCCGAGCAGCTCCCGGAGGAACGCCGCGTTGCGGCCGCGGCGCATCGAGCGGAGCAGCCGGTCCGAGGCGTGCTGCACCGGCATGTCGAGGTACTTCACGACGTTCTCGGTGTCGCGGATCGCCGCCACGAGGTCGTCGGGGAAGTTGCGCGGGTAGGCGTAGTGGAGGCGCACCCACCTCACGCCGCTCACCTTCCCGAGCTCGCGCACGAGCTGCTGCAGCTTCGGGCGGCCCGGCAGGTCGTGGCCGTAGGCGGTGAGGTCCTGGGCGACGAGGTTCAGCTCGCGGGCGCCCTCGGCGGCGAGGCGCTCCGCCTCCTCGACGACGTCGGCGATCGGTCGGCTCCGCTGCGCGCCGCGGAGCTTCGGGATGATGCAGAAGGCGCAGTCGTTGTCGCAGCCCTCGGAGATCTTCAGGTACGCCGTGTACGAGGGCAGCGAGTTCACCCGCGGCGTCTTGGCGTCGTGGATGTACTCCGGATCCGGGATCACCTGCCGCGGCGCCCCGTCCACGTCGGCGAGCAGCTTCGGCAGCGCGGCGTACGCGCTCGTGCCCACGAAGTGGTCGACCTCGGGGAGGTCCTTGGCGAGCTCCTCGGGGTAGCGCTGCGAGAGGCAGCCGGCGACGACCAGCTTCTGCGCCTTGCCGCTCTCCTTGTGCTTCGCCGCCTCGAGGATCGCGTTCACCGACTCGGTCTTCGAGGCCTCGATGAAGGCGCAGGTGTTCACCACGATGACGTCGGCCTTGTCGGCCTCCTGCTCGAGGGCCCAGCCCTCCTGCAGGAGACCGCCGAGCATCACCTCGGAGTCCACCCGGTTCTTCGGGCAGCCGAGCGTGACGATGTGGACCGACTTGCGCTGTGCCATGGCCTCTTCTTACACCCGCACGCCGGGAGCTAGTCCCGGCGGTTCGTGTACTGCATGTCGAGCTTCAGCTCGTCGGACAGCGTGCGGCACAGGGCGATCACCGCCTGGAGGTCGTCGCGGTCCTTGGAGGTGACGCGGACGGCGTCGCCCTGGATCGAGGCCTGCGCCTTGATCTTCGAGTCCTTGATCCGCTTCACCAGCTCCTTCGCCTTCTCGGTCGGGATGCCCTGCTGGAGCTTGATCTCCTGCTTCACGAGCTTGCCGCCGACCGCGTCCTTCGTCCCGCGCTCGAGCGAGTTCGGGGTGATCCCGCGCTTGATCAGCTTGCCGAGGAGCACGTCCCAGACCTGCTCGAGCCGCTCCTCGTCGTCGGTCTTCATGAAGAGCGACTTCTTGTCGTCGGTGTAGCCGATGTCCACGGTGACGCCGCGGAAGTCCCAGCGGCCCTGCAGCTCCTTCTTGGCCTGGATGACCGCGTTGTCCACCTCCTGCATGTCGATCTTCGAGACGATGTCGAACGACGGCATGTGCGTGCCCTCCTAGAGCTCGATCACCACCGGCAGCACCACCGGCTTCCGCTCGGTGCTGCGCTTCCAGGCGCGACGGACGGCGAGCCGGATCTGCTCCTGCACCGTCGCCACGTCGCGCCGCATCGCGGCCGGGAGCGCCTCCACGGCCTGGACCACCTCGCGCCGCGCCTCGGCGAGCGTCGAGGCGTCGGCGGCGAGGCCGCGCACCGACAGCTCCGGCTCGCGGACGAGGCCGCCGGGCTTCCCGTCGAGGACGAGCACCGCGGTGACGAGGCCGGTCTCGGCGAGGAGGCTGCGCTCCTTGAGCACCAGCTCCGACACGTCGGGGCCGGTGCGGCTCTCCACGTAGAGGCGGCCGGCGAGCACGCGGCCGTCGGGGATCGCCTTGCCGTCCTCGAACCGGAGCACGTCGCCGTCCTCGAGGAGGTGGCAGTCGCGGTCGGCGAGGCCGACCTGCTGCGCGGTGCGCGCGTGGCGGACGAGGTGGCGGTACTCGCCGTGGATCGGCACGAAGTGCCGCGGCCGGGTGAGGCGGAGCATCAGCTTCTGCTCCTCCTGGCAGGCGTGGCCGGAGGTGTGGACGGCCTCGGCGCCCTCGAAGACGACCTCGGCGCCGCGGCGGGCGAGGTGGTTCACCATCGAGTTGATGGCGACCTCGTTGCCGGGGATGAAGCGCGAGGAGATGACGACGAGATCGCCCTCGTCGATCGGGAACGGCGCGTTGGGATCGCCGAGCGCCATCCGCATCAGCGCCGAGCGCGGCTCGCCCTGGGCTCCGGTGGAGAGCACGGTGACCTGCTCGTGGCGCAGCTTCTTGCCCTCGTCGGCGTCGACGATCGTGCCGGGCGGCACCTCGAGGTAGCCGAGGGCACTGGCGATCTGCACGTTCTGCTGCATCGAGCGGCCGACCAGCACGACCTTGCGCGAGAAGCGGCGGGAGAGGTCGAGGAGCTGCTGCACGCGGTGGATGTTCGACGCGAAGGTGGCGACGAGGACGCGGGCGCGGGCGCGGGCGAAGATCGCCTCGAGCGCGGCGCCGACCTGCCGCTCCGGCAATGCCACGCCGGCGCGGTCGGAGTTCGTCGAGTCGGAGAGCAGGCAGAGGACGCCCTCCTTGCCGAGGGCGGCGAAGCGCTCGAGGTCGGTCGGTCGATCGTCGATCGGCGTGTGGTCGACCTTGAAGTCGCCGGTGTGGACGACGCGCCCCTCGGGCGTGTCGATCCCGAGGCCGACGCCGTCGGGGATCGAGTGGGTGACGCGGATGCCCTCGAGCACGAGCTCCTGCCCGACCTCGATCGGCGCGCCGGGGACCAGCTCGCGGAGGTCGGCCTTGAGCCCGTGCTCGGCGAGCTTCGGCGCGAGGAGCCCGAGGGTGAAGCGCGTGCCGTAGACCGGGAGCTCGGGGCGCTCGCGGAGCAGGAACGGCACCGCGCCGACGTGGTCCTCGTGCCCGTGGGTGAGGACGAGCGCCTTCAGCTTCCCGGCGAGCTCGGCGGTGTAGGAGAGGTCGGGCACCACCACGTCCACGCCCAGGTTCTCCTGGGGGAACATGATCCCGCAGTCCACGAGCACGGCGTCGGAGCCGGTCTCGAAGACCATCGAGTTGAGGCCGATCTCGCCCAGCCCGCCCAGGGGCACGATGCGCAGCACGAGGCTCCCGTCCCTGGAAAGGCGCTCCCGTACCACCGCGGAAGCCGCGCGATCAAGGGAGGTTGCTCGACCCCGCAGGGCGGCGGACGGGCGGCTCGAGCGCGACGGGAGCTGCGTCGCCCGAGCTGCCCGCCCGCCTGCGCGCGGCCTAGCCCGCCGGAGGGTTGGGCACGACGCCCGCCGCGCCCGGCGCGCCGGCGCCGCCGCCCGCCTCGTTGAGCTGCTTCGCCTCGCGCCAGCCGTCCACGGCGAAGCAGACGTTGCCGAGGAAGACCGCCACGAACATCAGCCCGAACGCGGTGGGGCTGATCTCCTGCAGCTTCTTGCCGTCGGCGTAGATCGGCGCCTGCTCGACGGCGGTGAGGAGGAGGGCGGTGATCGTCCAGCCGACGCCGAGCAGCGCCCGGCGGCCGTTGTAGATGTAGCCCGGGCCCATGAAAAAGAAGTTCAGCAATGCCGCGATCCAAGGCTTCTTCATCGTTCCCCCGCGGTTCGGACACGGCGTGAGCGCCGGCCCGTACGCATCGTAACAGGCGCCCGGATCGCGACGGCCCCGGCGCCGCCCGCGTCCACGAGGCTCCTTGACCTTTGCGTCCAGCGGCCGGGAGGATCGAAGCCGTCCCTTCCGGAGGAGCGTCCCGATGCGCCGCGGGCTGGTGTGCGCGATGGCCGTGGCGGTGCTCGCGGCGTGCGCGCCGGAGACCCCGGCCGGGAGCGGCGGGCCCGCCTGCGTCGTCGACCTCGAGTGTCCGCCTCGCGCGCGCTGTGCGAGCGGCCGCTGCGTTCCGGTCGAGCCGTGCGACGGACCTGCGTGCCCGGCGGCGCCGCGCGTCGCGTTCGTGCACCCGGTCGCCGGCGAGGTCGTCGCGGGCGCGTACCAGGTCGAGGTGGAAGCGTCGGCGGAGCGCGGCGTCTCGTCGGTCGTCCTGTTCGTCGACGATCGCTCCGTGGCGGAGCTGCGGGACGCGCCCTGGGTGCACCTGCTCGACACGGCGGCGCTCGGAGACGGCGTGCACGTGGTCCGGGCCGTCGCCAGCGACCGCGCCGGTCGGACCGGATCGGCGGAGGTCTCGTTCCGCGTCGACGGGCGGCGTCCGGCGCTCGCGATCGCGTGGCCCGCGGAGGGTGCGGCGCACGGCGGTCGCGTCACGGTCGCGGCCGAGCCGAGCGACGTCGCTCTCGTGCGTGGCGCCGAGCTCCGGGTGGACGGCGCGCTCTCGGGGCGGGCCGAGCGCCCGCCGTACGCCTTCGTCCTCGACACGCGCGGGCTCGCGGACGGGCCGCACGCGCTCGAGGTGCGCGCGGAGACGCTGGGCGGCGACGCGGTCGTGGCGGCGCGCTCGTTCGTCGCCGACAACACGCCGCCGGCGATCTCGTTCCTCTCGCCGGCCGAGGGC
>CAZDGH010000026.1:14163-25503 GCA_964504805.1 uncultured Myxococcales bacterium | reverse complement strand
GGACGAAGCTGTCGATGCTCACGGTCGCGCCCGGCGGGTCGGAGACGACCCTGAGCCGCGCCAGGCCCGGCGCGAGCGGCGGCGGCGCCTCGGGCTCGAGCGCGGCGCGCACGCCGAGGACGCCCCCGAGCACGAGGAGCAGCGCCAGCAGCCCCGCCGCCGCGGCGAGGAGCGCGGGCGGGAGCGGCGCGCGCGGCGCGGGGCGCGCCGCCTTGCCGGTCGGCTCGGTGACGGACGAGACCTCGTCGTCCCTCGGCGGCCCGGCCGCGGGCCGGAACCGCGACTCCATGGTCGTGAGCGCCGTCTCCTCGTCGTCGTCGGGCGCGGCGGGACGCGCGGCGGCGGGCCTCGCGGGCGGCCTCGACCGCTCCGCCGCCTCGGCGGCGAGCAGCGCCGCGGAGGGCCGGTACGGCCGCGCGAACGCCTGCGTCGGGAAGGTCTCGACCTCGCGGTACTCGTCCTCGACGACCGCGTCCGCCCGCGCCTTCCCGAGGATCGCCTGCACCTGCGCCCGGCGATCGGCGAACAGCGCGTCCATCAGCGGCGCGAGCGACGGCGCCACGCCCACGCCCGCGAGCCACGAGAGCAGCCCCTCGCGGAGCTCGGCGGCCGACGCGATCCGCTCCTCGCGGCGCCGCCGGAGCGCGCGCCGCGCGAGCCCGGCGAGCGCCTCGGGCACCTCGGGGTTCGCCTCGCGCGGGTCCGGCGCGTCGGTCTCGGTGATCGCCTTGAGCACCAGGTGCTCGGTGTCGCGCTTGTAGAGCCGGCGCCCCGCGCACAGCTCGTGGAGCATGATCCCGGCGGCGAAGACGTCGGTGCGCGCGTCGAGCGGCTGCCCGAGGCACTGCTCCGGCGACATGTACGAGAACGTGCCCTTGAGCTGCCCGGTGGAGGTGGTGCTCGAGGTGTCGCTCGCGGCCTTGGCGATGCCGAAGTCCACGAGCTTCACCGCGCCGTCGTAGGTGACCATCACGTTCTTCGGCGAGACGTCGCGGTGGATGATCCCGCCCGGCGCGCCGTCCTCGCCGCGCAGGCCGTGGGCGTACGAGAGGGCGGCGCACACCTCGGCGACGAGGAGCGCCGTCTGCGGCAACGAGGGCCAGCTGCCGCGCTGCGCGGCCCGGCGCGCGACGGCCGCGAGCGTCTCGCCCGGGATGTACTCCATGGCGATGTAGAAGGAGCTCTCGACGCGGCCGAGGTCGAGGATGCCGGCGATGTTCGGGTGCGTCAGGCGCGCGGCGATCTTCGCCTCGTCGAGGAACATCCGGACGAACTTCGGCTGCTCGGCGAGGTGCGCGAGGATCCGCTTCACCACCACCGGCTCGCTCGAGCCCTCGCGGAGCGCGAGGAACACCTCGGCCATCCCGCCGGTGGCGAGCTTCGCCACCAGCCGGTACGGGCCGTAGGGCCGACCTGCGGGTTCCATCCCCCGGGTGTCGCGTACGACGGACAAGGCCGCGGATCGTAGCGCACGATCCGGCCTCCCCGTATTCCGCGCGGAACACGGAGGGGCCTCGGGGATCCGTGGCGATCTTCCACGGATCTACGGAGCCGGAGGCCCCTGCGTCCGGGGGTCTTGCCGCCCGGCCGCCGCTCCGATCCCAGTGATCCCGGCCGTTTGCGGAGGGCCGGGGCGACCCGCCCCAGCGTGGCCCCACCCTTGCTCTTCCGGCGGGCGTCGCGGCGAGGGGCGCCAGGGGGCGCGTCGTTCGGGGAAACGAGCCGCGGGAAAAGGACGCAACGTCATGCGCAACGCGAAGTGGTGTCTGCTCGCGCTCTCGTCGGTGTGGCTGTTCGGCTTCACCGACGGCGGGTGCTTCGGGTTCGACGAGCCGGGTCAGCCGGACGATCCGCCTCCGGCCGCCTGCGAAGGCCTCGACGAGCGCGCCTGCCTCGCGTCCGACGGCTGCGTCGCGGTCTACGACCAGGTCGCGGTCGACTGCTTCTGCGCACCCTGCCGCGAGGGTGAGGACTGCCCGCTCTGCGACTGCGGCGGCGGCGTCCCGACGACCTACAGCCACTGCGCCCCGAGCGAGCCGACCTGCCCGGCGGTCTGTGACATCTACTGCGAGTTCGGGAACGTCCTCGACGAGAACGGCTGCGAGACCTGCTCGTGCAACCCGCCGCCGGGACCGTGCGAGGTCCTCGACGAGCGAGCCTGCGTCTCCACGCCCGGCTGCGCGCCGATCTACGGCGGCGTCGGCGGCGGCGGCGCCTGCGAGTGCCCCGGCTGCTTCGGCGGCGACTGCCCGCCGTGCGATTGCGCCGAGGAGCCCGCGCCGCGCCCGGACCCCGGCTTCCAGGGCTGCGTGACCGTGGATCGCTGCGCGAACCTCTCCGAGCGCGAGTGCGTCGCGACCCCGGGCTGCGCGCCGGCGTACGGCGGCGCCTGCCCCGCGATCGCCTGCGACCCGGACGACCCGAGCTGCCCGACCTGCGATCCCGCGGAGGGCTACCTCGGCTGGTCCGACGCCGACTGCGAGCCGGGCTTCGTCTGCGAGTACGCGCAGCCGGGCGGCGGCTCCGGCGGCGCCGAGGACTGCGCCTGCCGCTGCGACGACGCGGGCAACTGCTACGACTGCGACTGCGGCGGGGCGCGCCCCGAGCCCGCGGGCGTCTGCGTGCCGGCCGAGCCCGGCTGCCGCGCCGACGTCGACTGCGGCCCGAACGGCCACTGCTGGGACGGCTTCTGCTACCACGAGGGCTGCCGCACCGACGACGAGTGCGCCGGCGGGCTCTGCGTCGAGGGCGTCTGCACGTACCCGACCGAGGAGTGCTGGGACGACTCCGAGTGCCCCGGCGGCTACTGCGAGCTCTTCGACTGCGGCGCGCCGGACGGCGCCGACTGCATCCGCGCCGGCGGCCAGTGCGTCTACGTCAGCTGCGACGACGGCCAGCCGACGCTCTGCGACATGATCCCGCCGGAGTGCGCGCCGGGCCAGGTCGCCGCCGCCCGCGACGGCTGCTGGGAGTGCGTCGACGCCCGCACCTGCCAGCCCGTGGACGACGAGTGCTGGGGCGCCTGGGTCGACGAGACCGGCACCTGCCGCGCGCCGAACGACGGCGTGTACCCGGCGTACTGCTGCGGCGTCGCCTGCGAGCAGGTGGTGACGTACGCCGCGGATCCCGCCACCGGCGCCTGCTACGCGTTCGCGACGCCGTGCGACGTGCCGCCGGGCTGGGGCGCGTGCGCCCGCTGACGAGCCATCGGTAGCCTAGGTCCCTCCGCCGAAGCTGCCGCCGAGGGCGATCCGGAACTCCCCCCCGGATCGCCCTCGGTTTTTTCGTGCCTACATCGGCCCCTGCGGGAACCCTTGCGCCGCCATGGGACGTCGCTACCATGCGCCGCATCTCCGGCGCGGCGCGTCGCGAGGTGCCCGCTCCCGGAGCGGGCGGGGGGAGTCCGCGTGGTCGACCGTCGAGGCTTCCAGGCCCGGCTGCCTGGGCCGTCCTTCCTGGGCGGCTGCGTCGAGGATCGCGGCGGCGCCGTGGCGCTGCGGCTCCCGGCCGAGGCGGCGGTGGAGTCCGGTCCCGCCCGCGTCGAGGTGAGCTTCGAGGGCTTCCCGCAGCGCTTCGTGCTCACCGGCGTCGTCGCGACCAGCGGCCGCCGGTTCGGCGCCACCACCGTCGAGCTCCAGGTGGAGAAGGCGAGCCGCGAGCTCAAGGCGCTCCTCGACTTCGCCGCCTCGGATCCGCGCGCCCCGCGCCGCTCGCCGCGCTTCCCGCTCGGCGCGCTCGTCGAGGTGACGCACGAGGGCGCCGCCCGCACCGCGATCCTGCAGGACGTCTCCGCGAGCGGCTGCTTCCTCCAGATCCCCGGGCCGAGGCTCCCCGCGATCGGCCACCGGCTCTCGATCGAGCCGCGCTTCGGCGCGCCGGTCGCCGGCGAGGTGGTGCGGACCTACGCGGCGTCGCCGCGCGGCGTCGGCGTCCGCTTCGCGTCGCTCGACGACGCGGGCCGCGCGCAGGTGAGGCGCTGGCTCGACGCCGCGATGGCGTCCGCCAAGGCCAACGCCTAGGAGCCGCCCGCGGGCTTCGCCCCGACGGCGGCGCCGGCCACCTGCAGCGCCGCCTCGAGCCGCGGCAGGAGCTCGGCGCCGAACCACGCCGCCTTCGCCGAGAAGACGTGCTCCTCGAGGTCCCGGGCGAGCGGCGCGTAGCCGACGTAGTCCTGCGCCAGCGCGACGGTGCGGCCGCGGAGCCCGCCGAGCGCGAGCGCGGCCTCGGCGCCGAACGCCGCGTCCCGGGTCGGCTCCGCCGGGACGCCGAGCAGCACCAGGTCGTCGAGCCGCAGCGCCGCGACCTGCGTCCGCGCCGGGGCGAAGGGCGTCGCCAGGTTCGAGGCCAGCGGCACGAGGGGACGCGGCACGACGCCCGAGAGATCGGCGGGCGGCAGGTCGAGCTCCACCTCGGCGCAGCCGAGCGTGACCGGCGGCTGCACCTCGTGCGGTCGGAGGGCTCGCGCCCGCTCGGCGACGAGGGCCCCGTACTTCGCGTCGCGGGCCCTGCCCTTCGCCTCCAGGGCGGAGAGGTCCGCCATGGCGTCGCCGACGGCGCCTTGCACGACGAAGGCGACGCCGCCGTCCGCCTCGAGCGCCTCCATCGTCACCGACGGCCAGCCGCCCGACGGGCCGAGGTGGCGCGGCGTGAGCGTCGGGTGGGCGGCGACGCGGACGAGCGTGGCCACCGGGGTGCCGTCGGGTCTCGCCAGCGTGAGCTTGGTGAGCAGGTCGTCGACCGCGGCGCCCGGCCGGTCCCGGTTCTTGGCGAGCCCGTCCTGGCGGGCCTCGGTGCTGGCGACGTCGGCGATCGAGAGCTCCTGGCGTGCGGCGGCGAGCGCCGCCTGCGCCGCCTCGAGGATCGCCCACTCGACGCGGGCGTCGAAGCGCCCGACGGCGAACGCCTGCGGGAGAAAGGCGCGATCGTAGCCGCCGGGGCCGGCGTGGGTGTGCGTCGCCGCCAGCAGCGAGCAGCCCGCGCCCGCCGCTTCCGCCCGCCGGCCCAGCTCGCGGGCCAGGGAGGACGGCAGCGTGAGCAGCTCGACGAGCACGAAGGCGACCCGGTGCCCGCCGATCTCGAGCAGGAGCGCCCGCACGTGCACCGGCCGCGCCTCCGCCTCCGCCGCGCGGCCGAACGGACGGTAGCCGGCGAGCGGCACGTCGGGCGGCAGGGTGACCGCGGCCTTGCCCGCGCCGGCGAGGAGGATGCCCGAGCCGAGCGCGCGGGTGACGAGCCGCGGCGCCGCCGCCGGCCGCGCGGGGCGCCAGTCGAGCGAGCCGACGCCGAGGAGGAGGACGACCGCGCCGAAGGCGAAGGCGAGGCGGCGCCGCGTGGGGCGTGCGGGCGCTCGGGGGGGCGGCGGCGTGGCGGACCTCGGGGCTCCGCGGGCGCGGCGCCGGTCGTGGCGGACGAAGGCGCGCCATTATAGTGTTGTCCCCCCTCCACGGCCTTCCCGATCGCAGGTGCCATGTTCGACGAGCTCCACGAGGAATGCGGCCTCTTCGGCGTGTGGGGGCATGCCGAGGCGTCCAACCTGACGTACCTCGGCCTGCACGCCCTGCAGCACCGCGGGCAGGAGTCGGCGGGCATCGTCTCCGCCGCCGCCGACACGCTGCACACGCACAAGGACCTGGGCCTCGTCGCCGACGTCTTCACCGCTCCGGTGCTCGCCCGCCTGCCCGGCGACGCGGCGATCGGCCACGTCCGCTACTCCACCGCCGGCGGCTCGGGCCTGAAGAACGCGCAGCCCTTCGCGGTGCAGTTCGCCGACCGCGCCTTCGCGGTGGCGCACAACGGCAACCTCGTCAACGCCGAGAGCCTCCGCGCCGAGCTCGAGGGCGCCGGGGCGATCTTCGCGTCGTCGGCCGACACCGAGGTGCTCGTGCACCTCGTCGCGCGCAGCCGCGAGCGCGATCCGATCGAGCGCTTCGTCTCGGCGGTGCGGCAGGTCGAGGGCGCCTACTCGCTGCTCTTCCTCACCGACCGGCAGATGATCGGCGTCCGCGATCCGCGCGGCTTCCGCCCGCTCGTCCTCGGCCGGGTCAAGGGCGCGTACGTGCTCGCCTCGGAGACGTGCGCGCTCGACCTCATCGAGGCCGAGTACCTCCGCGAGATCGAGCCCGGCGAGATGGTGGTCGTCGACCGGGAGGGCGTGCGCTCGCTGCGCCCGTTCGCGCCCGCCGAGGCCGCGCGCTGCGTCTTCGAGCACATCTACTTCGCGCGTCCCGACTCGGTGCTCTTCGGCGAGAGCGTCTACGCCACGAGGACGAAGCTCGGGGCGCGGCTCGCCGAGGAGCACCCGGTCGCCGCCGACCTCGTCATCCCCGTCCCCGACTCCGGCGTCCCGGCGGCGATCGGCTACGCGGAGAAGAGCGGGATCCCCTTCGGCATGGGGCTCGTCCGCAGCCACTACGTGGGTCGCACCTTCATCGAGCCGCAGCAGTCGATCCGGCACTTCGGCGTGAAGCTGAAGCTGAACGCCCTCGGCCGCGTGCTCGAGGACAAGCGGGTGGTGGTGGTGGACGACTCGATCGTCCGCGGCACCACCAGCCGGAAGATCGTCAAGATGATCCGCGACGCCGGCGCGCGCGAGGTGCACCTGCGCATCTCGAGCCCGCCCACCGCGTGGCCCTGCTACTACGGCATCGACACGCCCACGCGGCAGGAGCTGATCGCCGCGTCGCACTCCGTCGACGAGATCACCCGGTACGTCACCGCCGACTCCCTCGGGTACCTCTCGGTGGAGGGGCTGCACGCGGCCGTCGGCGGCGGGGGCCGCAGCGGCTACTGCGACGCCTGCTTCACCGGCGACTACAAGGTGCCGTTCCCGCGCGAGGAGCGGCGCCGCGCGCTCCGGGTCCTCGAGGCCTAGCCCGTGGACGCGCCGGACATCCGCCTGGCCCGGCTGCTGTTCGAGGCGAAGCTCCTCGACGCCTCGCAGGTCCGGGAGGTGCAGAAGCACGTCGAGGCCGGCGGCGGGCGGTTCCACCGCATCGCGGTCGAGCTCGGGTTCGCCACCGAGGCCCAGGTCGCCGGCGCGATCGCCGCCTCGTTCCAGCTCTCCCGGGTGAGCCTCGCCCAGGTGCCGCCCGATCCGGTCGCGCTCGCGAAGCTCGACGCGCCGTTCTGCGAGCAGCACGGGATGTTCCCGTGCGCGCTCCGCGACGACGGCAGGACGCTCTGGGTCGCCGTCTCGGATCCCGGGACCACCGCCTCGCTCGACGCCGCGGCCCGCAGGGCGAAGACGGCGATCCGGCCGGTCGTCGCCGGCCACGACGAGATCCAGGAGGCGATCCTCCGCAGCTACCGCGGCGAGACGCACAAGCCGAGGACGACGCCGGCGACCGCCACCATCGACGAGGCCGTCGCCCGCGGGATCGAGCTCGACGATCGCCCGCCTCCGCCCGTCGCCGGCGGCCTGGCCGCCGCCGAGTCGGCGCTCGACGACCTGCTCGGGATGTCGAGCCGCGGCGAGCTCACCGCCGAGGAGCAGGCCCGCCTCGACCTCCTCGTCGAGTCGCAGGCCCGGAGCGCCAAGGCCCTCCGCGCCGTCGTCGAGCTCTGCCTCGAGCGCGGCCTCTTCGACCTCGCCGAGTACCGCAGCCGCGTCCGCTGACCGACCGCCAACGCCGACCGCCGTGCCTGCCGAAGCCTGTAGCCCGTAGCCCCGCCTATTTCTTCTTCACGTCCAGCTCGTCCACGATCTTCAAGATCACCGGGTCGCCCGGCGCCAGCATCAGCGCCAGCTTGAAGTTCGTCAGCGCCGAGAGCTTGTTTCCGGCCGCGAGGTCGTCCTTGCCCTTCTGGTAGTACTTCTCGGCCTGCGGCGGCCGCGGGCCGCTCGGCGCGGCGCCGGCCTCGACCGGGGCGGGGGCGCGGGGGCGGCCGGAGGCGAGGTCCTCGGGGCGCGCGGCGAGGTTGCGGTTGGTGGTGAGGATGCCCCGCTCCACCAGCGCGAACACCGCGTGCACGTGGGCCAGCCAGGCGTCGCCGCAGGCCTTCTTCAGCTCGTCCACCCGCTTGGCGTCGTTGAACTGCGAGAGGATCCGCTTCTCCTCGGCGTTGACGACGGCGCCGGCCGCGAGCGCCGCGGTGGTGGCGTAGAGCACGGTCGACGGCTCGATCAGCCGCGGCTTGGTCTTCAGCCGCACCGCCAGCGAGGTGTCCCGGGCGATCATCCGCTCGAAGAGGTCGATGGCGCGCTCGAACGCCTCGGGCGCGCGCACGTCGAGCGAGAGGCCCATGCCGTCGGAGGTGGCGAAGGCGACCTTCCCCGGCAGCTCGAGCTCCGCGTCCTGCGGCGGCATCAGCTTGACGGTGAGCTTCTTGCCGGGCTTGAGCGGCTTCTCGGCGAGCACGTAGCAGCCGCCGGCGCCGAAGTTCAGGCACTCGCCCTTCCACTCGTAGTAGTGGTCGGCCCAGGTGACGGGGAAGCGCGCAGGGATGCGGTCGTAGGCGCGCCGGTCTGTCCAGCTCTCGGTGTCGAGCGACACTACTTCCCCTTCTTGCGGCCTTCCTTGCCGCCGCCTTCGTCCTTCTTGTCCTCGCCCTTCTCGTCCTTCTCCGCCTCCGCCCCCTTCGACGGATCGTGGGCCGCCGCGGCGAGGATCAGGTCGCCGCGCTTGAGGAAGCGGCGGTCCGGGAAGGCGGCGTAGAAGTCGTCGAGCACCGCGCCGATGGTCGGGTAGCGCTCCTCGCGGCGGTCGGTGGTCATCCGGTCGAAGATCGGGTCGAGGCGCTGCGGCACGTCGCGGTTCACCGTCGACGGCAGCGGCGAGCGGCGGCCCGGGAGGGTCCCGGTGAGCGTCTCGTAGAGGATGATGCCGAGCGAGTAGACGTCGCTCTCCGGTCCCGCCGCCGAGGTCTTCGAGAGCAGCTCCGGCGGCAGGTAGCCCATCGCCCCGGTGCCGAGGAAGACCTGGGGCATGCCCTTCGCCGGGTCGGTCTCGATCACGCGGGTGAGGCCGAAGTCGGCGAGCTTGGCGTTGCCGCGGTCGTCGACGAGGACGTTCTCGGGCTTGAGGCCCTGGTGCACCAGGCCGGCACCGTGCGCGGCCTCGAGGCCGTAGCAGAGCTGCAGGAAGAAGCGCAGGGCGACGTCGACCGGGAGGCCCTTGCCGCCCGAGGCCTCGAGCTTCTGCCGGAGCGAGCCGCCGCCGCAGAGCTCCATGATGAAGTACGGCCGCGCCACGTCGACGTTCTGGTCGAGGATGGCGACCACGCACGGGTGGCGCAGCTGCGCCTGGGCGGAGAGCTCCTTCTTGAGGCGCTTGATCACCTCGCCGCGCTGCAGGAACGAGAAGTAGCCGAAGATGTCGCGGAGCTCCTTGATCGCCACCTCGACGCCGAGGCCGGTGTGCTTGCCGCGGAACACGGTGCCGAGGGCGCCGGAGCCGATGGCGTCGTACTTCACGTAGCGGAGGTCGATCTCGGTGCCGCGCGGTCCGGCGGGGGCCGGGCCCTCTCCGCCGGTGGGGAGGCCCTTGGCCCCGTCGCGCGACGGCCCGGCGCCGCCGAGGGCGCCGCCCGAGGCGATCGGCGCGGTGATCGACATCCGGGGGCCCGGCGTCGCCGACAGCGGCGCGCGCGGGATCGGGGTGCGCTCGGGGGCGGCGGCCGGCGCCGGCTCTTCCTTCGGCGCCGTCTGCAGCGGCGGCGGCGGCGGCGGCGCCACCCCGCGCGGCGTGGTCGGCTCGTCCGGGGCGGCGTCCTCGTCGTCGAGCTCGACCTCGTCGTCCTCGATCCGGCCGGCGAAGTGCTCGACCACCGCGGCGTCGAGGCGCTCGGCGCGGCCGGAGGCGACCTCCTCGCCGTCGCCGGTGAGCGAGAGGGCCCCGGCGTCGAGGCTGATGAACCCGCACTTGCGCAGGAAGAGGAAGTAGTCGTCGAAGTCGAGCGAGATGTCCTGCTCGAGCGCCCGCTTCACGTCGGGCAGCTTCGTGGACTTGCCGGCCCGGTTCGACTCGCGCACCGAGCGGAGGATCGCCAGCGCGTCTCCGGTCAGCACGTCCTTCGACACCAGGATGTCGTCGGCCATCGAGATCCTCGCTCGGTCTGCGGTGTGCGCGCGCGATCCTGCCCCCCTCCTCCCGGGGGATCAAGCGAACCCGCGCTTGCCGCGGTCCGGGGCGCCACCTATACCGGCGGGGTGCCGGGCCCTCCGAAGGTCACCCGCGGTCGGCTGCTCTGCTACCGCTTCTTCGACGTCGGCGACGAGATCTCGCTCGGCGAGGCCGAGAAGCGCCTGTCCGTCGCGCCCGGCGACAAGCGCCTCCGGTTCACCCGCGAGGGCGCCGAGGCCGTCTCGCTCGCGGCGCCGCCGCTCTCCGTCGAGCTCGGCCGGCTCCCGATCGCCCTGCCCCGCACCGGCGCGACGCTCGAGCCGGAGCTCCGGGCGCGCATCTACGACTACGGCGCCGTCTCGCTGCGGTTCGAGCTGCCGATCGAGCCGGGCACCTCCCTCGAGGAGCTGATCCCGCTCTGCGACGAGCTCTACGACACGACCGTCCTCGACGAGGAGGGGCGGCGGCAGGTCCGCTCGCTGGTGGATCGGATGGGGCCCGCCGTGCAGGCGCCCCACGACTGGCACGGCGACGAGTCCTACACCGTGGTCTTCGTCGAGCAGCTCGAGGGCGCGACGGTGGACCAGCTGCTCCGCTCCGACGTGCTGCCGAAGCTCGTCGTCGGCGAGCCGGGCGAGAAGCGGCTCTCCGAGGAGGAGCGCGAGGACGTCATCAAGCACGCCTACCGCTACTTCGAGGACGACGTCGCCGTCATCGACTGGAACTCGGCGTTCATCCTCGAGCCGAGCGGCAGCCTCGACGTCGCCGACATCCTCGAGTTCGCCACCGCGCAGCTGCTCGAGCTGCGCTACTACGACGACCTGCTCGACGCCGAGCTCGCCCGGGTCTACGAGGACTTCGCCTCGGCGAAGCGCAGCCCGCTGCAGCTGCTGGTGAGCCCGTACCCGCGGCTCGCGCGCCAGGTGCTGAAGCGGCTCCTCGAGATCACCGAGTTCACCGAGCGTGCCGAGAACTCGCTCAAGGTGGTCGGCGACTTCTACCTGGCCCGCATCTACCGCGCCGCGGTGCGGCGGTTCCGGATCCCGACCTGGCAGCAGAGCGTCGACGGCAAGCAGAAGCTGGTGATGCAGGTCTACGAGCTGCTCAAGGGCGAGGTCGACATCCGCCGGAGCACGGTGCTCGAGGCGACGATCGTGCTGCTCATCGTCTTCGAGATCGTGCTCGCGTTCACCGGCGCGGGCGCGCGCACTCCGGGCCCGCCCCCCGGGGGGAGGGGGGACCCCCCGGGCGCCGCCGGGGAAAACCCCCCCCAAACCCC
>CAZDGH010000026.1:0-14153 GCA_964504805.1 uncultured Myxococcales bacterium | reverse complement strand
AGATCGTGCTCGCGTTCACCGGCGCGCTCGCGCACTGACGGCGCGAGCGCCCGGTGGAGAGGCGCTACGGCGCGGGCGCGACGGTGTACAGCGCCAGCATGCCCGCGAGCAGGTGGTCGTTCACGTGGCAGTGGTAGGCCCAGGTGCCGGGGGCGTCCGGGACCATGTCGGCGACGACCATGCTCATCGGCAGCAGGTCGACCATGTCCATCCGCATGCCCTCGGAGAGCACCGTCTGGCCGTGCCAGTGCGGCGTGTGCAGGTCGACCTCGTTGCCGATGCCGTAGACGTACCAGCGCACGCGCTCGCCCTGGGTGGTGTCGAGGCCGGGGATGTTGCCGTACACGTAGCCGTTCACCGCGTGCATCAGGTTGCTCTCGCCGAACCCCTCGTCCTCCGGGTCGACGGAGCCCGGATCGGTCGGGAAGGTGGCGATGTTGGTGTCGAGGTGGAGGCTCGCGTTCTCGTCGAGCACGGTGAAGACGGTGACGAGCTCGCGGTCCACGTCCTTCGGCGTGCCGTCGCGGCGCGCCCGGTCGCGGGCGGTGATGATGAGCGGGCCGACGAGGCCGGCGTTGGTGTCGGCCACCTCGTCGACGTGCGAGTGGTACATCCAGCCCTTGGAGCTGCCGTCGTGCGGCCCCGGGCCGGCCCGCTCCGGCACGCCCCAGGTGTACGTGTGGGTGCCGCCGGGCGGCACGATGTCGTCGTCCTTGTCGGTGCCCGAGGTGCCGTCGTCGTACGGCGCGCCCTCGGAGTCCTTCGCGTAGAGCACGCCGTGCGGGTGCACGCTCGCCGGGTACGCGGTCAGGTTCTTGAACTCGACGACGATGGTGTCCCCGACGACGCCGCGGATCACCGGTCCGAGGTAGCCGAGGTGCTCCCAGCCCGGATCCCTCGGCGCGCGGGTGGTGAAGGTCGCGTCCGTGAACTCCCGGTAGAGCGACTTGCGGTAGACGCTGCCGATCCGGTCCGGGCCGTTCTCGACGAAGACGTTCGCGTCGTCGTCGAACGCCTCGCCGGTGAACACGTTCATCCCGGCCGGCGCGTAGTCCCAGTCCTCCTCGACCGCGGCGATGTAGTAGGTGCGCGTCTGCGAGCGGTAGCGGAGGCCCTCCTCCGTCGTCCCGTCGCTCCCGCCCCCGCCGTCGGCGCCGCCGCAGCCTGCCGCCACCACGGCGAGCAGGAACACGAGTCCCCACGATCCCGTCCTCATCACGAGCCCCTTTCGCGAAGTGCTGCTGGAGCGCGAGGGTGCTCGTGGCGGGTCCGGCGAGACATCGTCCGGGCGGCACGCCCGGTCGGGCGCGGGTCGCCCGGAGGGCCCGGCCCGCGCTACGCGCTCCGGGCGAGGGCGGCCTCGAGGCCGCCGTGCCACGCCTCGGCGAGCTTCGCCACCGGCACGTCGACGGGGCCCGCGCGCAGCGCGTCGCCGCCGACCTTGCCGAGCACGGCGAGCGGCGCGCCGGCGTCGCGGGCGAGCCGCTCCACCTCGGCGCGGCGCCCGGGCGCGTACGCGATCACCCCCCGGCTCGGCTCCTCGGTGAAGAGCGGGCGGTGCGGCGGCTGCCCCGCGGGCAGCTCCACGGTCACGCCGATGGGCCGGGCGCGGTCCATCACGCAGCACTCGGCGAGCGCGACGCCGAGGCCGCCGTCGGAGACGTCGTGGGCCGAGGCGAGCAGGCCGGCACGCACCATCGAGCGCACCGCGGCCTGCACGGCCTTCTCGCGGGCGAGGTCGAGCCGCGGCGGGAGGCCGGCGGTCTTCCCGTGGAGCGCCTTCACGTACTCCGAGCCGCCGAGCTCGCCGGTGCAGGTGCCGAGGAGCGCGACCTCGTGGCCCGCCTCCGCGAACCACGCGGTCGAGGTCCTGGTCACGTCGGGGACGAGGCCGACGACCGCGCAGGTCGGCGTGGGGAAGATGCCCTTGCCCTCGGTCTCGTTGTAGAGCGAGACGTTCCCGGAGACGACGGGGACGCCGAGCGCGCGGCAGGCGTCGGCGATGCCGCGCACCGCCTCCGCGAACTGCCACATGATCTCCGGGCGCTCGGGGTTGCCGAAGTTGAGGCAGTCGGTGAGGCCGACCGGCTCGCCGCCGACGACGCTGACGTTGCGGCACGCCTCGGCGACGGTCAGCTTCCCGCCCTCGTACGGATCGAGGAAGACCTGCCGCGACGGGCAGTCGACCGAGAGCGCCACGCCCTTCGGGCCCTGGCCGAGCCGCACCACCGCCGCGTCGCCGCCGGGCCGCACCACGGTGCCGAGCCGCACCATGTGGTCGTACTGCCGGTAGACCCACTCCTTCGAGGCGATCGTCGGCCGGGCGAGCAGCCCGAGCAGCGCCGCCCCGGGATCCGCCGGCGGCGGCAGCGCGGCGGCGTCGAAGGCCTGGAGCTCGTCGAGCCAGGCGGGGCGCTGCTGCGGGCGGTCGTAGAGCGGCGCCTGCTCGGTGAGCGGCTCGATCGGCACCTCGCCCACGACCTCGCCGCGGTGGTGGATGCGGAGCGTGCCGGTGTCGGTGACGCGGCCGACCACCGCGGCGTCGAGGTCCCACTTCCGGAAGATCCGGAGCACCTCCTCCTCGCGGCCCTCGTGGGCGACGATCAGCATCCGCTCCTGCGACTCCGAGAGCATCACCTCGTACGGCGTCATCCCCTCCTCGCGGAGCGGCACGTCGTCGACGAAGAGGTCGAGGCCGTTGCCGGCGCGCCCCGCCATCTCCACCGAGCTCGAGGTGAAGCCGGCGGCGCCCATGTCCTGGATGCCGACCACGAGGTCGGTCTGGAACAGCTCGAGGCACGCCTCGAGGAGCAGCTTCTCCACGAACGGGTCGCCGACCTGCACCGTCGGCCGCTTCTCCTCGGTCTTCTCGTCGAACTCCGCCGAGGCCATGGTGGCGCCGTGGATGCCGTCGCGGCCGGTCTTGGCGCCGACGTAGATCACCGGGTTGCCGACGCCCGCCGCCTTGCCGCGGAAGATCTTGTCGGCGGGGAGCACGCCGAGGGTGAAGGCGTTCACCAGGCAGTTGCCGTCGTAGCTCTCGTCGAAGGCGATCTCGCCGCCGACCGTCGGCACGCCGATGGCGTTGCCGTAGCCGGCGATGCCGGCGACCACGCCCTCGAGCAGGTGTGCGGTCTTGGGGTGCGAGGGCGAGCCGAAGCGCAGCGAGTTGAGCGAGGCGATCGGCCGCGCGCCCATGGTGAAGACGTCGCGGAGGATGCCGCCGACGCCGGTGGCCGCGCCCTGGTACGGCTCGATGTAGCTCGGGTGGTTGTGGCTCTCCATCTTGAAGGCCACCGCCTCGCCGTCGCCGACGTCGACGACGCCGGCGTTCTCGCCGGGGCCCTGCAGCACCCGCGGCCCGGTGGTCGGGAAGCCCTTCAGGTGCCGGCGCGAGGACTTGTACGAGCAGTGCTCGCTCCACATCACCGAGAAGATCCCGAGCTCGAGCAGGTTCGGCTCGCGGCCCATGGCCGCCTTCACGCGCTCGTACTCGTCGGGCTTGAGGCCGTGGGCGGCCACCACCTCGGGCGTGATCGTCTGCGCGGTCATGGTCCACCCTTCTTCGGAGCCGGGGGCGGCGGCGCCGTCCCCTCGTCGAGGAGGCCGGCCTTCCGGGCCTCCTCCACCGTCATCACCTGCGGCACCAGCGGCGGGGCGACCGGCGCGGGCGCCTCCGCGATGGTGAGCGCCTCGTCGAGCGGGATGCGCCCGACGGCGACCTTCCACAGCTCGGCGTAGAGCCTGCGCCGCTCCGCCGCCGTCACCTCGCCGCGCACCACCAGCGTCGCCGCCGCGTACGCGAGCTTCACCTTCGCGCCCACGCCGACGCCGGCCGCCGCCTTCTCCAGCTCGCGGAGCTGCTCCATCAGCACCTCCGGCGTGTAGGTGAGACGGAGATCGCCGGCGGGCCACGGGCCGCGCTCGAGCAGCTTCCGGAGCGCGCGGCGGCAGCCCGCGTCGCGCACCGTCACCTCGAGCGTCTCGGTGAGGCCCTCCTTGCCGCGGACGAGATCGGGGCACGCGGAGGTCGCCGCCTTCCAGGCGAGCGGATCGACCTCGGGCGGCTTCGGCCTCGGCGCGCCCTTCGGCCGCACCGTCACCTTCCAGGCGTGGAGCAGGCTCGGGCCGAGCACGAACACCGTGGCCTCGCCCTCGGCGAGCGCCTCGAGCCGGATCTCCTCCGAGGGCAGCACCTCGGCGGCGACGATCCCCTCGGGCTCGACGACGACCTCGTCCGACTGCCACAGCTTCCCGAACGCCTCGCCGCCGACCTCGAGGTCGAACCGGTGGTCGTGGGGGATCGCGCCCGCGACGGCCGGGGCCACGAGCACGAGGAGGGCGAGGAGCCGGGACACCAGGGTCAGCTCCCGAGGACCGCCTCGAAGATCCGCCGGCCGTCGGTGCCGCCGAGGACCGCCTCGGAGAGCCGCTCCGGGTGCGGCATCATCCCGAGCACGTTGCCCTCGCGGGAGACGATGCCGGCGATGCCGTTCCTCGAGCCGTTGGGGTTCGCCTCGTCGGTGAGCGCGCCGGACGGGTCGCAGTAGCGAAACACGACCTGGCCGCGGTCCTCGAGCGCCTTCAGCTCGTCGTCGGGCAGGAAGTAGTTGCCCTCGCCGTGCGCCACCGGGAGGCGGAGCACGGCGCCCTTCGCGAGGCCGCGGGTGAAGGCCGTATCCGGGCGCTCGACCCGCAGGAAGACGTCCTTGCAGACGAACTTGAGGGAGCGGTTCCGGAGCATCGCGCCCGGGAGCAGCCCGGCCTCGAGCGCGATCTGGAAGCCGTTGCAGATCCCGAGCACCTTGCCGCCGCGCTTCGCGTGGGCGACGACCTCCTCCATCACCGGCGAGAAGCGCGCGATGGCGCCGGAGCGGAGGTAGTCGCCGAAGGAGAAGCCGCCGGGCAGCACCACCAGGTCGGGCCTGCCGAGGTCGTGGTCCTTGTGCCAGACGAAGTACGCGTCCTGGCCGAGCACGTGCTTCACGACGTGGTAGGCGTCGTGGTCGCAGTTCGAGCCTGGGAAGACGACGATGCCGACGCGCACGGCTACTTCTCCACCAGCTCGATCCGGTAGTCCTCGATGACGGTGTTGGCGAGGAGCCGCTTGCACATCTGCTCGAGCCGCTCCTTCGCCCTGGCGGCGTCGCCGCCGTCGAGCGTCACCTCGATGAACTTGCCGAGGCGGACGTCCCGGACCTCGTCGTAGCCGAGGGCGCCGAGCGACCGCGCCACGGCCTTGCCCTGCGGGTCGAGGACGCCGCGCTTGAGGGTCACGTAGATACGGGCCTGCACGGTGCCTCCGATCGGGTCACGTCCTGCCGGACCCGGAGGAAGACGCGCCTTCTAGCACGGGCCTTCCTGCGGCGCGATATGCTCCGGGCCGATGTCCCTCGAGGCGATCCTCGCCCTGGTGGCGACCGCCGCGGTCCTGTGCCGCGCCGTGTTCTCCACCGCGGACGCCGCGCTCACCGGCGTGTCCCCCGAGCGGGCGGAGGAGCTCCGGTCCGAGCGCGACGACCTCGCCCACCGCGCGCTGGCATCCCTCAAGAAGGATCTCGAGGGCACGGCGGCAACCGTCCGCGGCGGCGCCGTATTCTCGCTGGCGGTCGCGGCGGCGCTCGGCGGCGTGGTCTCCCTCCGGCTCCTCGAGCCCTACGTCGGCAAGGTGTCCTGGCTCGACCCGTACTCGTCGGCGGTGATCGCCGCGGCCGTCGGCGGGATCGTCGCCGCGGCGCTGTCGTTCGTGGAGCTGCTCCCGCGCTCCCTCGCGGTCGCCGGGCCGGAGCGCTGGGCGGTGCGGCTCGCGCTTCCCGTCCGGGTGGCGTCGCTGCCGATCGCGCCGCTCGCCCGTGGCTTCAAGGCGCTCGTCGACCGGATCCTGCGGCCGGTCGGCGCCACGGCCACCTTCCGCCACGCGCCGCCCGCGCTCGAGGACATCGAGCGGATCCTCGAGCAGGAGTCGAAGACCGACGAGGACGCGCCGCCGGCGGACCTCGTCCGCGGCCTCTTCGAGTTCTCCACCAAGATCGCCCGCGAGGTGATGGTGCCGCGCACCCGGGTGGTGGGCGTCCCGCTCGACACCGGCCCCGACGAGGTGCTCCGCGTCCTCGCCGAGGAGGGCCACAGCCGGATGCCGGTCTACCGCGGCTCGATCGACGACATCGTCGGCGTGCTGCACACCCGCGACCTCGTCCCGCTCCTCGCCCACCCCGAGCTGATCAAGATCGTCGACGCCATCCGGCCGGCGGTGTTCGTGCCCTGGGGCACCCGCATCGGCCACCTGCTCCGCGAGATGCAGCGACGGCGCATCCACATGGCGATGGTCACCGACGAGTTCGGCGGCTTCATGGGGATCGTCACCCTCGAGGACATCCTCGAGGAGATCGTCGGCGACATCCGCGACGAGCACGACGAGCCCGAGCCGCGCGACGTCGACCCGCAGCCCGACGGCACCTTCCTGGTGACCGCCGGGATCCTCGTCGGCGCCTTCAACGAGGCGGTGGGCGCGGAGCTGCCCGAGGACCAGGGCTACGAGACGCTCGCCGGCTTCCTGTACCACGTCGCCGGCGAGATCCCCGAGGTCGGCGCCACGGTGCAGAGCCACGGGCTCCGCTTCACCGTGACCGAGCGCTCCCCGAAGCGCGTCCGCCGCGTCCGCGTCGCCCGCGTCCCGGCGGCGGCCGACGAGGCGAAGCCTCCGGCTGCGCGGGACGGGGCCGCGGCGGCGGGGCCCCCGGAGCCGGGGCCGCGCTGAACGTCGTCGCGAACGGCGTCGTCGAGCCGTCGGCGAGCCGCACCACCCCGCGCACCTCGACCGCGATCCGGCTGGCGCGCTTCAGCCTGGCGCGCAGGCCGCGGGGCAGGCCGCTCCGGTGGGTCACGTCGATGGGGAGGAGCACCTCGGCCTTCCCGCCGGCGGGCACCACCGTCCCGGAGTCGGCGCTGCCCACCACCACCGTCTCGCCGAGGAGGAGGAGCTCGTACTCGACGGCCGAGACCTCGGCGTCGCGCGCGGCGTCGTTGGCGAGGGCGACCGGCACGCGCAGCGACGTGGCCTTCGACTCGAGGCGGAGCACCTCGACGTCGCCGGGGCGCGCGGTGAGCGACCCGCCGGCGGCGCAGCCGGAGGCGAGGAGCGCGACGAGCAGCGCCCTCACGCGATCAGGGACGCGAGCGCGGCGGGGTCGCGGCGGATGCCGGCGGCCTCGAGCATCGCCACCGCCTTGAGCCACTCGGCGGCGGACTGGAAGCGGTGGGCCGGGTCCTTGTGCAGGCCCTTCCGCAGGATCTTCTCGAGGAGCTCGGGCGCGTCGGGCCGCGCCTGGCGCAGCAGCGGGATGCGCGCGTCCCGCACCGCCTCCATCACCGCGAAGTCGCTGTCGCCCTCGAAGGCCGGGCGGTTCGCGGCGGCCTCCCATAGGATCACCCCGAGTCCGAAGAGGTCGGCGCGGCGGTCGACCTCGCGGCCGACGACCTGCTCGGGCGCCATGTAGCCGAGGGTGCCGCGGAGCGCGCCGGAGACCTTCTTGGCGCCGAGCCCCTCGCCCTCGGCGACGCCGAAGTCGGTGAGCTTCACCGCGCCGTCGCGGGCGACCAGCAGGTTCGCCGGGTTCACGTCCCGGTGGACGAGCGAGACCGCGGCCTCGCCGAGCTTGGCGCGGTGCACGTAGTCGAGGGCCTTGGCGAGCTCGGCGACGGCGTGGACGGCGGCGCCGAGCGGGAGCGGCTCGGACGCGAAGGCGCGATCGAGGAGCGCCCGGAGCGTGGTGCCGTCCACCAGCTCCTGCTCCATGAAGATGTCGATGCCGTTCTTGAAGACCTTGTAGGTGCGGACCACGTTCGGGTGCCGCAGCTTCACCGCCAGCTTGCCCTCGTCGACGAACAGGTCGACGTAGGCGCGCTCGGCCCGGAACTGCGGGTGGAGCCGCTTCAGCACCACGTCCTGCCCGGCCCGCTCCCCCTCGGTCGGGCGGGCGCGGTGGATCTCCGCCATCCCGCCGACGGCGATGCGTCCGAGGAGCTCGTAGCCGGGCAGGTCCATGCCGTTCCCGTACCGCGCGCGGGAGAGGCGATCAACCCCGGCCGGCGCCGCCGGGCTCCGACATCCGACGGTGCAGCTTCCCCTTCACCACCTCCGGCAGCACGCGGGCGGCGGCGCCGAGGAGGCGCGTCTTCGGGCCGCCGGCGGTGACCTGCGGCCGGCCCTTCATCAGCGCCTCGAAGCCCTGCCGCGCGACCAGGTCGGGATCGTCCTTCCTCCCGGCGCCGACGCGGGTGTCGTCCATCCCGGCGCGGTGGAAGAAGCGGGTCTCGGTGGGGCCAGGGAGGAGCGAGGTCACCACCACGCCCGAGCCCTTCAGCTCCTCCCGGATCGAGTGGGCGAAGGACTGGAGGAACGACTTCGACGCGCCGTAGACCGCCTCGAACGGCGAGCGCAGCTCCGAGGCGATCGAGCTGGTGAAGAGGATGCGCCCCTTGCCGCGGGCCCTCATCGCCTGCACGAGCCGCTTGGCGAGGTGCACCTGCGAGGTCACGTTCAGCTCGATCAGGTCGAGCTCCTGCTCGAGCGGCGTCTCCGCGAACGGCCCTCCGACGCCCACCCCGGCGTTGAGCGCGGCGGCGTCGACCGGCCGGCCCTGCGAGCGCACCCACGCCCAGAGCGCCTCCACGTCGGCGCGGCGGCGGAGGTCCGCCTGGAACGACTCGACCTTGGCGCCCTCGCCCGCGAGCTCCGCGGCGACCTGGTGGATCTCGGCGTGCTGCGCGGTGATCAGCAGCTCGAAGCCGTGCGAGGCGAACTGCTTCGCCAGCGCGAGGCCGATGCCGCTCGACGCCCCGGTGACCAGCGCGAGCGGCCGGCCGGACGGCTGCGTGCCTGCGTACGCCATGGCGACCTCCCGGAGTGCCCGACGACGTTGGGCACCGGCGCCGCCCCGCGGAAGCGGTCAGCCCCTCCGGCGCGACCTGCCGTAGAGGTCCTCGTAGGCGGCGGCGCTCTTGTCCCAGGAGAAGTCCTGGGCCATCCCGCGCTGCACGAGGCCGGCCCAGCGCGGCCGGTCGTGGAACGCGTCGAGGGCGCGGTCGACGGCGTGCACCAGCGAGAAGACGCTCGACTCGCCCATGCAGAAGCCGGTGCCGCCGGACGGCTCGCCGTGATCCTCCACCGTGTCGGCGAGGCCGCCGGTGCGGCGGACGATCGGCACCGTGCCGTAGCGCAGGCTGTAGAGCTGGTTCAGGCCGCACGGCTCGTAGAGCGACGGCATCAGGAAGGCGTCGGCGCCGGCCTCGACGCGGTGGGCGAGCTTGTTGTCGTAGCCGATGCGGACGCCGACCCGGCCCGGCCAGCGCCGCGCCGCGTGCTCGAAGGCGTGCTCGAAGCGCTTCTCGCCGCTGCCGAGGACGGCGAGGGCGACGTCGCGGTGCAGGAGCGGCTCGAGCGCGGCGATGAGCAGCTCGAGGCCCTTCTGCTGGGCGAAGCGCGACACCACCCCGAGCAGCAGCGTGCGCTCGCCGGGGCGGATCCCGAGCTCGTCGCAGAGCGCCTTCCGGCAGGCGGCCTTCCCGGAGAGGTCCTTCGAGTCGTACGTCGCCGCGAGGAAGGGGTCCTTCCGCGGATCCCACTCGTCGGCGTCGATGCCGTTCAGGATCCCGGTGAGGCGGTCGGCGCGCGAGCGCAGGAAGCCGTCGAGGCCGAAGCCGTGCTCGTGCGTCTGGATCTCGCGCGCGTAGGTGGGCGAGACGGTGGTGAGCTGGTCGGAGAAGGCGAGGCCCGCCTTCAGGAAGTTCACGCCGTCGTGGTACTCGAGCCCCTCCGGCGTGAACGCGTCCCAGCCGAGGCCCTCCTCCTCGACCACGCGCTTCGGGAAGCGGCCCTGGTAGCCCATGTTGTGGATGGTGAAGATCGTCCGCAGCAGGCCCGGCCGGCGCCCGCGCTGCCGCGCCAGGAACAGCGCCGCGGGGCCGGTCTGCCAGTCGTTGAGGTGGACGACGTCGACCGGGCCGAAGCCCACGGCGTCGGCGGTCTCGAGCAGCGAGCGGGAGAGGAACGCGAAGCGCCTCGCGTTGTCGCCGAACTCGCCGCGGTCGTCGCCGTAGATCCCGTGCCGCGAGAACAGCTCCACGTTCTCCAGGAACACCACCGAGTGCCGGTCGGAGTAGCGGCGCTCCCAGAGGTGCGCCCGGTGGATGAAGCGCTGCGTGCGCCACACCTGGTGCTTCTGGGTGTCGACGTTCCCGTAGAGCGGCGACACCACCAGCACGTCGTGGCCGCGGGCGGCGAGCGCCTTCGGCAGCGCCGCGGCGACGTCGCCGAGGCCGCCGGTCTTCGAGAACGGGAACACCTCGGACGCGGCGAAGAGGATCTTCACGGCACGACCTCGCGGAGGGAGCGGGCCGCCTCCTCGGGGGCGGTGGGGTTGATGAAGCAGCCGGTGCCCCACTCGAACCCGGCGACGCGGGTCACGGCGGGGACGAGCTCGAGGCGGAGGTGGAAGGCGTCCGAGGGAGGCGCCTGCAGCGGCAGGGTGTGGAGCATGAGGTTCCAGGCCGGGCGGTCGAGGGCGGCGTCGAAGCGGCGGAGCACGTCGCCGAGCGCGGCCGCGAGCGCGTCGAGCTCGGCGTCCGGGAGCTCCTCGTAGCGCGCGCGGTGCGCCGCCGGCACGAGCCACGTCTCGTACGGCCGCGACGAGGCCCAGGGACAGAAGGCGAGCCAGGCGCCGTCGGCGACGACGCGGGCGCCGTCGGCGCGCTCGCGCGCGGCGAGGTCGCAGAGGAGGCAGCGGCCGGTCCCGGCGTGGTGGCGCTCGGACAGCTCGAGCACCCGCGCCGGCAGCTCGGGCACGAGCGGCAGCGCGACGAGCTGCGCGTGCGGGTGCGCGAGCGTGGCGCCGGCGGCCGCGAGGTGGTTCTGGAAGACGAGCCCGTGGAGGAGCCGCCGGTCGCCGCGGTGCGCGGCGAGCCGGTCCCGGAAGGCGCGGAGCACCAGCGCCAGCTCGGACGGAGGCAGCGTCGCGAGCGTCGCGTCGTGCCGCGGCGACTCGACGATCACCTCGTGGGCGCCGAAGCCGGCGAGCCGCTCCCGGAGGGCGTCCCCGTCCCGCGCGGGCGGGAGGTCGGTGCGGAGCGCGGGGTAGAGGTTCGGGAAGACGCGGACCTGCCAGCCGGCCTCGACGCGGGAGCCGTCCGGCCCGAGCGAGAGGACCGGCGGCGGCGTCGCGGCCTCCTGCCCCTCGCAGAAGGGGCACGGCCGCGGCACCACGACGCTCCGCGGGGTCTCGAAGTCGGAGGGCCTTCGGCCGCGCTCGTCGGCGATGATCACCCACCGTCCGTGGACGGGGTCGCGGCGCAGCTCGGGCAAGGGGTCGTCGGCTCCTCGGGAGGAAATCTAGGCCGCCGGACCGGAGGCGTCGACTTCTCGCGTAGGATCCGGGCGTGCGCCTCGCCACGCTGCTCGCCGTGCTGCTCCTCCCCGCGCTCGCCCGCGGCGCCTGCCCGGAGGAGCGCGGGCTGCCGCGGCTCTCGAACCCCGAGCTCGTCTTCGCCGCCGACGTGGTGGTGCTCGCCCGGCCGATCGACTTCCGCGAGGTGGACGGGAGGCACCGCGTCACCTTTCGCGTCGAGGAGACGCTGAAGGGCGACGCCGGCGGGCCGTACGTGGTGCTGCCCGGGCTCCGCGCGTTCCAGGGGAGGAGCCGCGACGCCGACTTCTCCAAGGTGCGTCCCGGCGCGCGCACCGGCGCCTGCGTCGCCCTCGACTACCGCGAGAAGTACCCGTACCTGCTGTTCCTCGAGCGGCGCGGGAGCCGCTTCCGCCTCGTGCCCTCGCAGGGCGCGCGCGTGAACGAGGAGGTCGACGGCGCCGACGCGCCCTGGCCGAAGGCGGTGCGGCGGTACGTGGAGCTGGCGAGGCTGCCGGCCGCGGCGCGGGAGGCGGCGCTGGAGAAGCTCGCCGCCGGGCCCGACGCGATGCTCGCGGCCGACGTGGGCGCGCACCGCCTCCTGCCGACCGGACCGAAGCCGTACGCCGCGCTGATGGCGCTCTCGAAGCGGCCCGACTTCGACCGCGACGCGGTGCTGTGGGCCTTCGCCCACGGCGGTCACCCCGAGGCGCGGCCGCTCGTGCGGCGGCTCCTCGCCGAGGGCGAGCCGGGCCTGGACCTCGAGCCGATCGCCCGCTGGGTCGAGAAGACCCGCGACCGCGAGGCGGTGCCCGACCTCGCCCGCGCCTACCTCTCCGGCGCGCGGCGCGGCGAGCGGAGCACGCTCCTCGACGCGCTCCTCGCCGTGGCCTCGCCGGACGACGCGGCGACGCTCGCGGAGCTGCTCCGCAAGGGCGCGCCTGAGCACGGGCCGAAGGTCGCGGCGGCGTGCGAGCGGCTCGGCGCCTCCGCGCGCTGCCTCGAGGCGCTCCTCGCCCGCGGCGGCCTCGACCCCTCGCTCCGGCTGGCGCGGGCACGGCTCGGCGATCCTGCCGTGCGCGAGTGGGCCCTCGCCGCCGCCGGCGGCGACGGCGCCGACCGGCCGGTGGCGGTGGCGGCCCTCGTGGCGACACCCGGCGAGGCGGCGGACGCCGCGGTGGCGAAGCTCGTCGCCCAGGGCGGCGCGCTCCCGCTCCTCGTGCTCCGCGCGCTCGCCGAGCCGTGGGCGCCGCGCCGGGTCGAGCGCCTCTCGCTGGTCGCCGCCGGCAAGCGCGAGGATCCCGAGGAGCGCACGCTCCTCCGCGCGCTCCTCGAGGACTCGGACGATCCGGCGGCGTGGAGGCTCCTCGAGCGCTGGGAGGGCCGGTGAGCGAGCCGGCGGTGCGGCCGTTCGTCCCGGCCGACGCGGCGCGCTGCGGCGACATCGTCGGGGCGACGCCGCTCTGGCAGCGCTACGGCCTCGGGGCCGAGCGCGCGGCGGCGATGCTGGCGGGCGCCGCGAGCGCCGGCGATCCGGTCTTCGTCGTCGAGGAGGACGGCCGGGTCGAGGGCTTCGCCTGGCTGATGGAGAAGGGCGCGTTCGGCCGCGGCTACCTGCGGCTGATCGCGGTCTCGCCGGAGCGCCGGGGCCGGGGGTACGGCGAGCGGCTGCTCGCCGCGGTGGAGGCGCGGGCGACGGCGATCGCGCCGGACTTCTACCTGCTGGTCACGGACTTCAACGTCGATGCCCAGCGCTTCTACCGGCGCTGCGGGTACGTCGAGGTGGGCCGGATCCCCGACATGGTCGTACCCGGCATCGCCGAGCTGATCTACACCAAGCGGCTGCGCTGACGCCGCGCGCGATCCGGTTGCTTTCGCCCCGTCGATCGTGCGGGATCGGACGGTGCGGATCCCGATGGCCAGGCTCGCGGCGCTGCTCGCGCTCGCGCTCGCGTCGACGCCGGCGTGGGCGCAGGACACCCGGCCGGTGGCGGTGGGCGGGGGGCACGGGTTCGATCCCGGCGCCCGGCGTACGAGCCCCGCCCCGGTCGACGAGGCGAAGGTCCCGGACCTCGCGGACGTGGCGCCGGTCGCGCCCGCCGTCGTCGCCCACGGCCCGCGCGAGGGGATGCGGATCGCCCTCACCTTCGACGCCTGCCCGTCCACGGTCGAGCACGGCGGCTTCCGCCGCGACATCGTCGACTTCCTGCGCCGCGAGAAGCTCCCGGCGACGCTGTTCATCTCCTCGCGCTGGGCGAAGTGGCGGCCCGAGGTGGTGCAGGAGCTCGCCGCCGATCCGCTCTTCGAGCTCCAGAGCCACGGCTCGGCCCACGTCGACATGCGGAAGTACGACCGGGCGAAGATGCGCGCCGAGCTGGCGCGCTCGCAGGCCGTGCTCCACCACGTCACCGGCCGGGCGCCGACGCTCTTCCGCCCGCCGCGAGGTGCGTACGACGACCGCCTGGTCGAGGAGGCGGCGAAGCTCGGCCTGACCGTGCTCACGTTCGACGTCGTCTCCGCCGACGCCGAGGCGTCGTTCCGCGCCCCGAGGATCGTCCAGAACGTCCTCGACGGCGCGAAGCCCGGCTCGATCGTGGTGATGCACATGAACGGTCCCGCGGTGCACACGCTGGAGGCGCTGCCGGCGATCGTCGAGGGGCTGCGTGCCAAGGGGTTCACCTTCGCGAAGGTGAGCGAGGTGCTCGCGCCCGCGGCGCCCGCGGCGCCGGCGGTGGCGGCCGCGCCCGCGCCGCC
>CAZDGH010000025.1:24207-25550 GCA_964504805.1 uncultured Myxococcales bacterium | reverse complement strand
CGCCGGGGGGGGGGGCGGGCCCGCGCCGCGGGTCGGGGCCGCCGCCTCCGCGACGCCGCCGCCCGGGGTCGTCCCCGTGTGGGGGCCGACCGCGGCGGCGACCGCCGCGGTGGAGCTGACGCCGAAGCGCAAGGAGGAGGCGGTGGTGCTCGACGAGCCGCCGGTCTCGCTCTCGAGCCCCGAGATGGAGAAGAGCTGGTTCGGGCGCTGACGGCGCCGGGCGGACATGTTCGGGGCGCGCGGGCGGTTGTCCGTGCGCCCCTCGTTTTTGGGGCACGCGGAGCCAGGACGGAGACGAGCGATGGCGGACGAGCGGAGAGAGCGGATCGCTGCGATGCGGGAGCGGCTCGAGGGCCTGCGGAGGGGCCTTTGAGGTAGACCCCCGGCGGCGGCTCGCGGAGGAGATCGGCCAGGAGTCGAACGACCCGGCCTTCTGGAACGACCCGAAGAAGGCCCAGGCCCGCACCCGGGAGAAGTCGCAGGCCGAGGAGCTGGTCGGGGCCTGGGACAAGCCGTGGAAGGGCCTCGAGGACGCGCAGGTGCTCCTCGACCTCGCCGACGAGGCCGCCGACGAGGCCAGCCGCCTCGAGGTCGACGCCGCGCTCGACGCGGTGGAGCCGCAGATCGCCGCCCTGGAGTTCCGGCGGATGCTCTCCGGCCCCAACGACCGGACCGGCGCCATCGTCGAGATCAACTCCGGCGCCGGCGGCACCGAGGCCATGGACTGGGCCGCGATGCTGCTCCGCATGTACACGCGCTACTGCGAGCGGAAGGGCTGGGAGGTCGAGCTCGCCGACTTCACCGAGGGCGAGGAGGCGGGCGTGAAGAGCGCCTCCTTCGTCGTCCGCGGCGACTGGGCCTACGGCTACCTCAAGGCCGAGGCGGGCGTGCACCGGCTGGTGCGCATCTCGCCGTTCGACGCCAACGCCCGGCGGCAGACCTCGTTCGCGTCCGTGTTCGTCTACCCGGACGTGGACGACGAGATCGAGATCGAGGTGAAGGAGTCGGACGTCCGGATCGACACCTTCCGCGCCTCGGGCGCCGGCGGCCAGAAGGTCAACAAGACCTCGAGCGCCGTCCGGATCACCCACCTCCCGACGGGGATCGTGGTCGCGGTGCAGAACGAGCGCTCGCAGCACAAGAACCGCGACGTCGCCTGGAAGATCCTCAAGGCGCGGCTCTTCGAGGCGGAGCGGCGGAAGCGCGACGCCGAGAAGCAGGCGCTCGAGGAGACGAAGACCGACATCGCCTTCGGCTCCCAGATCCGCTCGTACGTCCTCGCGCCCTACCAGCTGGTGAAGGACATCCGGACCGGCGAGGAGACCTCGAAGGTCGACAAGGTC
>CAZDGH010000025.1:0-24197 GCA_964504805.1 uncultured Myxococcales bacterium | reverse complement strand
CCTCGACGGCGACATCCAGCCGTTCCTCGAGGCCTTCCTGCTCGGGAAGAAGAACCCGAGCCGCGCCATCCCGGAGTAGCGGCCGCCGCTTCGCGTTGAGGCTCCAGCAGCCAGGCTCCAGGCTCCAGCCACCCACGACCCCGTGGTGGCTGGAGCCCGGAGCCTGGAGCCCGGAGCCTCTCTCTAAGGTACCTGCGACCGGTACACGTGCACGTCGTTGTTGTCGGCCGCGACGACGTCGGCGACGCCGTCGAGGTCGAGGTCGCCGATGTCGTAGAACTCGTCGCCGGTGGAGATCCGGCCGAAGGCGTCGAGGGTCTGCCCCGACATCAGGAAGAGGTCGCCGCCGCCGCTGCCATAGATGTCGAGGCGGCCGTCGAAGTCGGCGTCGAAGGTCTTCAGGCCCTCGCCGGCGCCCGGGACCTCGCCGGCGGAGCCGAGCTCGAGGCCGCTCGCCGAGGAGACGTAGACGATGTCGCCCGGGCCGAAGAGCGCGATCCGCAGCTCGGCGCCGACGAGGATGTCGGGCCGGCCGTCGAAGTCGTAGTCGGAGCCGATCGCCACCGCCGAGCCGAAGCGATCGGCGCCGCCGGTCGGGTTGGTCGTGAGCCGCCGGGTCATCTGGTCGGTGTCCGGATCGAGGCCGAAGATCTCGATCCGGCCGCCGTCGACCGACAGGTTCGGGGCGCCGACGACCACCTCGTCGACGCCGTCACCGGTGAGGTCGCCGACCGCGAGCGAGGTGCCGAGCTGGCCGTCGACGCCCGACGAGGTGTGGCGGACCGTGCAGGTGAGGGCCGCGGCGGTCGCCTCGCAGACGTAGATGCCGCCGTTGTCGGTGCTGCGCCACGGCGCGGTGGCGACGAAGCGGCCGGGGCGCGTCGCGGTGGGAGCCGCGGCGAGCGCCCAGCCGAGCCGCTCGCCGGAGGCGCCATTGACCTGGCTGCCGATCAGCGCGCCGGTGGCGCCGTTGTGGAGCTGGAGGTTGCCGGCGTTGCCGAAGTGGGAGACGGCGTCGCCCACCGGGTGCCAGCCGGCGACGATCAGCTCCGGCTTGCCGTCGCCGGTGAGGTCGGGGAGCGGGAGGAAGCCGCTGCCCACGCCGTTGTTCATGAGCGTGCCGGTGTACGCCCAGACCTGCGCGTAGGTCGAGCCGTTGTAGACCCGCACGACGCCGGCGTCCTGCCAGCCGTTGCCCGGCTCGAACGACGAGCTCACGGCGATCTCGCGGATCCCGTCGGGGATGCCGCCCGGGCCGGTCACGTCGCCGATCACCGCGACCGTGGAGATCGGCTCCGCGAACACCGGCGTGAACGAGGTCAGCTCGCTGAAGTCGAAGACGCCGATCGGCACCGTGCGGGTGCGGCTCTTGGCGTCGGTGACGGTGACGTAGTCGGTCGCGACGAGCCCGCCGGCGCGGTAGAGGCCTTCCGCGGTGATCGTGCCGGACGAAGCCGGCGAGCCGGCGGCGAAGGCGAAGGTGTACGGCGGGGTGCCGCCGGTGCCCGAGAGCACGTGCTCGAAGAGCTTGAAGGAGCGGAGCGAGCCCGGGAACAGGCCGAGGTCGCCGCCGTTCCACACCGAGGTCACGCCGGCGTCGTTGATGAACGGCCGGTCCGCGCCGGGCGCGCCGACGACCCAGTTCGGCGCGCCGTCGGCGTCGACGTCGGCGAAGGCCACGCCGGTGCCGAGCGCGGTCGGGGCGCTGCCGAAGTCGCAGGGATCGCCGCTCCGGGCCCAGAGCAGGTCGCCGCGGCTCGCGGAGACCATCACCGCCTTGCCGCCGGCGGAGAAGACGTTGGTCAGCATGCAGAGCATCGACTGGCCCGGGGCGCCGGCGAGGATCTCGCCGCCGCCGTCGCCGTCGAGGTCCTCCGAGGTCGCGAGGCTCGAGCCGAGCCGGGCGGCGGCGGTGCCGGCCGGGTCGGTGATGTTCCGCAGCGACGCGCCCGTGGCGCCCGAGTAGACCTCGATGCGGCCGGCGCCCTGGCCGGGCGCGCCGAGCACCACGTCGGGCGTGCCGTCGCCGTTCGCGTCGGGCACGAAGGCCACCGCGGTGCCGAGGTTCGCGTTCGCGAGGGCGCCGCTCCACTGCCGCGTCGCGGCGAGGCTCGTGAACGTCGGGTTGGCGACGACGTTGGCCCGGAACACGGTCGCGGTGCCGGCGGCGAGGCGGCCGCCGGCCATCGAGGTGCCGGTCGGGCTGGCGACGAGGATCACGGTGCACGGCGCCACCGCGCCCGCACCGCACGAGGCGGTGGGGAACGTGGTGGATGCGAGCGCCATGCCGAAGTCCTGGCTGCCCGCCGGCACGCTGGCGCCGTTGATCCCGACGCCCACCGCGGCGCCGGTCGCGCCGTTGAGCACCAGGATCCGGCCGGCGCCGCCGTTGCCGCTCGGCGCGCCGACGACGATGTCGCCGACGCCGTCTCCGGTGAGGTCGCCCGGCGCGAGCAGCGCCGCGCCGAACTGCTCGCCGGCCACGCCGGTCACCGACCAGATCTCCGCGCCGTCCCGGCCGGAGTGCGCGGTGACCCGGCCGGTGGCCGCCGGCTCGTCGAGCTCGGGATCGGCGATGACGACGTCGACGTCGCCGTCGTCGTCGAGGTCGGAGGCGAAGATCATGTTCGTGCCCGCGCCGGACGACCGGCCCCGCGGGCCGACGATGAGCAGCGACTCGCCGGTCCGGCCGCTCATGACGTTGCCGACGTTCTGCCGGGTGACGTTGATCCAGTCGCCGAAGCCGTCGAGGTCGAAGTCGCCGCCGCCGGCGAGGAACCTGCCGCCGAACCGGCTCTGGATCTCGGACGGCAGGAGGGTGCTGTCGGCCTCGGAGGCGCCGACGTCGCCGTCGCAGCTGCCGGCGGCGTCGGTGCCGCGCACCCGCACGTAGTAGGCGCTCCCGTCCCCGAGATCCGAGCCGGCGTCGAGGGTCGAGATCCGGGTGGTGGTGGCGTTCGCGGTGAGGCCGGAGGCGAGCACCCGGTCGTTGGCGCCGACGAGCTCGAGCTCGTAGTGGTGCGCGTCGGGGACCGGATCCCACGTGGCCACCATCGTGCGGTGCCAGCCGACGACCGCGACGTCCTCCGGAGCGGCGAACCGCGGCGTCGCGGACGACTCGTTCGCCTCGGCGGCGTTGCCGGCGACGTCGTGGACCCGGACCATCACCCCGACCTCGGTGCAGTTGTCGGCGGTGACGTCGCGCGAGCCGCTCGGTCCGACGACGGTGTCGTTCACGAACTCGATCCCGCCGGACGTGCCCCGCTCGATCGCGCGGTAGACGAGCCCCGGCTCCACGGTGGGCGACGGCCCCCAGGTCCACGAGACCTCGCGGTGCGAGGGCTCCACCGAGAGGACGCGGCCGGGCGCCGGCGGGGTGGTGTCGAGGGTGATCGAGCCGGTGGCGAAGCTGGTGTTGCCGGCGTCGTCGCGGAAGCAGAGGGTGACCGTGTTCGCGCCCTCGCCGAGGCCGGCGCCGACGCGGCGGAGCGCGGTCGGGAGCGGCAGCGCCTCGTAGCTGGCCGAGGCGCAGTCGAGGACGCCCGAGCCGAACGCCCAGCCCGTCGCGCCGGTGGCGGTGGCGGTGAGCTCGACGGCGTCGAAGCGGGTGTAGGTGGCGGTGTCGGGGTTCGCCGCCGGCTCGCAGTCGAGGTCGCCCGGGTAGTCGCAGTAGTAGCCGATGTAGCCGCGGAGGGTGAGCGCCGGCGCGGTCGGCGCGGCGGTGTCGCGCACCACGGTGACCGAGCGCCGCGAGGCGGCCGGCGTGGCGTTGCCGGCGGCGTCGCGGAACTCCACCGCGACGGTGTGGGCGCCGTCGGCCGCGGGGATCGCGACCGAGGCGGTGTCGGCGTACGGCTGCAGCGAGCCCGGCGTGCCGTCGACGAAGAAGCGCATCTGCGTCGCGCCGGTGGCGAACGGCGCCACCGTCACGGTCGACGCCGAGGTCGGCGAGGCCGTCACCAGCGTGAGCGCCTCGTCCTGCGGCACCAGCGTGTCGACGGTGGTCGAGGCCGAGACCACCGGCGTGGCGTTGCCCGCCGCGTCCCAGAACTGGGCGTAGACCGAGGCGGGGCCGTCGGCGGCCAGCGCCGGGAGCCCGTTGTAGACGCCGCCGGCGTAGGCGACGAGGGACGCGCCGGCGAAGCCCGGATCGTGGCTCACCTTCATGAACGAGGCGCCGGTGGCGGAGAGCGTCGGCGTGAGGCTCCGGGTGGTGCTGTACGGCGCCTGGGCGCCGAGGCTCACCGACGGGCCGGTGGGCGCCGCGGTGTCGAGGGTGACGGAGGCCGTGAACGGGCCCACGACGTTCCCGGCGAGGTCGCGGAACTCGACGCTCACGGTCTTGTCGCCGTCCGGCGCCGGGAGGAGCAGCACGCCGGAGGCGGCGTACGGTACCCAGGCCGCGCCGGTGGGCGTCGAGGCGGCGGCGAAGCGCATCTCGTCGGCGCCGGTGGCCGAGAAGGTGAGGCTCACGCTGCTGGTGCGCGCCTCGGTGAACGGGGCGTCGAGCACCACCTGGATCGGCGTGCCGCCCGGCGTCGGGGCGGTGGTGTCGAGGGTGACCGTCACCGACGGCCGCGCCGCCGCCGGCGTGGTGTTCCCGGCGGCGTCGCGGAACTGCACCGCGACGGTGTGGGCGCCCTGCGCGGCGCCGATGGAGACGTTCGCGGACTGGGCGTACGGCACGAACGCGCCGGCGACGCCGTCGACCACGAACGACATCTCGGCGGCGCCGGTCGCGAACGGCTCCACCGCGACGGTGGTGGAGCTCGTCGGGCTCGCCGAGGCGAGGCGCAGCGACGGCGCCTCCGGGGCGACCGTGTCCACCGTGGTGGACACCGACAGGATGCCGGTGGCGTTGCCGGCGGCGTCGACGAACTGGGCGTAGACGGTGGCGACCCCGTCGGCGCCGAGCGCCGCCAGCCCGTTGTAGGCGCCGGCCGCGTACGGCAGCAGCGCCGCGCCGGAGAGCGAGGCGTCCGTGCCGATCTTCATGAACGACGCCCCGGTCGCGGTCAGCGTCGGGGTGAGGGTGCGGCTGGTGGTGTACGGCGTCTGGCCGGGCAGGGTGAGCTGCGGGCTCGTCGGCGGCGCGGTGTCGAGGGTGACGGAGGCCGTGAACGGTCCGACGACGTTGCCGGCGTCGTCGCGGAGCTCGACGCTCACCGTGTACGCGCCGTCGGTGGCCGGGAGGAAGACGACGCCGGTCGCCGCGTAGGGCACCCACGGCGCCGACGCCGGCGAGGCGCCGGTGGCGTAGCGCATCTCGGTGGCGCCGGTGGCGGAGAAGGCCAGGTTCACCGCGGTGTCGCGCGCCTGCGTGTACGGCGCCGGCAGCACCACCGAGAGCGGCGTGCCGCCCGGCACCGGGGCGGCGGTGTCGAGGGTGGTCGCCGCGGTGACCGCCGCGCTCTCGTTGCCGGCGGCGTCGGCGAAGACCACCGCCACCGTCTTCGGCCCGTCGCCGGCGGGCAGCGCCACGCCGAGGGAGGTCGCGTAGGGCTGCAGCGGCTCGGTGTCCACCACGCCGTCGACGGCGACGCGCATCCGCGTGGCGCCGAGGGCGAAGAGCGAGAGGCTCACGTTGCGCGAGCGCACCGCCGCGCCGTCGAGGATCGAGACCGAGCCGGAGGCGGGCGCAGTGACGTCGTAGTCGATCGTCTCGGAGATCGCCGCCGCGCGGTTGCCGGCGTCGTCGAGCAGCGTGGCGGTGACGCGGTGGCTGCCCTCCTCGGCGGCGAGGGTCACCTGCGTGGTCGGCACCGCCGCGGTGATCGTCTGCAGCGCGCCGGACGGGGCGAGCACCGAGAGCTCCATCGTCGTGGCGCCGGTGCCGACGGCCTCGACGTCGACGAGCAGCTGCCGCGTCGCCTCGGCGCCGCCGGCGAGGACGAGGCCCTGCGCGTTCGGCGGCGCGGTGTCGAGCTCCACCTGCACCGCGAACGGCCCGATGGTGTTGCCGGCCCGGTCGCGGAACTCGACGCTCACGTCCTTGGTGCCGTCGGGCGCCGGGAGGAGCACCAGGCCGTCGGTGGTGTACGGGACCCAGGCGCCGCCGGCGGGGGTGGCGGCGGCCGCATAGCGGAGCTCGTCGGCGCCCGCGGCGTCGAAGCGCAGGTTCACCGCGGTGGTGCTGGCGGCGGTGAACGGCGGCGGCACCAGCACCGCGAGCGGCGTCGGGCCCGGCGTCGGGAAGGCGCGGTCGAGGGTGGTGGTCGCCTGCGCCGGCGGCGAGGCGTTGCCGGCCTCGTCGAGGAAGACGACCTCGACGGTCTTCGCGCCGTCGGCGCCCGGGAGCACCACCGCCAGCGACCCGGCGAACGGCTGCTCGGGCTCGGTGTCGACGAGGCCGTCGGCGGCGACCCGCATCCGCGAGGCGCCCTGCGCCGCGAGGGCGAGGGTCACCGCCGGCGCCGGCACGAACGCGCCCTCCTCGATCGACACCGCCCCGCCGGCGGGCGGGGTGACGTCGAGGGCGACGGTGTCGGTCACGGCGCTCGAGCGGTTGCCGGCGGCGTCGACGAGGACCGCGGTCACCCGGTGCTCGCCCTCCTCGTCGGCGAGCGTCACCTGGCCGTCGGGGAACGGCACGACCAGCGACTGCACCGCGCCCGAGGGCGAGACCACCGAGAGCTCCATCTCCACGGCGCCCGAGCCGAGGGCGTGCACGTCGACGTCGCGGAGCGCGACCGCCTGGGCGCCGGCGGCGACGAGCAGGCCCTGGGCGATCGGCGCCGAGGTGTCGAGGGTGACGTCGTCCGACAGCTGCGCGGAGAGGTTGCCGGCGGCGTCGCGGAGCTCCGCGAAGACGGTCTTCGGCCCGTCGCCGAACGGCAGCGTGTGCTCGATCACCGCGTCGGCGGGCACGAACGGCGCCTGGCCGAGGGCCGAGGTGTTGGCGAGCCGGACCTCGAGCGGGCCGTTCAGGTCGGTGCCGGCGATCTCGACCCGCACCCGGGTGTCGCGGACGAAGGAGTCGGCCGCGTCGGAGGCGACGACGTGGATCGAGCCCTGCGGCGCCACCCGGTCGAGCACCACCGGCACGGCCACCTCGGGCGAGGCGTTGCCGGCGCGATCGAAGAACACCGCGTGGACGAGCCGCTCGCCGTCGGAGAGCGGATCCGGCGCGACCCGCTGGACGACGAGCGGGCTGGTCACGTACGGCGAGGAGGCGAGGTTCGAGGTGTCGGGCACGGCCGCGACGTCGATCCAGACCTCGACGCGGCCGACGCCGCTCGACACCAGCGCGCCGCCCGCCGGCGGGTCGGCGGCGAGGAGCGAGATCGTCAGCGTGCCGTCGGCCTCCCGCGCGAAGCCGCCGCCGGAGCCCACCACGACCGCGGGCGGCGCCTGCGACGGCAGCGGCCCGGAGGTGTCGCGGACGATCGACGACTGGAGGAGGCGTCCGACCGCGCCGTCGGAGTCGCGGATCTGGGCGAAGATCGTCTGCTCGCCGTCGAGCAGCTCGATGGCGAACGGCACGATCCCGTCCGGCGGCACCGGCTGCCAGCCGAGGTCGCCGTCGAACACGGTGACGTCCTGCGAGACGCGGAGCTCGGAGGCGTTCGCCGGGAGCTGGAACCGGAGGACGACGTCGCCCTCCGGATCGTTGGTGTACGGCGCGCCGCCGTCGATGGCGAAGTCGCCCTGCAGCCGCGAGAGCTCGAGCTCGGGCACCGCGGTCTCGGCGCCCGCCGCGACGACGACCTCGGCCTCGCCGACGCCGTACTCGTCGTGCCGCGCCACGATCCGGTAGGTGCCGACCGGCAGGCCGACGAAGCCGTAGCCGCCGCTCCGGAGCTCGACCGAGTCGCGGGGCAGCGCCGCGAGCGCGAGGTCGTCGGGGCCGCGGAGCTCGACGGTGAGCAGGTCGAACTCGCCGGCGTTCCGGTCGGTGAGGCGCACGGTGCCGGAGAGCGAGCCCTTCTCGTAGCGGAGGTCGATCGGGTCCGGCAGCGCCACCGTCTGCCCGCCGCGGAGCACGACCGCGACGCGGCCCGGCACGTGCCCCGGCGCCGACGCCACCAGGACGCGGTCGCCCGGCACCACGTCGGGGAGCGAGAACGCGCCCTCGGCGTCGGTCTGCACGGAGCCCGCGCCGCCCTCGACCGCGACCTCGACGCCGGCGGACGGGACGAGCTGCCCGAACGCGTCCTCGACGAGCACGGTGCCGCGGATGGTGCCCGGGTTGGCGCGGAGCACGAGCGGCCGCGCGCCGCCGTCGTTCACGTCGAGGTCGCCGCCGGCCTCGACGACGACCTCGAGCGGCGCGTCGAGGGAGAGGAAGTCCGGGTGCCGGAGCTGCAGGAGGTGCGCGCCGGGCCGCACGCCCTCCATGCGGAACGCGCCGGTGCCGTCGGTGATCCGCGTCTCGGCGCCGCCGTCGAGGTCGACCACCACGTCCGCGTGGCCGCCGTCGGGCCGGCCCTCGAGGGTGACCACGCCGTGGAGCGCGCCGCCGCGATCGCCGACCTGCGGCACCAGGGTGACGAGCCCGACGTCGAGGTCCTCGCCGATGCCGACCTCGAGCAGCCGCGTCACCGGGTCGTAGCCGGTGATCGACACCTCGAGCGCCCACTGCCCCGGCTTCACCGAGTCGAAGCGGAACGGCCGCTCCTCGCCGCTGCCGGCGTCGGTGATGCGCTCGGTCGCCTCGGCGGGATCGCGCAGGCTGCGCAGCCGCACCGGCACGTCGGCGTCCTGCGACAGCCCGGGCGCGAGCACCTTGCCGCTGACCGACGCCGGGGCCGGATCGGACGACGCCGGGTCGTAGGCGTTGACCGACTCGACTTTGACGTCGCACGCCGCGAGCGCGGCGAGGAGCGCGAGGGACGCGGCGGGCGCGTACGGGCGCAGGGACATCGGCTGCCTCCGGGAAGCGATCGGGAACGAGCGAGTATCCGCCCTCGCGATCACGGAAAGGAAGGGGGGACTCGCAGCGTGATCCTCGTCACCGACGGTGAACCCGTCACGGGGTCTCGGGGGCCCGCGGGGCGAGGCCGAAGGCGGAGCGGAGGACGAGGTCGCCCTTCTCGAACGAGATCGCCGGCGCCTTCCCGGCGAGCTCCTCGGACTCCTCCGGCAGCACGGTGTTCGTCGAGATCGTCAGCCGGAGCACCGCCCGCTGCGCGAGCTGCGACGCCTTGATCGGCTGGCCGGCCGGGAGCGGCTCGACGGCGATCACGGCCATCCCCGCGTCCATGTCCCGGAGGAGCTGCCGCTGGTGCTTCGCCAGCGAGTACCAGGAGATCGAGCCCGCGATCACCGCGGCGATGGGCAGCCCCGCCAGGGCCCCGAGCAGCATCCCCGCGAGCACGTCCCGCTTGTCGACGACCGGCATGGGGGCGCTCCCTACCACGGCGGGGAAGGGGGCGGAAGGACGGGCCGTTTGCCGTCCCGGGGGCGGGCGTGGAACCGGCGCGGGAGGCGCCTGTCTATACTCGCGGGCGATGGGAGCCGCGCGCCCGGAAGGCACCGAGATGCTCGACGCGCAGGCGACGGCAGAGGACGCACCTCCCGAGCGGCTGGCCGGGGGCGCACCCGCAGCGGACCTCGGCGCGGGCCCCCCGGTCCCCCGGCCGCCGCCGCTGCCGGAGCGCCGCGAGGCGGACGAGGCGACCCGCGCCCGGGAGCTGCAGCTCGTCGCCCGGATCCGCCGGGGCGACGAGCGCGCCTTCGCCGAGCTCGTCCGCGGACACCAGGACCGGGTCTTCGACCTCCTCTTCCGGATGATCGGCGACCGCGAGGAGGCCGAGGACCTCGCCCAGGAGGTCTTCGTCGCGGTCCACGGCGCCGTCGGCAAGTTCCGCGGCGAGTCGCGGCTCTCGACCTGGATCTTCCGGGTGGCGAAGAACCACTGCCTCAACCGGATCAAGTACCTGGGCCGCCGCGGCAAGGACGGCCGCAACGTGAACCTCGAGGACGCGCCCGAGCTCGCCGACCTCGACGAGGACCAGGAGGAGAAGCGGCCCGACCGCATCCTGGAGCAGCGGCAGGTCGCGAGCCTCCTCAAGCGCGCGATGGCCGAGCTGTCCGAGGAGCACCGGCTCCTGGTCGTGTTGCGGGACGTGGAGGGGCTGAGCTACGAGGAGATCATGGACATCACCGATCAGCCGGAGGGCACGGTGAAGTCGCGGCTGCACCGGGCCCGCGCGCACCTCGCTACGATCGTCGCGAAGCTGCAGGCCGAGGAAGGGAAGGGCGCACGATGACGGCACAGAGCCACCAGGAGACGCTCTCCCACGAGACCGCGACGGGCCTCTTCTCGGCCTACGTCGACGCCGAGCTGCCCCCGCCCGACGAGCGCCTCCTCGAGGATCACCTCGGCCGCTGCGAGAGCTGCCGCGAGGAGTACGACCGCTTCGCCACCGCCGTCGCCCTCGTCCGCGGCTCGCCGCGCACCCGCCCGGCCGGCGACTTCACCTCCCGCGTCGTGAAGCGCACCAAGCGCGCCCGCCGCCGCGAGCTCGGCCTGCAGGGCGCGAGCGCGCTCCTCGCCACGCGCTTCCCCGTCGAGGCCGCGGTCCCGATCCTCCTCGCGGTGGCGGTGGCGTTGATGCTGGTCATGATGGCGCCGTAGGGGCCAGGCTCCAGGCTCCAGGCTCCAGCCACCTGACCGCTCGGCGCTCCGCGCCTCGCGCTCGCGCGTCGCGGTGGCTACGCCGCGAAGCGGCGCGGGTTGCTGGAGCCTGGAGCCTGGCTGCTGGAGCCTCGCCGCGAAGCGGCGCCGCGGAGCCTGGAGCCTCGCCGCGGAGCGGCGCTAGGCGTCGCCGCCCTTCACGCAGGCGCCGCCGACGCAGATCTCGCCGCCCTGGCAGCAGTCCTCGTCGCCGCAGCAGGTGCCGCGCGTGCAGTACTTGCCGTTGCCGCAGCAGGCGGCGCCGAGCGGGGCGCAGGAGCCGTCGGGGCAGCGCTGCGGCGCCGAGGCGTCGCAGGGGCGGCTCGGCGCGGCGCCGTCCGGGCCGACGCAGCGGCCGCCGACGCAGGTCTCGGCGCCCTGGCAGCACTCCTCCTCGCCGCAGCAGGCGCCGGTGCGGCAGAACTTGCCGTTGTCGCAGCAGTCGGCGCCCGGCGGCGCGCAGGTGCCGTCGGGGCAGGTGTAGGCGTACTCGCCGGTGCACGGGCCGCCCGGCGGCGGGGCCGCGCCTCCGCCGCCGGCGACGCAGCGGCCCGCGGCGCAGACCTCGCCGAACATGCAGCACTCGGTCTCGCCGCAGCAGGCGAGGCCGTCGGGGCAGAACTTCCCGTTGCCGCAGCAGGAGGCTTCCACGGGGGCGCACGACGCGTCGGGGCAGGTGACCGGCGTGTCGCCGGCGCAGTCGGGGCTCGCGGCCACCGGGCCGACGCAGCGGCCCTCGACGCAGGCCTGCCCGGACTGGCAGCACTCCTCGTCGCCGCAGCAGGTGCCGGCGCGGCAGATCTTGCCGTTGCCGCAGCAGTGCGCGCCGGTCGGGGCGCAGGTGCCGTCCGGGCACTCGACCGGGAGCGAAGGGTCGTCGCAGCCGCCCGCGGCGGCGACGGCGGCGCCGGCGACGCAGCGCCCCGGCGCGGCGCACGACTCGCCCTCGCCGCAGCAGACCGAGCCGCAGCAGGTGCCGCTCCTGCAGAAGGTGCCGCCCCCGCAGCAGTCGGCGCCCGCCGGCGCGCAGCTGCCGTCGGGGCAGGTCGACGGGAAGCCGCCGGTGCACCCGAGCGCGAACGAGCCGCCCTCGCAGGTGCCGTCGGGCCGGCAGGTGGCGTCGGGCGGGCAGCAGGCCGTGCCGCAGCAGAGCGTGGAGGCGGGGCAGGAGAGGCCGTTGCCGCAGCAGGTCGCGCCGGCGGGCGCGCAGGAGCCGTCGTGGCAGTCCACCGGCCAGTGCGGCGGGCAGGTGCCCGCGGTGCGGCGGCCGCCGCCGCCGAAGGCGCTGGCCTCGCGGGCGAGGTAGGCCTCGAGCGCCTGTCGCGACGCCGCCGCCTGCGGCCCGAAGTCGGCGAGCGCCTTCTCGCCGAGCTGCCGGATCGCCCGCGCCGCGGTGCCCACCGCCTCGCGCCGGGCGCGGTACTCGGCCTCGGGCACGCCGCACCGGTTGAACTCCTCGCACAGATCGCGGACCTCGGCGCGCATGAGGCCGAGCAGGTCCGACGCCTCGGCGAGGGCGCGGTCGAGGTTCCGCTGCGCCGCCCGCGTCGAGGTGGGCAGCTCCCGCTCGGCGAGGCCGCCCGCCGGTACCACCTGCTCGAGCTCGGCGGCGCAGTCGCGCGGGAGGATCCGGCCGATGTCGGCGCGGCCGACGAGCGCGCCGCAGTCGACGACCTCGCGGCCCTCGGGGGCCACGGGCCGGCAGCCCGCGATGAGGAGCAGGGCGAGGGCGGCCGCGGCCTTCTCTCGTGTTCCGGGCAAGCTTCGTGCGCCTCTGTCGTCTGCCCGGGGTCGCGCGGCGCGCGAGGCCGGAATCCCTCGTGGTTCCGAGACCGTACCAAGCGGCACCCGAGGCCACAAGGAAGCCGTGCGCGCCTTGACGGGTTCTCTTTCGCCTCCTTATTGTGCCGCGCTTCTCACGGGTGGACAGCGGAAGGACTCCATGGCGGATCGCGACGGGCAGGAGGGGACGAGCAGCCTCGAGGCGCAGCGGGAGGCGCGGCTCCAGAAGGCCGAGAAGCTCAGGGCGCGCGGCGTCGACCCCTTCGGCAACGGCCGCAAGGTCGCCCACGTCTCGGCCGACCTCCGGGCCCGCTTCGGCGACGCGCCCAACGAGGTCGTCGAGCAGGACGGGACGACCTGGAGCGTCGCCGGCCGCGTCGTCGCCGTCCGCAACCTCGGCAAGATGGCCTTCCTGAAGCTCCGGGATCGCGCCGGGGACGTCCAGCTCCAGCTCAAGAAGGACAAGCTCGGCGACGCCGGCTTCGGGCTGCTCGAGCTCCTCGACCTCGGCGACGTCGCCGCGGCGAGCGGCCGCGCCATCCGCACCCGGACCGGCGAGCTGACCGTCGTCGCCGACGAGTGGACGATCCTCACCAAGGCGCTCCGGCCCCTGCCGGAGAAGTTCCACGGCCTCACCGACGTGGAGACGCGCTACCGGCAGCGCTACCTCGACCTCGCCACCAACCCCGAGGTGCGCGAGGCGTTCGTGAAGCGCTCGCGCCTCGTCCAGTACATCCGGCGGTTCCTCGACGAGCGGGGCTTCCTCGAGGTCGAGACGCCGATGATGCACCCGCTCGTCACCGGCGCGGCGGCGCGGCCGTTCGTCACCCACCACAACACCCTCGACATGCAGCTCTACCTGCGCATCGCGCCGGAGCTGTACCTGAAGCGGCTCGTGGTCGGCGGGATCGAGCGCGTCTACGAGATCAACCGCAACTTCCGGAACGAGGGGATCAGCACCCAGCACAACCCCGAGTTCACCATGCTCGAGTTCTACTGGGCGCACGCGACCTACCACGACCTCATGGACCTCACCGAGCAGATGTTCGCCGGCGCGGCCCGCGAGCTGGTCGGGAGCGAGAAGGTCCCGTACCAGGGCCAGGAGCTGAACTTCGCAGCCCCGTGGGCGCGTATCCCCATGGCCCAGGCGGTGCTCGAAGGCGTGCGGAAGGCGGGGCTCTCCCTGGAGGAGGGCGACCTCGCCGATCCCGGGAAGCTGAAGGGCCTGCTCCTCGCGCGCTTCGAGGGCACGCCGGCGGAGCGGAAGTCGATCGAGGAGCAGGACGACGCCGGCCACCTCCTGGCGGCGCTGTTCGACGAGCACGTGGAGCACACCCTGGTGAACCCGACCTTCATCACCGAGTTCCCCACCTCGATCTCGCCGCTCGCCCGGCGCAACGACCGGGACCCGAGCGTGACCGACCGCTTCGAGCTCTTCGTGGCCGGCCGCGAGATCGCCAACGCCTTCTCCGAGCTCAACGACCCGCTCGACCAGAAGGAGCGCTTCGTGGCGCAGGTCCGGGCCAAGGAGCGCGGCTCCGACGAGGCCATGGACCACGACGAGGACTACATCGTGGCGCTCGAGCACGGGATGCCGCCCACCGCGGGCGAGGGCATCGGCATCGACCGGCTGGCGATGCTGCTCACCGACGCCGCCTCGATCCGCGACGTCATCCTCTTCCCGCTCCTGAAGTCGCGCGCGTGAGCGAGCAGCGGATCGAGGTCGAGGCGAAAGCAGCCCCGCTACCGCCGCCCCCGCCGGTGGGGGCGGAGCGGGTGCCGCTCCCGCCGGCGCCGATGAAGCGCCCCGGCGTGCCGCGCTTCTCGCTGGTCGCGCTGGTGGGCGTGGCGCTGCTCGATCACGTGGCGCTCGCCTGCCTCGGCCCCGGCGCGCTGTTCCTGAACGCGACCCTCGGCGTCCGCGCCGACCGCGCCGAGCTCCTCGCCGCCGCCGCCGCCGCGCTCGTCGCCTTCGGCGCCGGCTGGGCCGCGACCGCGCTCTCCCGCCGGGTGGGCTTCTGGGAGATCCTCGCCGGCGCCGGCATCGTCGCCGGCACCGGCTACGCCGTCCTGCTCGTGGCCACCGGCCTCGGCCCCGCGCTGTTCGCGCCGATCCCCGAGGGCGCGCTCTGGTTCGCGCCGCTCTTCGTCGCCTTCGGCCTGGTGCTCTTCCCGTCGATCGGCGGCACCGTCGGGTACATGCTCGGCGCCGGCACCAAGCTCGACCTCGGCTTCGGCTACGAGGCGTTCGTCGCCAAGGCCCACCTCCGGCTCTCGGGGCGGCTGCTCGCCGGCCTCGCCTGCTTCGCCCTCGGCCTCGTGCCCGGGATCCTCGCCACGGTGCTCCTGCTCCGGAAGGAGAAGCGGAGCCCGACGATGATCATGACCGTGATCTCGATCGGCGGCGTCGCCGTCGGCGTGATGGCGCTCTGCGTGGTGCTCTCGGTCATGAGCGGCTTCGAGCTCGACCTGAAGAAGAAGATCCTCGGCACCAACGCCCACGCCATCGTCCTCAAGTACGGCTCCTTCGACGACTGGAGGGAGCGGGCGTCGACCGCGAAGGACACCGAGGGCGTCGTCGGCGTCACCCCGTTCGTGCTCAACGAGGTGATGATCACCACCGAGACGAACCTCGCCGGCGTGCTCATCAAGGGCATCGACCCGGCGACGGTCGGCACCGTCACCGAGCTCCCGCGGGAGATCGAGGAGACGCACGAGGGCCGCCTCGAGTGGCTCTCGGCGCCGGAGGAGATCCCGCTCCAGCCGAAGCTCGGCGGCGCCGGGCCCAGCGTGCAGGAGGAGGTCCTCGCCATCGCCGAGGAGCTCCGCCGCCTCGAGGCGCAGGAGAAGGGGCTGCCCTACGAGCCGCCCGCGAAGCAGGAGAAGGCCGCCGCGGCGCAGGCCGCGCCCGCCGAGAAGAACCAGCTCCCCGGCATCGTGCTCGGCAAGGAGCTCGCCCGGCAGCTCAAGGTCTTCGTCGGCGACACGGTGACGATCGTCTCGCCGATCGCCGGCGAGCTCGGCCCGATGGGCCCGCAGCCGAAGAGCATGCAGTTCCGCGTCGCCGCGGTCTTCTACTCGGGGATGTACGAGTACGACTCGAAGTTCGTCTACATCGCGCTGCCGGTGGCCCAGAGCTTCTTCAAGATGGGCGGCGCGGTCACCGGCCTCGAGCTCAAGGTCACGGAGATCGACGACGCCCGGCGCATCGGCCGCGCGGTGCTCTCGAAGCTCGAGGGCTACCCGTTCCGCGTCAAGGACTGGGGCGAGATGAACAAGAACCTCTTCTCGGCGCTGAAGCTCGAGAAGCTGGTGATGGCGGTCATCCTCGCCTTCATCGTCCTGGTCGCCTGCTTCAACATCCTCTCCACCCTGGTGATGCTCGTCCTCGAGAAGGGGAAGGAGATCTCGATCATGAAGTCGATGGGGGCCCGGGACGGCTCGATCATGAAGATCTTCGTCCTCGAGGGCCTCGCCATCGGCACCATCGGCACCGCGCTCGGCCTGGTGCTCGGGCTGCTGCTCTGCGGGGTGATCTCGGTCTTCCCGATCCCGCTCGACCCGGAGGTCTACTACATCCCCAACCTGCCGGTGCGGATCGACGGCGGGCAGTTCGGGCTGGTGGCGGTGACGGCGGTGGTGCTCTCGTACCTCGCCACCATCTTCCCGGCGCTCTACGCCTCGCGCCTCTCGCCGGTCGAGGGCCTGCGCAATGACTGAGGTCCCGCTCGTCGAGGCGAAGGGCCTGGTGAAGTACTACGAGATGGGCGACCACGTGGTCCGCGTGCTCGACGGCGCGGATCTCACCGTGCGGAAGGGCGAGATCCTCGGCCTGGTCGGCAAGAGCGGCGCCGGGAAGAGCACGCTGCTGCACCTGCTCGGCACCCTCGACGTGCCGACCCAGGGCACGGTCCTCTTCGAGGGGCAGGACGTCTACGCCCGCGACGAGGTCGCCCTGGCGGACTTCCGCAACAACACCGTCGGCTTCGTCTTCCAGTCGCACTACCTGCTGCCCGAGTTCACCGCGGCGGAGAACGCGATGATGCCGCTCCTCGTCCGGCGGGTGCCGCGGGAGGAGGCGCTGGCGCGGGCGAAGGAGATCCTCGGGCGGGTCGGCCTCGGCCACCGGCTCGACCACCGCCCCTCGGAGCTCTCCGGCGGCGAGCAGCAGCGCGTGGCCCTGGCCCGCGCGCTGGCGACGCGGCCGCGGCTGCTCCTCGCCGACGAGCCCACCGGCAACCTCGACCCCCGGACCGGCGGCGAGATCCACCAGCTGCTGTTCGAGCTGAACCGCGACCTCGGGATGACCACGGTGGTGGTCACCCACAACGAGGAGCTGGCGCGGTCGCTCCCGCGGTGCCTCCGCATGGAGGCGGGCCGCGTGGTTCCCGTCTAGCGGACGCGCGGCGGCCGAACCTCGGGAAACTCCTTGTGGCTCCGCCGGGGATCGCCTACGTTGGCGCGCCTTTTTCCGCCCCCATGCGCCGCGCCGCCGCGATCGCGTTCGTCCTCCTGCTCCTGGCTCCGGCCGCGGCCTCCGCACAGGCCGCGCCGCCGCCGCCGGTGCGTCCGAAGCCCGGCGCCGGCGAGGCCCGGGAGGACGACAGCTCGCGGATCGCCCGCATCGTCGTCGAGGGGGAGCGCCGCGCCGAGGAGGCGGCGGTCGTCGCCGCGATGGCGTCCCGGGTCGGCGAGCTCTTCGACCCGAAGGACGTCCGCAAGGACCTGAAGCAGATCTTCGCCCTCGGCCTCTTCGCCGACGTGCAGATCGACGCCGAGGAGACCTCGAAGGGCGTCGTCCTCACCGTCAAGGTCGAGGAGCGCCCCGCCATCCGCGAGGTGAAGCTCCGCGGCAACGACGAGATCTCGAGCGAGGACCTGGAGAAGGAGATCGACGTCCAGCCGTTCCAGGTCTTCGACCTGCAGGCGGTGAAGCGCAACGTCGCCAAGCTCACCCAGCAGTACGTCGAGAAGGGCTTCTACCTCGCCGAGGTCTCCTACGAGATCCGCGAGGTCGGGCCTGGGGAGGTCGACGTCGTCTTCGTCGTCGACGAGCACGCCAAGGTGGTGGTGAAGGAGATCCGCTTCCTCGGCAACGAGAAGATCCCGGCCGGGGACCTCAAGGCGGCGATGCTCACCCAGGAGGGCGACTTCTTCTCGTTCCTCACCGGCAGCGGCACCTACCGCGAGGACGTCTTCGCCCGCGACCTGCAGCTCGCGCAGGGCGTCTACTACGACAACGGCTACATCAACGTGAAGTTCGGGAAGCCGACCACCGCGCTCTCCGCCGACAAGCAGTTCCTCTACATCACCATCCCGGTGGAGGAGGGCGAGCAGTTCTCCATCGGCAAGGTCGACTTCGCGGGCGACATCCTCACCACCAAGGAGGACCTGTTCGCGAAGATGAGCACCGAGAGCGGCCAGATCTTCTCGCGCTCGCGGCTGCAGCGGGACATCCAGGCGCTCACCGACGTCTACCACGACGAGGCGTACGCCTACGTCAACATCACCCCGCTGACCGCGGTCCACGCCAGGGACCGCATCGTCGACCTCACCTTCGACATCCAGAAGGGCAAGAAGGTCCGCTGGGAGCGGATCGAGATCGTCGGGAACGACAAGACCCGCGACAAGGTCATCCGCCGCGAGCTCCGCGTCTACGAGGGCGAGCTCTACAACGGCACCCGGCTCCGGCAGTCGCGGGCCCGCGTCAACGCGCTCGGCTTCTTCGAGACGGTGGAGTTCTCCACGCGGAAGGGCTCCACCGACACGCTGATCATCGGCGTGGTCGAGGTGAAGGAGAAGCCCACCGGCACCTTCCAGGTCGGCGCCGGCTTCTCGTCGGTGGAGAGCTTCATCGCCACCGCGCAGGTCTCGCAGAACAACCTGATCGGCTGGGGCCCGTCGGCGTCGCTGTCGGCGCAGCTCTCGTCGCTCCGCCAGCTGGTGCAGCTGCAGTTCGTGGAGCCGTACCTCTTCGACTCGGAGTGGACGTTCGCCTTCGACTTCTTCAAGACGCAGGCGGACTACGGCGGCTTCGTCCGCGACGCCATCGGCGGCGACGTCACCTTCGGCCACCCGCTGCCGGTCGGCTTCACCGAGGATCTGCGGCTCTTCCTCACCTACACCCTCGAGGACGTCGAGGTGACCGCCGGCGGCTCGACCACCGGCACCGTGCCGCTCGCGGGCGCCTTCGCGGACGGCGTCACCTCCTCGGCGCGGCTCACCCTCAACTGGGACACGCGGAACAACCGGCTCTTCCCGTCGCAGGGCTTCACCCAGTCGGTCTCGGTGGAGCGCGCGGACCCGCTCCTGCTCTCCGACTTCGTCTTCACCCGCTACACCGGCGTCTCGCGCTGGTACTTCCAGCCGGTGTGGAAGCTCGTCTTCAAGGTGAACGCGACCGTCGGCTACATCGACGCCGGCGGCGAGATGCTGCCGATCTCCGAGTACTACTACCTGGGCGGCATCAACTCGGTGCGCGGCTACACGCTGCGGTCGATCGGGCCCACGAAGGAGGTCGGCTTCGGCAACGATCCGCAGTCGCAGCTCTTCTCGTACGTCACCGGAGGCGACAAGCAGCTCGTCCTCAACAACGAGCTCGAGTTCCCGATCATCGACAAGGTCGGCATCCGCGGCGTGGTGTTCTACGACGTCGGCAACGTCTGGGCGCCCGACCGCGCCTTCTTCGACGACCCGCAGCACGACCTGCCGCTCGGGGTCTTCCACTCCACCGGCTTCGGCTTCCGCTGGTTCTCGCCGATCGGCCCGCTGCGGTTCGAGTGGGGCATCCCGATCACCCCGCGGCCGCAGGACGAGTCGTACCTGTTCGAGTTCACCATCGGGAACAGCTTCTAGCTCCCGGCCTTCCGCCCGCTCCCCGCCTCGCCCTCCTGCCTCCGGCCCTGCCGCGGCGCGCCGTCGTGTGCACCCTGGGAGGGAACCCGAACGGGAGGCAACGCACATGGGTCCAAGGTTCCTGGTGGCGATCGTCGCGGCGCTCGGCCTCGCCGGCGCGGCGCACGCGGACGACACGGAGAGCTACGGCGGCACGGGCGAGGCGTCGTCGTCGGACGTGGGCAGCTCCGAGATCGGCGCGGGTGAGGAGCAGCGCACCGGCTTCGAGGGCGAGACCTCGACCGGTGAGACCGGCACCGGCGACGTGAGCGCGGGCGAGGAGGTCCAGACCGGCGCCGAGGTCGGCGCGGGCGGCAGCGGCGCCGAGGGCGTCGACGTCGGCGCCGGCGACCTCGGGACGACGGGCTCCGAGGCGGGCTCCGCCGGCTCGGGCGACATCGGCACCGGCACCGACGTCCGCACCGGCGCCGAGGTGCCCGAGGGCGAGGTGGGCACCGAGCTCGATCCGTCGGTGCAGGAGGAGCTCGACCTGCCGAACGCGCAGGACACCGAGGGCGCGGGCTCCGGCGCCGGCGCGGTCGGCGGCGAGAGCCGGTAGCGCAGAGGCGCGCCTCCGCCCGCCCGCCCGGCGGGCGGGGACGCGCGGACGACGCACCGCCCTCGAGGAGCTCCCGATGCGCGCGCTCGCCCCGCTCGTCCTCGGCTCGATCCTCTGCGCCGCCGGGTGCGGCCGCAGCGACGAGCTCGAGACACCGTACGGCACGATCTCTCCCGAGACCGTCGACGCGGTGGAGAGCGAGGCCGACCACGTCGGCGACGAGGCCGGCGCCCGGAGCGGCGCGGCCGTGCGCGAGGGCGCCGCCGTCCGCGCGCCGGACGACGGCCGAGCGCCTTGACCCCCCTCGGCGGGGTGCTAGGGTACGCGCCCTCCTCGAGCCGAGAGGTCCTACCCAGATGCTCCGCCGCCTCGCCGCCGCGCTCGCCGCCGGCGCGCTCCTCCTGCCTGCCGCCGCCCTCGCCGCCGAGGTGAAGCTCGGCTACGTCGACCTCCAGCGCGCCCTGAACGAGGTCGAGGAGGGCAAGGCTGCCAAGGCCAAGCTCAAGAAGAAGTTCGAGAAGAGCCAGCAGCAGCTCGACGCCGAGCAGGAGAAGCTGAAGAAGGCCAAGGAGGAGCTCGACCGGAAGAAGCTCGCCATGGACGAGGCGACGCTCCGCCAGAAGGCGATGGAGCTCGACCAGGAGATGGTCCGCGTCTCGGGCATCTACGCGAAGCTGCAGAAGGAGCTCACCGAGGAGGAGCGGAAGGCCACCGGCGAGATCTTCAAGAAGATGCGGGAGCTCATCGGGGTGATCGCCGAGAAGGAGGGCTTCACCTTCGTCCTCGAGGCGAACGAGTCGGGCCTCCTCTACGGACCGCCGTCGCTCGACGTCACCAACGATCTCGTCCGCAAGTACAACGAGAAGTACAAGGCCAAGTGACGATGGAGGCCACGCTCGGCGAGCTCGCCGCGCTGCTCGGCGCGGAGCTCGAAGGCGATCCCGCGCGCGTCGTCAGCCACCTCGCGCCGCTCGAGGACGCGGGCGCACGCGCCCTCAGCTTCTTCTCGAACCGCCGCTACAAGAAGGCGTACCTCGCGACCGAGGCCGGCGCGGTGCTGGTCGGCAACCGCGACCGCGAGCTCGGCAAGCCCGCGGGCGTCGCGCTGCTCTGGGTCGACGACGCGTACCTCGCCTTCGCCAAGGCGTCGAACCACTTCCACCCGCAGCCGCGGCCGGCCGCCGGGATCGACCCGCGGGCGGTCGTCGATCCGAGCGCCGAGCTCGACCCGACCGCCACGGTGATGCCGTTCTGCGTGATCGGCCCGAAGGTGAAGCTCGGCGAAGGGGTGGTGCTCCACCCCGGCTGCGTCGTCCTCGAGGGCGCCACGATCGGCGAGGGCTCGGTGCTCTGGCCGGGCGTGGTGGTCTGCGCGGGCACGGTGCTCGGCGCCCGCACCGTGGTGCAGCCGGGCGCGGTCATCGGCGGCGACGGCTTCGGCTTCGCGTTCGATCCCGACGGCCCCGGCGGCGTCCGGCACCTCAAGATCCCGCAGGTGGGCCGGGTGGTCGTCGACGACGACGTCGAGATCGGCGCCAACACCTGCATCGACCGCGGGACGCTCGGCGACACCCGGGTGCACCAGGGCGTGAAGATCGACAACCTGTGCCAGATCGGCCACAACGTCGAGGTCGGGCCGCTGTCGCTGCTCGCCGGCTGCACGGCGATCGCCGGCTCGACGAAGCTCGGCGTCGGCGTCGTCTGCGGCGGGCAGGTCGGCATCGTCGGGCACCTCACCATCGGCGACGGCACCCGGTTCGCGGCCCGGGCCGGCGCCGCCGGCGACACCGACGCCGGCGAGACCGTCAGCGGCTGGCCGGCGGTGCCGCACAAGCGGTGGCTCCGGGAGCAGGCCGCGCTACGGCGCCTGCCGGACGCCATCACGGAGCTCCGCGACCTCAAGAAGCGGCTGGCGGCGCTCGAGGCGAAGCTCGGGACCGGGGAGGAGACCTAGGGTGGAGCGGCTCGACGTCAACGAGATCCAGAAGATCCTGCCCCACCGGTACCCGTTCCTGCTCGTCGACCGGGTCACCTCGTTCGGCGACGGGAAGCTGCAGTGCTTCAAGAACGTCACCGTGAACGAGCCCTTCTTCCAGGGCCACTTCCCCGGGCTCCCGGTGATGCCGGGCGTGCTCATCGTCGAGGCGCTGGCGCAGTCGGCGGCGCTGCTCGCGTACGCGATCGAGCCGTTCGACATGAACAAGTTCGTCGTCTACCTGGCGGGCATCGACAACGCGCGCTTCAAGCGGCCGGTGGTCCCGGGCGACCGGCTCGAGATCGAGGCCCGCGTCGAGAAGCGCAAGGGCCCGCTCTGGAAGATGGCCTGCCTCGCCACGGTGGACGGCCAGAAGGCGGCCGAGGCGGAGCTGCTCGCCACCAAGGTCGAGCGGAAGGGCTGACGACATGGCGAACGTGCATCCGACCGCGCAGGTGGCGAGCGGCGCCGAGCTGGCGGCGACGGTCCAGATCGGCGCCTTCGCGGTGATCGGGCCGAAGGTCCGCATCGACGAGGGCACCACCGTCGGGCCCCACGCGGTGATCGAGGGCGACACCCGGATCGGCAAGCAGAACCGGATCTTCCAGTTCGCCTCGGTCGGCGCGCCGCCGCAGGACCTCAAGTACAGGGGCCAGCCGACGAAGCTCGTCATCGGCGACGGCAACGCCATCCGCGAGTTCGCCACCATCCACATCGGCACCGAGGAGGGCGGCGGCGTCACCAAGATCGGCTCGCGCTGCCTGCTGATGGCGTACTCGCACGTCGCCCACGACGTGCAGCTCGGCGACGGGATCATCCTCGCCAACAGCGCCCAGCTCGCCGGCCACGTGATCGTCGAGGACTTCGCGATCTTCGGCGGCATGACCGGCGTCCACCAGTTCGTGCGCATCGGCAAGCACGCCTTCGTCTCCGGCGGCTCGATGGTCGGCATGGACGTGCCGCCGTTCTGCACCGCCACCGGCCACCGGGCGACGCTCGCCGGCATCAACTCGGTGGGCCTCGCCCGGCACAGGTTCCCCGAGGACCAGATCCGGCGCATCAAGAAGGCGTACCGGATCCTCTTCCGGCAGAAGCTCGGCCTGCGCGAGGCGATCAGCCGCATCCGCGCCGAGCTCGCGGGCGACGCCGAGGTGGAGCACCTGGTGCGCTTCATCGAGGGCTCGCAGCGCGGCGTCACCCGATGACCGCGCCGCTCGGGCTCATCGCGGGCTCGGGCGACCTGCCGCTCCGGGTCGCCGAGAGCGCGCGGCGGGCCGGCCACCGGGTGATCGCGGTGGCGCACCGCGACGAGACCGATCCCGCCATCGAGGAGCTGTGCGACGCGGTGACCTGGGTGCACCTCGCCCAGCTCGGCAAGATGCTCTCCGCCTTCCGCGACGCCGGCGTCACCGAGGCGATCATGGCGGGCGGGATCACCAAGGTCCGGATCTGGGGAGGCGTTCGCCCCGATCTCCTCGCCCTCAAGCACGCCTCGAAGCTGCGCTCGTTCAACGACGACGACCTGCTCCGGGTGGTCGCCGACGTCTTCGAGGCCGAGGGGATCCGCATCGCCGACGCCACCCGCTACTGCCCCGACCTCCTCGCCAAGGAGGGGCCGTACGGCAAGCGAGGGCTCGCCGGCCCGGCGCTCGCCGACGTCGAGCTCGGCCTGCGGGTGGCGCGGGAGCTCGGCCGCCTCGACGTCGGCCAGACCGCGTGCGTCAAGGGCCTGTCGGTGGTGGCGCTCGAGGCGGTGGAGGGCACCGACGCCTGCATCCGCCGCGCGGCGGCGCTCGCCGGCGACGGCCTCACGGTGGTGAAGGTCGCGAAGCCGCAGCAGGACATGCGCTTCGACGTGCCGCTCGTGGGCCCGAAGACCTTCGACGTGCTGGTCGAGGTGAAGGCGGCGACCCTGGCGATCGAGGCCGGACGGACCCTGGTCCTCGACGCCGACGCCCTGGCCCGGCGGGCGGACGCCGCCGGGATCGCCTTCGTCGGCGTGCGCTAGCCCGCGCGTCCCCGGCCGGGGTAGAACCTCCGCAATCCCTTCGAGCCCCGGGCCCCGAGGTCTCCCATGCGCAACCCCTTCCTTCCGGTCGCGATCCTCGCCGTCTGTGCCGTCCTCGCCGCGTGCGACGACGGCGGCGGCGGCGACGCGGGAGGCTCCGGCGACGGGGGCGGCGCGGCGGGCGGCGACGGCGGCGGCGGTGGCGACGGGGGCACGGGCGGGGAGGGCGGGGCCGGCGGCGCCGGTGGGACGGGCGGCGACGGCGGCGCCGGCGGCGGTGGCGGCACGCCGCCGCGGATCGACCCGCGCGAGCCCCACCCCCGCGCGGGCGGCGCCCGCCCCATCTACAAACACCGGGTGT
>CAZDGH010000024.1:0-25626 GCA_964504805.1 uncultured Myxococcales bacterium | reverse complement strand
GGCGGCGGAGAAGGCGGCGCGGCCGCCGGCGGCGGAGTCCGCCCCGCCGTCCGACGTGGTGATCGGGATCGACCTCGGCACCTGCAACGCGCGGGTCGCGGTGGTCGTCCGCGGGCAGCCGCGGGTGCTCGCCCTGCGCGGCGGCGCGTCGGCGCTGCCGTCGGTGGTGTCGGTCGACGAGCGCGGCCGGCTCATGGTCGGCCAGCGCGCGCGGGCGCAGCTCCTGGTCGACCCGGCGAACACGGTCTTCGGCTCGAAGCGCCTCCTCGGCCGGCGCTTCGAGGGCGCCCGGGTGCAGCAGCTCATGCCGCGGTTCCCGTACCGGATCGCCTCCGACGCCGGCGGCGACGCGGCGGTGGTGCTCCGGGGCGAGGTCGTCCCGCTGGTGGACGTGACCGCCCACCTGCTCCGCGAGCTGAAGGAAGCGGCGCAGGAGGCGCTCTCGCTGCCGATCGGCCGCGCGGTGGTGAGCGTGCCGGCGTATTACCGCGACCGGCAGCGCGCCGCGGTGCGGGCGGCGGGCGTGAAGGCCGGGCTCGTGGTCGAGCGGCTCGTCTCCGAGCCCACCGCCACGGCCGTCGCCTTCGGCTACGGCAGGGGTCTCGCCCGGAAGCGCGTCCTCGTCTACGACCTCGGCGGCGGCACCTTCGACGCCAGCGTGCTCGAGGTGACCGGCGACGAGCTCGAGGTGATCGCCACCGGCGGCGACGACTTCCTCGGCGGCCAGGACTTCGACGAGAAGGTGTGCGCGTCGCTGGTGAAGCGGTTCGAGGCCGCGGGGCACGGCGAGGTCGCCGACGATCCGCTGGTGCGGCAGCGGCTCCGCGACGCCGCCGAGGCGGCGAAGATCGCGCTCTCCACCGAGGAGCGCACCAAGGTCCTCGTGCCCTGGGTCGGGCACAAGGAGGGCCGCCCCGTCGACCTCGACCTCGAGCTGACGCGGCAGGACCTCGAGGACCTGACCGCCGGCCTGGTGCGGAAGACCATGGAGGTCACCGCCGGCGTGCTCGAGGCGCGCGGGCTGCGCGCCGAGCAGATGGACGAGATCGTGGTGACCGGCGGGCAGACGCAGATGCCGCTCGTGCGCCGCGCCGTCGAGAAGGTGTTCGGCAAGGCGCCCCGGGCCGACGTCGACCCCCACGACTCGGTGGCGCTCGGCGCCGCGATCCTCGGAGCGTCGATCGCCGAGCAGCGCGAGCTCGCCGGGATCCAGATCCGCGAGGTGCTCGCCTCGCCGCTCGGGATCGCCCAGGACGGCCGGGTGCTGCGGCTGCTCGAGCGCAACACCCCGCTGCCGGCGGAGAAGACGATGCAGGTGCGCCCCGCCGCCGACGGGGAGCCCGCCGAGGTGGCGTTCTTCCAGGGCGACGGCGAGGAGCCGGACGCCTGCGAGTACCTCGGCTCGATCACCGCCACGCCGCCGCAGGGCCGCGCGCTGCAGGTGCTGGTGCGCCTCGACCGCGACGCGATCCTGCACGTCGCCGCCCGCGACGCCCGGAGCGGCCGCGACGTCGACGCGCGCTTCGCGACCGTGGGCACGCCGGAGGAGATCCGGGCGACGCTCACCCGCTCGCGCGAGGTGCGCCTCGAGACCGTCGAGGCCTCGCGCCGCCCCACCCCGCCGCCCCAGGCCGCGGTGGCCGGCGGGCTGCTCGGGAACATCCGGAAGTTCTTCGGGGGCGCGAAGGAGTAGCGGGCTCCGGCGCACGAAGGGCGGCGATGGCGCCTCGCCACCGCCGCCCTCGGTCCGGGCGCGCCCCCCCGGGAGCTGCTCCGCCCGGCGGGACCGACGGTACGCGCGGTCGGGTGCCGGGCGGAATACGGGAGAGCCCGAGGTCAGCCGCCGCGCAGGAGCCGCGCCACGAGCTCGGTGCGCGAGCGCGTGCCGGACCTCCGGAGCAGCGCGGTCATGTGCAGCTCGACGGTCGACTCGGCGCAGCCGAGGGCGGCGGCGATCTGCTTGTTGGAGCGGCCGGCGAGGACGCCGGCGAGGACGTCGCGCTGCCTCCGGGTGAGGGCGTCGCGGAAGTCCCGCGCGGCGGAGCGACCGGCGACGACGAGGCGGTGGGCCGGGAGGCCGCGGACGTCGATCCGCACCGACGGGGACGCGAGGGCCGCGGCCGGCGGCGGCCCGGCGCGGCCGGCGGCGTTCGCGTGGCGGACGCGGCCGTGCTCGTCGACGAGCCAGGCGGCGGACGGGAGCGACTCGAGCGCGGCCTCGAGCGAGGCGCGGTCGAGGGCGGCGGCCTCGGCGCGGCGCTCCCAGGCGAAGCGCGCGACCAGGGCGGGGACGACGGCCTCGAGGGCGCGGCGGTCCGGCTCGCGGAAGCGGCCCCGGCGGAAGAGCCCGACGCACGCCAGCGGCTCGGGGCCGTGGCAGGCCACGACCCGGAGGACGTCGGCGCCGGCGAGGCCGAGCTTCGGGAAGAGCTCGCGGGTGATCGGGTGCCGGTCGTGCGCGCTCCGGCCGCGGTCGCGCCGCGCGATCCGCACCCGGTTCCGCGCCCGCGGCGAGGGACGGAGCGCGCGGCGGACGAGCGCCGGGGGCACGCTCCGCAGGAACGTGGCGAGGCCACGGCGCGCGAGGCGCGCGTCGAGCCCGTGGAAGTGCGCGAAGTCGACGACCGGGTGCGACGGCCCCGGCGAGGCGCGGTACGTGACGGCGGCGTCCGCGTCGAGCGCCCGCGCGAGCGCGGCGGGGAGCCAGGTCCTGCACGGCGCGCCGTCGAAGCGCAGCAGCCGTTCCTCGAGGTCGCGCAGCGGCGATCCGCTCATCCCCCGAGGGTAGACTGCGCGCGCCGGTCGGCGACAGCGGGTCCGCGCCGACCTCGCTCGATCATGGGAGGCGGCATGGGGTTCGCGGTGACGTACGACGACGCCGGCGTCCACCTCGAGGCGACCGGCGCCGAGCCGTGGCGCGCGGAGCTCCCGTGGGCGACGATCGAGCGGGTCTGCTTCGAGGGCGCCGACTTCACCTCGTCGGACGTCGTCTACCTGTTCGTGCGCGGCCGGCCGGAGAGCTACGTGGTGCCGGTCGAGTGCGTGGGCGGGAGCCGGCTCCTCCTCGAGCTCGCCGAGCGCGCGGTGATCCCGTGGGAGTTCGTCACCTCGTGCGCGATGGGGACCGGCAAGGTGCTCTGCTGGCCCGCGCCCGAGGGCCCGATCCCGACCCACTGAAAACCTGCGTGTTTCCGCGGCATGGCGGAGGCATGTCACGCCCGTGCTCGTCGGGGATTCCCCTGTCGTGCGGCCGGTGGCCGGCCGCCGGAGGGAGGAACGATGCGGACGTTCGAGGTGGCGAAGCAGGCGCTGCGGCTCGCGGCGACGAGGCCTTCGCTGTGGCTGTTCGGGATCTTCGTGGCCGGCGGCGCCGGCGGCGGCGGCGGCGGCGGGCCTCCGCCGGGTGACGGCCACCCGATGCCGGGGTGGGTCTGGGCGCTGCTCGCGGCGGGCGCGGTGCTCGCGCTCGTCGGGCTCGCGATGCACGTCGTCTCGGAGGGCGCGCTGATCGAGGCGGCGCGGCGCGAGCGGCTCGGGCGTCGGCTCACCGTCCGCGAGGGCTTCCGCGTCGGCGCGAAGCACGCGTGGCGGCTGCTCGGCGTGAAGGCGGTGCTCGGCGGCGCGTCGCTCGCCGCCGGCGCGCTGGTGGCGCTGCCGATCCTCGCCACGGTCCTCGGGGGCGCGCCGTGGTGGGCGTCGGCGCTCGGCGCGGCGGGCGCGGCGCTGGTGGCGCTCCCGGCGCTGCTCACGCTGTGGCTCGTGGTCACCTGGGCGGAGCGCTTCGTGGTCATCGACGGCCACGGCGTGCGCGACGCGCTCCGGGCCGGCCGCCTCTTCCTCGCGCGGCGCCTCGGGCCGTCGCTCGAGCTCGCGGTGGCGTGGTTCGTCGGGCCGATCGCCATCGGCGCCGCGGCGGCGCCGCTCGTCGGCGTCGCGGCGCTGCTCGGCCTCGGCGGCTGGCTGGTCGGCGGGCTGTGGGCGGCGATCGCCGCCGCCGCGGTGCTGCTGGTGCCGGTCGGCCTCGCGGTCTCGGGCGTCACCGGCACCTACCGCTCGTCGGTGTGGACGCTCGGCTTCCTCGCGGAGCGGGAGGGCGCGTGACCGGCGCGCTCCCGCTGCTCTTCGCGGCGCTCGGGCCCGTCGAGCCCGACGCCGGCGAGGCGCGCGTCGCGGCCCTGGTCGCCGCCGCACGGGGCGGCGACCGCGGCGCGGCGCGTGAGCTGTACCGGCTGCACGCGGGCCGCGTCTTCCGCGCGGTCCGCGCGTTGGGGCGGAGCGACGCCGACGCCGAGGACGCGGCGCAGGAGACGTTCGTGCGCGCCTTCGCCGCGCTCGACCGCTACCGCCCGCGGCCGGGCGCGCGCTTCGTCTCGTGGCTCCTCGCCATCGCCGTGAACGTGGTGCGGCGGCGCGCCCGGGCCGAGGCGCGGGTGGAGCTCACGCCGGACGCCCGCGACCTCGAGCCCGACCCCGAAGGCGGCGATCCGCTCGGCGAGGCCGTCGACCGCGCCCGGGAGAAGGCGGCGCTGCTCGCGGCGCTCGCGACGCTCTCGCCGCGCGACCGGGAGATCGTCTCCCTCCGCTACGGCGCGGAGCTCTCGGCGGCGGAGGTGGCGGCGTCGACCGGCGTCTCCGAGGCGAACGTGCGGAAGATCTGCGAGCGCGCCCGGGCCCGGCTCGAGGCCGAGCTCGAGGCGCGCCTCGCGCGGAGGACGGGATGACCGACGAGGAGCTGACCTCGCGCTTCGCGGCGCTCGAGCCGCCGACCGCCGTCTTCTCGCGGGTGGAGGCCCGCGCGCTCGCCTCGCTCGACGAGCCGCGGCCGTCCCTGCTCGACGCCTGGCGCGAGCTGCTCGGCCGGCGGCCCTTCGGCGGCGTCGTGCTGGCGGCGGCCGCTTCGCTGGCGCTGGTCGTCGGCAGCCCGGCCGGCCTCGTGCTGCTCGCGGCGCTGCGCCTGCTGCCGGCGGCGTGACCGTCAGCGGCCGAGGATCGCCGCCGCCAGCTCCTCCACCGGCCGGGTGGCGTCGAGCTCGCGCCACCACGGCAGCTCCACCGCCTCGGTGAGCGCGTGCATCCGCCGCACCTGCTCCGCGGGCACCGGCACGTGGACCGAGGCGTCGCGGGCGGCGATCCGGGCGGCGCAGGTGTCCGGGTCGAGCCGGAGGCGCACGTACCGCACCGGCGCGAGCGCCTCGAGCCGCGCGAGGTACGCCGGCGCCTCGGCGGACGCGCCGGTCGCCTCGAGCACGACCACCCCCGGCCGGGCGACCTCGGCCCGGACCGCCTCGACGATGGCGTCGAAGGCGCGCCTCGCGTACGCCTCGTCGGGGACGCCGCCCGACGCGGCGAAGACCTGCCGGGCGATCGGCTCGACGTCGAGGAACCGGTGGCCGGGCTCGCGGCCGAGGCGGCGCCCCAGGGTGGACTTGCCGGCGCCCTTCGGGCCGACGAGGACGAGCAGCTCCATGGCAGACTCCTCTGCCCCACGGAGGCGATCCTGCGCAAGAAGACCTCGAACGCCGCGACCTGCGCGGACCGTCCCGGGCCGGCCCGCTGAGCCCGCGGCTCGAGGGCCTGCCGGCGCTCCTCGCCGAGCTGGGGCCGACGTGCGTGCCCGACCGGCTCGCGGCCGCGCTCGGGACTTCGACGCCCGAGGCCGTGTGGGCCGGACCGCTGCCGCCCGGCCACCGGCTCTTCCTCGCCAAGCTCCTCGCCGACGGCCCCGCGGACGACGGCCTCGTGGCGACGGCGGCGCTGGACCTGGCCGCGTACGTCGTCGAGCGCGTCCCGCCGCCCCACGGCACCGCGCAGGCGCTGCTCGGCGCCGCCCGCGGCTGGCTCGCCGATCCCGGCCTCGGCGACGAAGCGGTGGAGGCCGCGAAGGCGGGGCTCCCGGTGGACCTCGGCCCGCTCCTCGAGGGCGCGGCGTGGCTCTGCGATCGCGACGCCGCCGTGGGCCTCGACGGCGCCCTCGCTGCCTGGGAGCTCGGCGACGACGCGCGGTCGCTCCTCGCCGCCGCCGGCCGCGACGTCGCCCGGGACGAGCGCCTCCTCGACGACCTCGTCCGCGACCGCTGCGCGCCGCTCGCGCGGCGCTGACCGCCCGCCCGCTTCCCACCGGCGACGGAAGATGCGAGCGTGGGCGCAGGTTCGCCACCGAACGATCGTCACCGCACCCGCCGAGCCGCCTTCGCGCCTTCGCGCTTGCGCCACCCGAAGGCCGCGCTCCGCGCGTACGGATCTCCGACATGACGGCCGCTCGCGTCCGCTTCCCGTCCGGTGGCGCGTTCCACCGCGACCTGAAGGAGCGCGTCGCCGCGCACCTGGCCGCCCGCGGCTCGACCGGCCGCGACGCGCCGCGGATGTACCTGAAGACCGCGGTGATGCTCGGCTGGCTCGCCGCCTCGTACCTGCTGCTGCTGCTCTGGGCCGACGGGCCGTGGGCGCTCGCCGGCCTCTCGGTCTCCGTGGGCCTCGCCATGGCGGGCATCGGCTTCAACGTGCAGCACGACGCGAACCACGGTGGCGCGTCGCGGAGCCGCTTCGTGAACGGCGCGATGGGCGCGACCCTCGACCTCATCGGCGGCAGCTCCTACGTCTGGAGCTACAAGCACAACGTCATCCACCACACGTACGCGAACATCCCGCACGTCGACCAGGACACCGACGTGGGACCGTGGGCGCGGCTCACCCCGCTCCACCGGCGCCGCGGCTTCCACCGCTTCCAGCACCTCTACCTCTGGGCGCTCTACGGCCTGCTCCCGCCGAAGTGGCACTTCTTCGACGACTTCGAGAACGTCGCCCGCGCCCGGATCGGCGGCCACCCGTTCCCGCGGCCGAAGGGCCTCGCGCTCGCGGGCTTCCTCGCGGGCAAGCTCTGCTTCTACGGCTGGGCCGTCGCGATCCCTCTCGCGATCCACGGCCCGGTCCGGTACCTCGCGGCGTACGCGATCGCGTCGATCACCCTGGGCGTCACGCTGGCGGTGACCTTCCAGCTCGCCCACTGCCTCGGCGAGGCGGACTTCCCGGCGGCAGCGCCGAAGATGCCGGTCGGCTGGGCCCAGCACCAGATCTCCACCACGGTGGACTTCGCCCGGGAGAGCCGCCTCCTCTCCTGGTACCTCGGCGGCCTCAACTTCCAGGTCGAGCACCACCTCTTCCCGCAGGTGTGCCACGTGCACTACCGCGAGCTCGCCGGCGTCGTGGAGCGGACCTGCGCCGACCACGGCGTCCCCTACCGCGCCCACGGCTCCGCCCTCGCCGCGCTCCGCTCCCATTACCGCTGGCTGAAGCGGATGGGCGCCGCCGCCGAGCCCGCCGCCTAGGCCTTCCGCTGCGCCTTCCGGTGCGCCTCGACCTTCCGCTCCCACGACGTCATCGTCGCGTGGCGGCCGAGGCCGGCCTTCCGCGCCTCCCGGCGGGCGGCGCTCGGCTTCGGCGTCTTCTCCGCCTGCCGCGCCGACGCCTTCCGGAGCCGCGTGCCGCGCGCGACGCGCGCCTCCGTGACCACGGTGGGCAGCTCGGGCAGCCGCCGGTGGACGCCCGGCTTCCGCAACCTCGACGACATGGCTCCTCCTCGGTCTCCCGGGTGACGGTGGCGACGGCGGCGCGATCGCGCATCGCCGCGTCCAGGCCGCCGGGCGCGTGCTACACAGGGGGCCGTGCACGACGTCCACGACTTCATCCTCGCGCTCGCGACCGTGCTCGGCGTCGCCGCCGTCACCACGGTCCTGTTCCAGCGCCTGAAGCAGCCGGTGGTGCTCGGCTACGTGCTCGCCGGCCTGATCATCGGACCGCACGTCCCGATCCCGCTCGTCGCCGACCCCGCGATCGTCCACACGCTGTCCGAGCTCGGCGTCATCCTGCTGATGTTCTCCCTCGGGCTCGAGTTCTCGCTGCGGAAGCTGATCCGCGTCGGGCCGACGGCCGGCCTGACCGCGGTCGTGCAGTGCAGCCTGATGATCTGGCTCGGCTTCCTCGTGGGCCGGGCCTTCGGCTGGACGTCGATGGAGGCGCTCTTCACCGGCGCCCTGATCGCCATCTCCAGCACCACCATCATCGCCAAGGCGTTCGACGAGCAGGGCATCCGCGGCGCGCTCCGCGAGGTGGTCGTCGGCGTGCTGATCGTCGAGGACCTGATCGCCATCCTGCTGATGGCGACGCTGACGGCGGTCTCGACCGGCAGCGGCCTCTCCGCGGGCTCGCTCGCGGTCACGGTCGGCAAGCTCGTCGGCTTCCTGGTGGCGCTGGTCGCGATCGGCCTGCTCGTCGTGCCGCGGGCGATGCGCGCCGTCGTCCGCCTCGGCAAGGCGGAGACGACGGTCGTCGCCGCGGTCGGCGTCTGCTTCGGGATCGCGCTGCTCGCGCAGGAGGCGGGCTACTCGGTGGCGCTCGGCGCGTTCATCGCCGGCATGCTCGTCGCCGAGTCGGGCGAGGCCGAGAAGGTCGAGCACCTCGTGCAGCCGGTGCGCGACGTCTTCGCGGCCATCTTCTTCGTGTCGGTCGGCATGCTGCTCGACCCGCGGCTCGTCCTCGAGCACTGGCTGGCGGTGGTGGTGCTCACCGTGACGGTCGTGCTCGGGAAGCTCTTCGGCGTCACCCTCGGCGCGTTCCTCTCCGGGAGCGGCACGCGCACCTCGGTGCAGGCGGCGATGAGCTTGTCGCAGATCGGCGAGTTCTCGTTCATCATCGCCGGCCTCGGGCTCTCGCTGGGCGCGACCGGCTCCTTCCTCTACCCCGTCGCGGTCGCGGTCTCGGTGATCACCACCCTGATCACGCCGTGGCTCATCCGCGCCTCGGGGCCGGCGGCGAGCTGGGTGGACCGGAAGCTCCCCCACGCGCTCCAGACCTTCGCGGCGCTCTACGCCGCGTGGGTCGAGCGGCTCCGGGCGCCGGCGGCGCCGGGCGAGCGGCGCCCGAGCGTGCGCCGGAAGCTGCAGTACCTGCTCCTCGACGCCGTGCTCCTCGCCGCGGTGATCGTCGGCACCTCCCGCGTCCTGCCTCGGGCGACGGCGGAGCTCGCGCAGCGCCTCGAGCTCGACGCCGACCTGGCGCGGTGGCTGGTGATCGCCGGCGGCGCCGCCCTCGCCCTGCCCTTCCTCTTCGGCATCGTCCGGCTCTCGCGCGGCCTCGGCGCGCTCCTCGCCGCGGGCGTGCTCCCGGAGCGCGAGCCGGGCCAGCTCGACCTCGCCGCGGCGCCGCGTCGCGCGCTGCTCGTCACGCTGCAGCTCGCGAGCGTGCTCCTCGTCGGCATGCCGGTGGTCGCCATCGTCCAGCCGTTCGTGCGCGGGCCGGGCCCGGGACTCGTCCTCGCCGGCCTGCTGGTACTGCTCGCGTTCGGCTTCTGGCGGAGCGCCACGAACCTCGAGGGCCACGTCCGCGCGGGCGCCCAGGTGGTGGTGGAGCTGCTCGCCAAGCAGTCTCGCGCGAAGGAGCACGCGCACGGGGCCGCGGTCGATCACGCCCCCGCCGCGCCCACGGTGCAGCAGGCGGCGGCCGAGCTCCTCCCCGGCATCGGCGCCCCGGTGCCGCTCGAGCTCGCGCCGGCGAGCCCCGCCGCGGGCCGCACCCTCGCCGAGGTGAACCTCCGCGGCCTCACCGGCGCGACGGTGCTCGCGATCCGGCGCGGCGAGGAGGCGGTGCTCGTGCCCGGTCCCTCCGAGCGGCTGCGGCCCGGCGACGTGCTCGCGCTCGCCGGCAGCCAGGCGGCGATCGACGCCGCCCGGGCGCTGCTCGCGCCGGCCGAGGCGCCCGCCTAGAGGAAGGCGGTCGGGTCGAAGTCCTCGACGCGGACCGGCACCAGCCGCGGCAGCGGCCGCAGGAACGCCTTCGCGTCCAGCTCGAGGTCGTGGATCTCGAGGCCCGCCGGCACCAGGTCGCGGAACTTCTGGCTGACGAACTCGCGGAGGCCGAGCACGGCGACCTTGCGGCCGCCCTCCTCGAGCAGCGGCTTCAGGGCCGGCGCGAAGTCGGTGCCGTCGTGGCTCGCGAGGACGACGTTCGCCCCGGCGCGCTGGGTGCGGACGGCCTCGAGCAGCTTGAGCAGCGCCAGGTCGACGACCTTCTGGTCGGGCCGGCCGTGGACGAGCGCCACGTCGCAGCCGGCGCTCTTGAGGGCGCGCACGAAGCCGACCATGGCGTCGGGGAGCTGCTCGCCGCGGGCGTTGAGCGCGACGACGCAGCGGACGGGCGCCTCGTAGCGCTCGCCGGCGAAGGCGAGGATGCGGTCGAACTGCACCCGGTCCGACGGCTCGGGCTTGCGCCCGACCACGTGGGAGACGGCCCAGTCGAGGTTCTCGGCGTCGACGAGGACGTAGGTCGCGGCGGGCGGGCGGGGGCTGGCCATGGGGCGATCATGGCACGACCGTGGTACGAGGCGGGCGATGTCCGCGACGCCGATCGAGCTCCGCCCCGCCGTCCCCGGCGACGAGGCGCGCCTCCTCGCGCTCCTCCGCGCGTACTACGGCCACGACGGCCTCGCGCTCGACGAGGACGCCGCGCGCGCCGCGCTCCCGGCGCTCCTCGCGGACCCCGCGCTCGGCCGCGCGGTCCTCGCCTTCGACGGCGAGGCCGCCGTGGGCTACGCCCTGGTGACCTTCGGCTTCGACCTCGAGGTCGGCGGGGTGCAGGGCACGCTCACCGACCTGTTCGTCGAGGACGCGCGCCGGGGCACCGGCCTCGGCAAGCGGCTCCTCGCCGCGGCCGAGGACGCCTGCCGGTCCCGCGGCGCCCGGACGCTGCAGCTCCAGGTGCTCGCCGGGAACCGGCGCGCCCGCGCGTTCTACGAGGCGAGCGGCTTCGTCGCCCTCGAGCGCGTCCCGATGGTGAGGTGGCTCTAGGCTAGGCCGTGGGCAGGTGCGGCGTCCCCGGAACGGCCGCCGGAACCGGCTCGGCCGCGGCCCGGGTCCGGGCGGCCCGGCGCGTCGCGCGCCGCGGGCGCCGGCGCCGGGAGCCGTCGAGCGCCTCCCGGAGGCGCTCGTCCACGTACGCCGAGAGGGCGCGGTCGAGGCGGTCGCGGAGGACCCTCCTCTCCGCGCGCGAGGCGCCCTCCGGGAGCCACGGTGCAAGCATCGAGATGAGATCGTCGAGCGGGTCCTTGGGCATGCTCTCCTCCTGGGGGGAGGAACGTGCGAGGGGCGGGGTGCCCTTCGCGCCGCCGGAACGATCGCGAGGCGCACCCGGCCGGCAGTAGGATCGGCGGGTGCGTCGCTACCTCCTCGGCACGCTCCTGCTCGCCGGAGCGTGCGCCTCCCCGACCCCGCACCTCTCGCCGCGGACGCTCCCGGCAGGCGGCGTCCAGCACGTCCTCGGCCTCGAGGCGGCGGTGGTGCAGAGCTGCGAGTCCGACAGCTGCATGATGGCGGCCATCCTGGCGCCGAGCTACGGGCTCCGGATCGGCGTCCTCGACCGGCTCGAGCTCGGCGGGCGGCTCTCGCTCCTCGAGGGCCGCCTCGACGCGAAGGCCCAGCTCCTCCGGACCGACCTCCTCGACGTCGCCGTCGCCCCGCAGGTCGCCGTCGCGCGCATCGGCCTCTCCGACTCCGTCGCGCGGCAGGTCGTGTCGCTCATCGGCTCCGCCCCGCTCCTCGTCGGCGTGAACGCCACCGACGACGTCTCCATCGTCGCGTTCGGCGGGCCGTCGAGCGGCACGGACTTCCGGTCGTATTCGTGGCCGATCTGGGCGGACGCGGGCCTCGGCGTCGACGTCCGGGTCTCACCGAGCGTCCGGCTGCAGCCGACCGTGGCGATGTCGTACGTCGGCGGGGACACGCTCCGGAACGCGCTCCACGGCCCCTTCGTCGGCCTTGCGCTCGGCCTCGGGGACGGTCCGCGCCGCGAGGGCGATCCCGAGTTGCGGCCGCCCGACGGCGCGAAGCAGGGCTGGGACTGACGGCTCAGCGCGCGCGGGCGAGGCAGCGCCGGTACCGCGCCTCGACGGCTTTCGCGAACCACGCCGTGGAGCGGCCCTTCGACAGCTTCGGGCTCTTCAGCGCGACCTCCGGCAGCCGCGCGTAGGCGGGCTCCTCCTTCGCCACCGACCGGTACGCGACCCGCACCGCCTCCCAGGTCCTCGTCTCCTCGAATCCGCGGGTCTTCTCGAGCCGGGCGTCGCGCCGGATCCGCCACTCCGACAGCTCCGGCGCGTGCGTCGCCCGGAAGGCGAGGAGCGCGGCGAGCGTCGCCGAGTCCTCGCCGGCCGGATCGCCCTCGGCGTCGTAGCGGAGGAGGTCGCCGTCGGGCGCGAGCTTCCTGCCGGTGAGGCGCGCGAGCTGCGACTGGAAGGCGGCGTTCCGCGACGCGTAGAGGCCGGCGTTGTAGTCGGCGAAGCGGTGGAGCGGGGTCTCGTAGGAGGCCTCGTGGCCGAGGAGCCGGGCGGTGCCGTACAGCACCCCGCCGCGCCGGGTGTAGAGCTCCTCGCGGACGAGCTCCCGCTCCCGGCCGCGCGCCTCGGCGAGCTCCTCGGCGAACCGGACGCTCACCTGCATCGAGCCGGCGGTGGTGATCGGGTTCAGCTCCTCGAAGCTCCGGCCGAAGACGTCGCCGAGCGCGCTCGCGGCGCCGAACACGAGCGGGCTCCGCCCGCGGTACAGGGCGAGCAGGTCGCGGAACACCCGGTCGAGATCGCGCTCGGTGCGGGCGGCGCGGAGCCGCTCGGCGAACGTGCGCCGGTCGCCGGGCGCGCGCTGGCCGAGGAGCTCGTCGAGCGCGGCCTGGCCCACGAGCGGCACCTTCGACGCCTTCGCCTCGAGCTCGCGGAGCGCGATCTTGCCGAGGCCCGGCACCGCCGGGTCGGGGTCGAAGCCCGACTCCTGCTCGATCACCGCCAGCACCTGGCACACCTTCTCGGCGTCGGGGACCTGCCGGAGCGCGCGGATCGACGCCAGCACGTCGTCGGCCCACGCCCGCGGCTCGGCGACCTTCGGCGCCCCCCGCCGCCCCGCCTCGGCCACCGTGAGCGCCGGAGGCGCCTCGGGACGCACCGCCCGCGGCGCGCACGCGAGGGCGGGGAGCACGAGCACGAGGGCGGCGGCGCGGCGCATCGCGCGCACCGTAGCCGCCCGCGGCGGCGCGCGCATCCCCGGTCGGCTGCGCTACCGTAGCCGCGTGCGCCGCGCCCTCCTCGCCACCCTCGGCCTCCTGCTCGCGAGCCTCGCGTCGGTGGCCGCGTGCCACGCGGGCACCCTCGCGGGGCACGCGCGGGCCGCGGGGTGGCTAGCGCCGCGCACCGTCGCGGAGGTGGTCGCGGAGCTCGGCCCCGACGAGGAGAGCGCGCACCGCCCGAAGATCGAGGCGGCCGGGATCGCCTGGCCGCCGCGGGCGCTGACCCTGGTCGCGCTCAAGGAGGAGCGCCGTCTCGAGGTCTGGGCCGAGGACGGCGCGAGGAAGGCGCTGCTCGAGGTCGTGCCGATCACCGCGGCCAGCGGCGGCCCCGGGCCGAAGCTCCGCGAGGGCGACCGGCAGGTGCCGGAGGGGATCTACGGCCTGCCCTCGCTGAACCCGAACAGCCGCTTCCACCTCTCGCTCGCCGTCGGCTACCCCTCGGCGGACGACGTGCGCCACGCGACCGCGCCGCGGGGGCAGCTCGGCTCGGCGATCATGGTCCATGGCGGCGCGTCGTCGATCGGCTGCGTCGCGGTCGGCGACGGCGCGATCGAGCGCGTCTTCGCCCTCGCGGCGCGGGTGCCGGCGGCGCGGCGGCGGATCCTGATCGCGCCGTGGGATCTCCGCGTCCGCCGCGAGCGCCCGGCCGGCGTGCCGGGCTTCATGGCCTCGCGCTACGACGCGCTCGAGCGCGAGCTCGCGCGGTACCGGTAGGCGATCGCCTCGGCGAAGCGCCGCGGGTCGCGGCAGGCGCGCTCCCAGGTCGCCCGGGCGTCGTCGGCCGGGCAGCGGCAACGCGAGCAGCTCCCGGCGCGGGTCGAGCACGCCTCGCGGCCTGCCTCCTTGACGCCCGCCAGGCCCGGGGAATATGAACTCGCATTCGGTTTTCCGAACGTCCATTCGGCGGAGTGAAACCATTGTTCAAATCTCGAGTCGTGACGGCAGCCTGCGCGGCCGTGGCCCTCGCCTCGTGCCACGGCGGCGGCGGCCGGGCCTCCCTCCCGGCGGGGCAGGCCCCGGCGATCGGCGTGAAGGCGGTGAAGCCCGCGCCGCGGCTCGGCGACGGGCACCTGAAGGTCACCGGCCAGCTCCGCTCCCTCCACGAGGCCACGCTCTCGGCGCCCGCGACGGGGACGCTGACGAAGCTCCACGTCCGCGTCGGCGATCGGGTGAAGGAAGGCGACCCGCTCGCCCAGCTCGACGCCTCGAACGTCGCGCTCGGCGTCGAGCAGGCCCGGGCCGCCCGGGCGATGGCGCAGGCCGGCGTCGACGCCGCCTCGACCGAGCTCGAGCGCACGAAGCAGCTGCGCGCCGCCGACGGAGCGCCGGCCGCCGCGCTCGATCGGGCGAACGCCGCCCACCGGCAGGCCACCGCCGCGCTCGCCCAGGCCGACGCCGCCGTGAAGGTGGCGCAGGAGATGCTCCGCGACACCACCCTCCGCGCCCCGTTCGACGGCGTGATCACCGCGCGGATGAAGAGCGTCGGCGAGACCGTGGCGATGATGCCGCCGACGCCGGTCCTCTCGATGGTCGACCTCGACCACCTCGAGGTCCGCCTCCCGGTCCCCGAGAGCCTCGTCGGCGCCCTCGCGGCCGGCTCGCTGCTGAAGGGCACGGTCAGCCCCTCGGGCAAGACCTTCGAGGCGAAGGTCTCCGCCATCGCCGCGGCGGTGGATCCCTCGAGCCGCACCGTCGAGGTGCTCGCCGACGTCACCTCCGCGCTCGCGCCCGAGCTCCGTCCCGGCTCGATCGTGGAGGTCGTCCTCGCGGAGGCGGAGGGCACGCCGGGCCTCTACCTCCCGGCGCAGAGCCTCGCGGGCTCGCAGGCGGAGCCGTCGGTCTGGGTGGTGAAGGGCGAGTCGGTGGAGTCGCGGCCCGTCCGCGCCGAGCGGGTCACCCCCGGCACCGTCCGCGTCCTCGACGGCCTCGCCCCCGACGACCTCGTCGTCGTCGACGGCGTCGGCGCGCTGCGCGCCGGGTCCCGCGTCCGGGTCACGGAGTAGCCGATGGACGCGATCCAGACCTTCATCAAGAGGCCGGTCTTCACGGCCATGCTCATCCTGGCCCTCGTCGTCTTCGGCCTCTTCGCCTTCCCGAAGATCGGCGTCGACCAGTTCCCCGAGATCGACTTCCCGGTCGTCACCGTCCTCACCGTGCTCCCCGGCGCCGACCCGGAGACGGTCGAGCGCAACATCTCCGAGCCGCTCGAGGAGGCGCTCAACACCGTCTCCGGCGTGGAGACGCTGCGCTCGATCAACGTCGAGAGCGTCTCGCAGATCGTCGTGCAGTTCTCCATGGACAAGGACGTGGACGTCGCCGCGCAGGACGTCCGCGACCGCGTCCAGGCGACGCTGCGGCAGCTCCCGCCCGAGGTCGATCCGCCGGTGGTGCAGAAGTTCGACATCGGCGCCGCGCCGGTCGTCACCCTCGCCCTCTCGGGCCCGCTCCCGATCCAGGAGCTCACCCGCCTCGCCGAGGACGTGGTGAAGCCGGGCCTGCAGCGCATCGAGGGCGTCGGCGCCATCGAGCTCGTCGGCGGCCGGAAGCGCGAGCTCCAGATCGTCGTCGATCCCGCGCGGCTGCGGAGCTACGGCCTCGCGGTCTCCGACCTCTCCGGCGCGATCCGCGCCCAGAGCCTCGACGCCCCCGGCGGCCGCACCGGCGGCGGCGGCACCGAGCAGGTGGTGAAGCTCGCCGCCGAGGCCAGGAGCGTCGAGGACGTGCGCAAGCTCGTCATCGCCAGCCCGAACGGCGCGCCGATCCGCGTCGGCGACGTCGCCAACGTCGTCGACGGCCCCGCCGAGGCGCGCTCCGCCGCGAAGCTCGACGGACGCACCGCGGTCGGCCTCGTCGTCCGCAAGCAGTCGGGGTCGAACACCGTCGCGGTCGCCGAGGAGGTCATGGCCTCCCTCGAGGAGCTCACCGCCGCCCTCCCCGAGGGCGCCCGGGTCGACATGGTCACCGACGGCTCCCGGTTCATCCGGAGCTCCATCGCCGGCGTGCAGGAGGACCTCGTCCTCGGCGGCCTCCTCGCGGTGGTGATCGTCCTCGTCTTCCTGCGCAACTGGCGCTCGACGATCGTCGCCGCGGTGGCGCTCCCCACCTCGGTGGTCGGCACCTTCGCGGTGATGCACGCGCTCGGCTTCACCTTCAACGTGATCACGATGCTGGCGCTGACGCTCTCGATCGGCCTCCTCATCGACGACGCCATCGTCGTGATCGAGAACATCGTGCGCCACGTCGAGGAGGGCATGGAGCCGCGGGAGGCGGCCTGGAAGGGCACCAAGCAGATCGCCCTCGCCGTGCTCGCGGTGACCATGGCCGTGGTCGCCGTCTTCATCCCCGTCGCCTTCATGGAAGGGATGATGGGGAAGTTCTTCTACCAGTTCGGCGTGACCGTCGCGGTGGCGGTGCTGATCTCGTACGCCGTCTCGATGACGCTGACGCCGATGTTCTCGTCGCGCGTCCTCGCCCACCACGGCGAGCCCGGCGCCGCTTCGCGCGCCGTCGAGCGGGTGCTCACCGGCATCGAGCAGGGCTACCGGCGCGCCCTCGACCTCATGCTGCGCCGTCGCTGGCTCACGCTCGGCGTCGCCTTCCTGGTGCTGCTCGCCACCCTCGGCCTGGCGCGGTTCCTCAAGTTCACCTTCATCCCCGCCCAGGACATGTCGATGGCGAAGGTGGCGGTCGAGCTGCCGCTCGGGTCGTCGCTCGACGCCACCCAGGCCGAGCTCGACCGGATCGAGGCGCAGATCCGGGAGCTCCCCGGCGTCGTCTCGATGTTCGCCACCGCCGGCGGCGGCGCCCAGGAGGAGGTCCACAAGGGAGAGATCCTCGTCAACCTGGTGCCGATCTCCGGCCGCACCTTCTCGCAGCAGGAGTTCAAGCAGCACCTGCGCGACACCCTGGCGCGCTCCGCCGGCGTGAAGCTCGGCGTCCTCGACTACTCCCCGGTCTCCGGCGCCGGCGCCCGCTCCCAGCAGATCCAGTTCAACATCCGCGGCGACGACTGGGAGGAGGTGCTCGCGGCGGTGGAGAAGACGCAGGCGAAGATGCTCGCGAACCCGGGCCTCGTCGACGTCCAGAGCACGTACCAGACCGGCAAGCCGCAGGTGACCGTGACGCTCGACCGCGAGCGGGCGGCGGCGCTCGGCGTCCCCGCCGCCCTGGTCGGCGGCACGCTGCGCAGCTTCCTCGGCGGCGACAAGTTCGCCACCTTCCGCGACGGCGGGAACACCTACGACGTGAAGCTGCGGCTCCCCGACGCCATCCGCGCCGATCCGGGCGCGCTCGGCTCGCTCACCGTACGCGGCCCGACCGGCCTCGTAGAGCTCCGCAGCGTCGTCGCCATCCAGCCGGGCGTGGGCCCGTCGCAGATCGACCGCCAGGGCCAGAAGCGCCAGGTGACGATGCTCGCCGACCTGTCGAGCTACTCCCTCGGCGAGGCGATCGGGTTCCTGGACGACTTCGCCGCCAAGGAGCTGCCGAAGAGCGTGATCACCGACTTCGAGGGCATGGGCAAGGAGCTCGGCCGCGCCGGCCTGGCCTTCCTGACGGCGCTCGTCCTGGCGATCGTCCTCGTCTACATGATCCTCGCGGCCCAGTTCGAGAGCCTGCTCGATCCGTTCACGATCATGATGTCGCTGCCGTTCGCGGTCATCGGCGCGTTCGGCGGCCTGCTCCTCACCGGCCAGTACATGTCGATGTTCGGCATGATCGGCATCATCATGCTGATGGGCCTGGTGACGAAGAACGGCATCCTGCTCGTGGAGTTCGCGAACCAGCTGCGGGAGGGCGGCAAGAGCACGACCGAGGCGCTGCTCGAGGCGGGCCCCGTCCGCCTCCGGCCGATCCTGATGACGACGATCGCGATGATCGCCGGCATGGTCCCGGTGGCCCTCGCGCGGGGCGACGGCGCCGAGACCCGCGTGCCGATGGCGGTGGCGATCATCGGCGGCCTCGTCAGCTCCACCTTCCTCACCCTCGGCGTCGTGCCGGTCATCTACTCGCTCGTCGACGGCCTGCGGTCCCGGGTGCTCGGGCGGCGCGCGGCGCCGCCGGAGCGCGCCCACGGCGAGGCCGAGCTCGCGCCGGCGGAGGTCGCGCAGCCGTGAGCCCGCTCTCCCTCTCCGTCCTCGCCTTCGCCCTCGCCGCCACGCCTGCAGCGGTCCCGCCGCCGGCGCCCGCCGGACCGGTGATCACCCTCCCCGAGGTCCTCGACCGCGCCGAGGAGGGCTCCACCGACCTCGCGGTGCTGCGCGAGCGGCTCGAGCAGGCCGAGATCGGCATCGGCCGCGCCTGGGGCGCGTTCCAGCCGCAGGTGAGCGTCGCCGGCTCCTACACGCGGAACTCGGTGGAGGCGGTGCTGCCGATGGCCGACCCCGCGGCCGGCTACACCTCGGTGCCGCTCCCCTCGCCGCCCGCCCCGCCGGGCTCGCTCGCGCTCATCCCGAACGCGCTCATCGAGGTCGAGATCCAGCCGCTCCACCAGTGGGCGGCGATCGCCCAGGTCACCCAGCCGATCCTGATCATGCCGGCGATCGTCGGCATCCCCTCGATCGGCGACACGCTCGAGGCCGCCGAGAAGAACCTCGCCCACGCTCGCACCGAGCTCGTCTTCGGGATCACCCAGGCCTACTACGCGACCGTGGCCACCCAGCGCCTCGTCGAGCTCTCCCGCGAGCAGCTCCGGACTGCCACCGAGCAGGAGCGGGTGGCGAAGGCGCGCTACCAGGCCGGCGAGCTGCCGAAGGTCGGCCTCCTCCGCACCGGCGTCGAGCGGGCCCGCGCCGAGCAGGACGTGCGCCGCGCCGAGAACGGCCTCGCCGCGGCGAAGCTCGCCCTGGCGACGCTCGCCGGCCTCGAGCAGCCGTTCGAGGTGACCCCGCCGCCGCCGGTGGAGGCGCCGGCCGGCGCGCCCGAGGACCTCGTCCTCGCCGCGGCCTCGGCGCGCAAGGACCTCCAGGCCTCGAACGCCGCCCTCCGCGTCGCCGAGCGGGCGGTGTCGGTCGCGTGGTGGAAGTACGCGCCGGTGATCTCGGCCAACGGCCAGTACCGCTGGACGAACGTCGCGGGCTTCACCGGCGAGGAGACGAGCTGGCTCGTCTCGCTCACCGCGGCCTTCACGATCTGGGACGGCGGCAGCCGCTGGGCCGACGTCGGCGAGGCGCACTCGAAGGCCCGCGAGGCCGCCGCCACCCGCGAGGGCCTCGCCCGGCGGATCGCCCAGGAGGTCAAGGGGTCGCTGCTCGATCTCGAGAGCGCGCAGGCGAACCTCCTCAAGGCCCGCGAGCAGGAGAAGCTCGCCCTCGAGAACGTCTCCCTCGTCCAGACCCAGTTCGCCGCCGGCGCCGCCACCTCCCTCGACGTGGTGGACGCGTCGACCGCGCGGTACCTGGCGGGCTTCGCGGTGGTGGCGGAGGAGCTCAACGTGGAGCTCGCGTCGCTGAAGCTGTCGCGGGCGATCGGCCGCTTCCAGGTGGAGGGCCTCTAGTGACGAAGAAGGGCTCGGCGAGGGCGGTCGACTCCGCCTCGAGCGAGAGGAAGGCGCGGCTCCACGCGCGGACCCGGGCGGACATCCTCGAGGCCGCCGGGCGAGCCTTCGCGCGCTCGGGCTTCGACGCGACCACGATGCACGAGATCGCCGCCGAGGCCGGCTACACCACCGCCTCGCTCTACACCTACTTCCCGAGCAAGCAGGCGATCTTCGAGGCGATGCTGGTGGGCTTCCACGAGGAGCTGCTGGGCACCTTCGAGGAGCCGGTCCCGGAGCGGCTCTCGTTCGAGCAGAAGCTCGAGCTGCTCCTGCACCGGCAGCTCGTCGCCGTCGAGCGTCGCGGCGACACCGTCGGCGTCTTCTTCCACCGCTCGCCGCAGCGCATCGCCATGGAGATGGCGGCGCGGTTCCAGGGCGACGAGGACCCCGTCTACCGCCGCTCGGTCGAGTGGTTCCGCGCCAACGGGAGCGAGTCGCGCCACACCGCCGACACGCAGGCGATGGCGCTCGCGGGCCTCACCAAGGAGGTCTTCCTCCGCTGGATGAAGGCGGATCCCAGGCCGCCGCTCGCGTCGCACGTCGGCACCATCGTCGACCTGTTCCTCCACGGCGTCTCCGGCCCGCCTCGCGACGATCAGTAGGCGATCGCCTCGGCGAAGCGCACCGGGTCGCGGCCGGCGCGCTCCCAGGTCGCCCGGGCGTCGTCGGCCGGGCAGCGGCCGCGCGCGAGCAGCTCGCGGAGCGGGTCGAGGACGACGCGCTCCGAGGCGGCCTCGTGGGCCTCGCAGCGCTGCGCCGCGAGGCCGGCGTCGGCGATGGCGAGCAGCTCGCGGGCGAGGTCGAGGACGGAGCCCTTCCGGCAGCGCGCCGCCAGGCCGCGACGCGCCACCGCCGCCTGCAGCTCGAGCCGCTCGGCGAAGGTGAGCTCGCGGAGCAGCGCCCACGCGGCGGCGAGCGCGCCCTCGTCGTAGAGGATCCCCATCCACAGCGCCGGCAGCGCGGCGTTGAGCTCCACCGAGCCCGCGTCGGCGCCGCGCACCTCGATGACGCCCTTCAGCCGCACCTCGGGGAAGAGCGTGGTGAGGTGGTCCTCGTAGTCGCCGAGGGTGGCGCGGTGGCCGTCGAGGCCCTCGGCGAGGAAGCGCCGGAAGGTCGTGCCGCGGGCGGGCAGGTACGCGCCGCCGCGCCGCAGGAAGATCATCGGCACGTCGAGGGTCCACTCGAGCCAGCGCCGGTAGCCGAAGCCCTCCTCGAAGACGAACGGCAGGAGCCCGCAGCGGTCCGGGTCCACGTCGGTCCAGACGTGGTAGCGCCACGACGCGAAGCCCGAGTCCTTGCCGTCGACGAGGAAGCTGTTGGCGAACATGGCCGTCACCAGCGGCGAGACCGACATCGCGGCGCGGAGCTTCGCCGCCATGTCGGCCTCGGAGGCGAAGTCGTAGTTCGCCTGCACCGTGGCGGTGAGCAGCATCATCTCGTGGGCGAGCTTCCCCTTGCCGCCGAGGTGGTCGCGCATCGGGGTGTAGCGCCCCTTCGGCATCCACGGGTGGCCTGCCACGCCGCCGAACGGCCGGTAGCCGGTGGAGAGGAAGCGGATGCCGAGCTCCCGGCCGAGGGCGCGCATCTGCGCGACGTGCTGCTGCGTCTCGCGCAGGCACTCGTGGGCGCACGCGAACGGCCGACCCGAGAGCTCGAGCTGCCCGCCGGGCTCGAGGGAGATCACCTTCTGCTGCGCCTTGGCGGCGATCGGGCGGCCGTCCTCGACCAGCGGCTCGTAGCCGAACCGCGCCGTCCGCTCGAGCAGCGCGCGGATGCCGTTCGGGCCCTCGAAGGGCACGGGCTCGACCGTGCCGGCGCGCACCGAGATCTTCTCGTGCTCCATGCCGACCTTGTGGGCGGCCCTGGGCTTCTCGGCACGGCGGAAGACCTCGAGCAGCTCCTCGGGAGAGGAGACGGGTGGTGACGCGTCGCGGGCGACGTCGAGGCTCATGGGTGCGGCGGTATAGAGGTCGCGCGCACGGCGCGCAAGCAGCGGACCAGCCGGGCCTTTCTGCCCGCGCCGCCCCGGCGGGAGCGAGGGCTCTCCCGCGCCGGCGCCGCCGCCTTACCGTAGGGACGTGGCGTCCGTCGCGCTCGTGCTCGCCTGCTGTGGCGTCCTCGGCCCTCCGGCCGGGTTCGCGCTGGGGGTGTGGGCGGACCGGCTGCGGCAGCGCGGCGACCCGGCGCCCGGCCGGCGGCTCCTCGCCCGGCTCGGCGCGGCGGCGGGGCCGTTCGCCGCGGCGATCGCGCTGGTCCTCGGCTCGCGGGCGCGGCTCTCCTCGCCGGAGGGCAGCCTCCCGCACGAGCTCGCCGGGTGGGGGGGCGCGCGCGCCCGGGGGGGGGGGGGGGGGGGGGCCCCCGGGGGCGCGGGGGCGGGGCGGCGGGGGCGCGGCCCCGCTCCTGCGGGTCCGCGCCCGCCTGCGCGCCGCCTGAACCGCCGGCCCCACCCGCTGCGTACGCCCGGCCGGGACTCTCCATCCCGTGCTAGGAGTGTACGCATGTCGCTCGCCCTCGCCTCGCGGGAGAAGCTCGACGCGGTGCTCGGCCGGAAGCCCGGCGAGGCCCCGCGGACGCTCTCGACCGGGAACGTGCTCGAGCGGTTCGCGAAGGGCTTCGGCCTCCCCTTCCGCGGGCTCAAGCTCATCTTCAAGCACGGCGTGCTCTTCAAGTGGTCCGCGCTCACCGCCGCGATCAGCGCGGTGCTGCTCGGCGCGCTGCTCGTCGGCCTCTTCACCTACACCGGCGACCTGGTCTCGCTGGTCTGGGAGAAGCCCGAGGGCTGGCTGCGCTTCTTCTGGTACACGCTGGCGGTGATCGTCTTCGCCACCGCGTTCGTCATCGGCGCGAGCACCATCCCGCCGATCGCCACCGCGCCGATCACCGATCCGCTGACCGCCAACGCCGAGAAGATCCTCGGCGCGCCGGTGCTCGAGGGCGGCGGCGTCGCGAAGATGGCGAAGGAGACCGCCCACGCGGTGGTGAAGGCGGTGATGCGCCTCGCGCTCCTCTACGCCGGCCACGCGGTCCTGCTCGTCATCTGGATCATCCCCGGCATCGGGCAGGCGGTGTGGACGCCGCTGGCCATGGCCTGGACGATCTTCTGGCTCGCCTACGAGTACCTCGACATCCCGGCGAACCGTCACGACTACCGCTTCTCCGAGGTGCTGCGGACCGTCGGCGACAACCTCGCCCTCTCGGTCGGCTTCGGCACCGCCGTGTACCTCATCCTCTGGGTGCCGCTGCTCAACGTGCTCTTCATCCCGGTGGCCGCGGTGGGCGCGACGATCCTCTTCGTGGACCTCCGCGCCACCGGCCGGATGCCGCCCTCCGACACCGAGCGGCGCCTCGGCCTCGCCTGAACGACCCCATGCCCGTCCTCACCGAACGGGACGCCACCGCGTCCGACCACGCCGCGTTCGCGCGGCTCTTCCCCGGCCTCGGCGTCCCCGACCCGCTCCCGGGCCCCGAGCGCTTCGCCGAGGAGCTCGTGCCCGGCACGTTCTTCCTCTGCCGCGGCGACGAGGTGGTCGCGTACGCCTGGGTCGCGCTCCTCGAGGGCGACGCCCACGTGCGGCACGTCGTCGTCGCCGAGGAGGCGCGCGGCCAGGGCGTGGGGAAGCAGGTGATGGCGGCGATCGCGCGGCGCCTCCGCGCGCGCGGGATCCTCCGCTGGCGGCTCAACGTGAAGCCCGACAACGAGCCGGCGCTCCGGCTCTACCGCTCCTTCGGGATGGCCGAGCAGCACCGCTCGAAGGCGATGCGGCTGCCGTGGGCCTCGGTCTCCGCGCTGCCGCCGTCGCCGCCCTCGGCGGCGCGGCCGGTGGGCGAAGGCGAGGGCCCGGCGATCGAGGCCGCGCTCGGGATGGCGAAGGGGCTGGTCGCGGCGATGGCCGGCCCCGGCGACGTCCGGCACGTGCTCACCGAGGGCGAGCGGATCGTGGGGTACGCGCGGTTCGCGCCCACGTTCCCCGGCAGCTACCCGTTCCGCCCGTCGTCGCCGGCCTACGCCCGGGCGCTGCTCGAGTCGCTCCGGCCCCACGCGCTCCCGTCGCAGCCGCCGTACGTGCAGATCTTCGTCGAGGGCGACCCGGCCCTCGCCGCCGTCCTCCACGCGGCGGGCGCGACGACGGTGCTCGAGACGCTGCAGCTCGCCGGCGACGTCCCCGAGCCTTGAGCCGCCTCTGGGCCGGCGTGCGCGAGGCGCTCTCCTCGTTGCGCGCCGCCCGCTCGGGCGCGCCGGTCTTCCACGATCCCGCCTACCGGCTCCCGCTGCCCTCGCTCGAGACGACCTCGGGCCTCGAGCCGCGGCGCTCGGAGTGGGCGGTCGCCTGGCTCCTCCACGACGGGAAGCTCGCGCCGGCGCAGCTCCGCGCCCCGCACGCGATCGCCTACGGCGACCTCGCCCGCGTCCACCCGGCCGAGCACCTCGAGGGCCTGGCGAGGCCCGACGTGCTGGCCCGGATCTTCGGCGTCGACGAGCGCGAGCTCCCCGCCGACGAGGTGATGCGCACGGTGCGCCTCGCCTGCGGCGGCACCCTCGCCGCGGCGCGCGAGGCGGTGGCGCGGAGGGGCCCGGCCTTCAACTTCCTCGGCGGCTTCCACCACGCGGGGCCCTCGAGCGCGGGCGGCCTCTCGCCGGTGAACGACCTCGCGGTGGCGATCGCGGCGCTCCGGAGCGAGGGCTTCGCGGGCCGGGTCGTGGTCCTCGACCTCGACGCGCACCCGCCCGACGGTACCGCCGCGTGCCTCGCCTCCGATCCGAGCGCGTTCATCGGCTCGATCTCGGGGTCGGACTGGGGGCCGCTCGGGGACGGCGTCGACGAGACCGTGCTGCCCGAGCGCACCGGCGACGAGGGCTACCTGCTCGCGCTGCGCCACCTGCTCCTGCGCACGCCGCGCGCCGACCTCGCCTTCGTGATCGCCGGCGGCGACGTGCTCGCGGGCGATCGCCTCGGCCGCCTCGGCCTCACCCTCCGCGGCGCGCGGCTGCGCGACCTCGCCGTGGCGGAGGCGCTCGCGGGGACGCCGTCGGTGTGGCTGCCGGGCGGCGGCTACACCGCGGCGTCGTGGCGCGTCCTCGCCGGCACCTACCTCGCGGTCGTCCACGGCTCGCGGCGGGCGATCCCCCGGAGGGCCGATCCGCTCTCGCTGGTCTTCCGCAAGGTCTACGCGTCGCTCCGGCCCGAGGACCTGATGGGGAGCTTCGAGCTCACCGAGGACGACGTCGTCGGGACGCGCTCCCTCGGCGCCCGCGGCCCGCCGCGCCTGCTCGGCGCCTACACCGCCGAGGGGATCTCCTACGCCTTCTGGCGCTACGGCCTCGAGGAGGCGGTGCGGCGGCTCGGCTACGACCGGCTGCGCGTCGACCTCGACCGCGTCGACGCCGGCGAGCGCGTGCGCCTCTACGGCCGCGACGGCGCCACCGAGCACCTCCTGGTCGAGGCCGTCCTCGCCCGCGGCCGCGTCGCCGGCAGGGACGTCCTCTACGTGCACTGGCTCACCCTCCGCCACCCGCGCGCCTCGTTCGCCGCCGGCCGGACGCCGCTGCCGGGGCAGGACGTCCCCGGCCTCGGCCTCGCCGCGGAGGCGACCGAGCTCCTCCTCCGCATGGCCGAGCGCCTCGGCCTCGCCGGCGTCTCGCACCGCCCCGCCCACTTCCACGTCGCCCTCGGCGGCAAGAAGCGCTTCCGCTTCGCCGACCCCGCGCGGCAGGGCCGCTTCCTCGCCCTCGCCCGCGACCTCGCCTCGCTCCCGCTCGCCGACGCCACCCGCGCCGTCGCCGAGGGCCGCGTCCGCATGAACGGCGCGCCCTACGCCTGGGAGGCCGACGACATGGTCGCGTGGCTCGAGCCGCCGGGCGCGGAGGATCCGGGGGCGCTGGAAGTGCGGGACACGACGCACTTCGTGGTGGGGTGAGGGAGGCAGGCTCCAGGATCCAGGCTCGGCGCTGCGCTCAGGCTCCAGGCTCCAGGCTTCAGGCTCCAGCAAGC
>CAZDGH010000023.1:0-25963 GCA_964504805.1 uncultured Myxococcales bacterium | reverse complement strand
CGCGCCGCTTCCTTGTCGCAGATCGGACAGCGCGCCATGGGGGGAGGATCGCCGCTCGCGCGCCGCCGCGCAACGCGCGCGTGGCCGCCAGGGCCCCGGACGTTCTACCGTGCGCGCCGTGACGGAAGACGCCGCCGCCCTCCCCGCCCCGCTCCGCGACCTGCGCGTCGTCGACGCCCACGTCCACGCCTTCCCGCCGCGGGTCGCCTCGGCGATCTGGCGCTGGTTCGACCGGTACGGCTGGGACGTCCGCTACAAGCTCCCCGCCGAGGAGGTGCTCGCCTTCCTCCTCGACCGCGGCGTCGACCGGGTCGTCGGCCTCGCCTACGCCCACGTGCCCGGCCTCGCCGCGACGCTGAACGCCTTCATGGCCGAGCTCGCCGCCCGCGAGCCGCGCCTCGTCCCGTGCGCCACGGTGTGCCCCGGCGAGGACGGCGCCCGGGCGATCCTCGACCACGCGCTCGGGACCCTCGGCTGCCGCGGCGTGAAGCTCCACTGCCACGTCCAGTGCGTCGCCGCCGACGACCCGCGGCTCGACGAGGTCTACGACGCCGCCGCGGGCCACGGCGTGCCGGTGGTGATCCACGCCGGCGACGCGCCGGTCTCGCCGCACCACCGCTGCGACGTCACCGCGCTCTGCAGGCCCGACGCCCTCGCCCGGGCGATCGCGCGCCACCCGCGGACGACGTTCCTCGTGCCGCACCTCGGCGCCGGCGCGATCCGCGAGACCGCGGCGCTGCTCGATCGCCACGAGAACCTGCACCTCGACACCACCATGGTGCTCGCCCGCTACTTCCCGGTGGAGCTCGGCACCGGCCGCGCGCTGCCGGGCGCCGACGAGCTCCTCGCCGAGGCGCTCGAGGTCGTGCGCCGCCACCCGACGCGGGTGCTCTACGGCAGCGACTTCCCCAACATCCCCTACGCCTGGGACCGCGAGCTCGCCGCCCTCGCGGGCGCGGGGCTGCCGCCGGGCGACCTGGCGGCGGTGGCCGGCGGCAACGCCGCGCGGCTCTTCGGATCCTAGCGGCGCCGCGCCTTCGGGCCCCGCTTCTTCGCGCCGGCGGCGCCGCGGGCGGACCTCGCCGCGGGGCGCTTCGCCGCCGGCGGCTTCGACTTCGCGCCCTTCGCCGCCGCGGACTTCCGGCGGTGGTACAGCATCAGGTTGTAGTGGCTCTTGCAGAGGCCCTTGGCCGCGGCCGGCCTGCCGCAGCCGGCCTCCGCGCAGCGCCTCGGCCCCGCGGCGGCCGGCGCCGGCGCCGGGAGCGGCGCCTGCGAGAGCGCCTCGGCGATGCTCCGGCCGATGGTGTCGCCGATGCGTGTGGCGAGCGCCTCGAGGGTCGACGAGAGGTCGACGGCGGCGGTCGGCGTGGGCCGGCGGCGTGGCATGGTGCGGGGCTCTCCTCTGCCGTTCCGTTCGCGCGCATCCTTCCGTCCGCCACGGCCGCCGTCAACGCGCGCGTGCGCCGCGCGGCGCCCGGTACGCGACCACTCGCACCCATGGTGAACGACCCTGTTGCTTCGCGCCCTGCGCTCTGTTACCCAAGGGTCGTGGCCGCAGCTTCGCGGGGCTGGCGGCCGGGGGTCTGGAATGAACGCCAAGGCAAAGGAGCTCTCGGGCCGCATCGCGGCTCGTGTGCGGAGCCTGCGCCTCGAGCGCGACTGGTCGCAGCCGGAGCTCGCCCGCCGCTCGTCGCTCTCGAACGCGATGGTCAGCATGGTGGAGCGCGGGGAGCGGACCCCGTCCCTCGAGGCCCTCGCGGCCCTCGCCTCGGCGCTCGAGGTCGATCCCTCGGCGCTGCTCGCCCACGACGAGGACGCCAGCCTCTCGGCCGGCGCGCGCCGGCTCGCGAACGAGCTCGCCGATCTCCGGCTCCCTCGCTCCGACGTGGACGCGCTCCGCCGCATCGCCCGCGCCCTCGCCGGCGAGCGCGAGGGCGTGCGCAAGCGTCGCTAGCCCGGCCTAGGGAGCGTTCGCCGCGAGGCCGCGCCGGGGGAGCGCCGCCTCGATCGCGTCGAGCAACACCACCAGGTCGATCGGCTTCACCAGCACGCGCGCGATGCCCGCGGCCCGCGCCCGCGCCGCGACCTCCGGCAGGGTGCGGCCGGTGGTGAGCAGCACCGGCGTCTTCGCGAGCGCCTTCTGCTTCAGCTCTCGCGTGAGCTCGAGGCCGTCGCCGTCCTCGAGCGTGCCGTCCATGAGGACGACGTCCGGCGTGCGCCGGCGCAGGCAGAGGTCGACCTCGGCGGCGTTCCGGGCGACGTCCACCTCGCAGCCGCCGCAGCGGAGAGCCTCCGAGAGGACCTCCGCACAGTCGGGATCGTCCTCGACGAGGAGCACCTGCACGCCTTCGACGGACACGAAGATCCTTTCGGGCCCGCCGCGCGTCGGGCCCAGCGTCGCGGCGACATAGTGAGCGAGCGCAAGACCCCCGACAACGCCTCGCCCGGGCCGTTCCGTCAGGTGGGAAACGTCCAGATCGTCCCGCCCTCCTCCTCGACCCGGACGACGAACAGCCCGGCGCCCTGCGGGCAGAGGCCGCCCGCGCACGCGCCGGTCGCCGGGTCGTACAGGGCGCCGTGGGCACGGCACGAGATGAGGGTACGGTCGGGTGTGAGGAAGTCGCCCTCGCCCAGGTCGAGCTCGAGCGCCCGGTGCAGGCACCGGTTCACGTAGGCGCGGACCCGGCCGCCGTGGCGGATCACGAACGCCGCCACGTCTCGGCCGGCGACCCGCGCGACGAAGCGCCGCGCCTCCCCTTCCCCCAGCTCGTCGGATCGGGCGATCGCGGTGCGCTCCACGGCGCGGACTGTACGGTCCACGCCGTCCGGGTGCCACCCCGTGCTAGAAGGCCCGCGAAGGGGGACGTCCATGCGCGAGCGGTCCGTCGTCGTCGCCTACCTGCTGTGGTTCTTCCTCGGCGCCCTCGGGGCCCACCGCTTCTACACGGGGCGCTGGGTGAGCGGCGTCGTCTGGATGCTCACGGGCGGCCTCGCCGGCGTCGGCTGGTTCGTGGACCTGTTCCTGGTACCGGGCATGTGCCGCGACCCCAGGTAGGCCCGCGGGCCGCCCCGGTGCGGAGCGGACCCGCCGTTGCGCCGCCGCGGCCGGTGCGTAGCTTTGCGCCGTCCGGCGTGGCCGGAGGGACGAGCGAGCGGTCGCCTGCTCGGCGACCGCGCGGAGGGCGGCGATGGGCGGGTTCGGGTCGGTGCACCGGCGGCTGGAGGACGAGGAGGACTCCTTCCTCGACTGGAGCGGCAAGGCCACGCTGTTCGACGACGACGAGGACGAGGACGACGTCGTCGACGGCGACGACGAGCGGGACGACGCCGGCGACGACCTCGAGGCGGTCGACGAGCTCGCCGAGGGAGCCGACGACCTCGACGAGGGCCCCGACGACGAGGAGGACGAGGAGGCGAGCTAGCGCTCCTTCCCCTTGTCAGGGCCTGCCCACGGGGTATCCTTTCGTCGACGCGAAGCTTTCTCGCGAGCGGAGGCTCCTTGGGCGAGGCCCCGGCCACGTCCGATCTCCCGGCTCTGCGCTGGGAGGTCGGCGGCCACACGGATCAGGGGCGGGTCCGGCAGCACAACGAGGACTCGCTCTTGATCGTGCCGGAGTACCACCTCGTCTGCGTGTGCGACGGGATGGGCGGCCACGCCTCGGGCGAGGTCGCCTCCGGCATGGCGGTCGAGACCCTGCGGGAGTTCTTCGCGTACGCGCTCGGCGACCAGGAGGCGACCTGGCCGTTCAAGCTCGACAAGAAGCACTCGCTCGAGGCGAACCGCCTCGCCACCGCCATCCGCCTCGCCGCCGGGAAGATCTACGACCGCGCCGCGGCGAACGAGCGGCAGCGCGGCATGGGCACCACGGTGGTCGCGGCCACGCTCGGGCCCCGCCGCATCGCCGTGGCCCACGCCGGCGACAGCCGCTGCTACCTGTTCCGCGGCGGCAAGGCGGAGCCGGTCACCCGCGATCACTCGCTCCTGCAGGAGTACATCGCGGCCCGGCAGCCGAGCGCCGAGGAGATCGCCGCGTTCCCGCACAAGAACGTGATCACCCGGGCCCTCGGCCTCGACCCGAACGTGCGGCCCGAGGTGAGCGAGCTCGAGGTGCAGCCGGGCGACACCTTCATGCTCTGCTCCGACGGGCTACACGGGATGATCTCCGACGAGACCATCGGCCAGATCCTCGCCGCCGAGCCGGACCTCCCGAAGGCGGCGGTGAAGCTCGTCGACGCGGCGAACGCCGCCGGCGGCACCGACAACATCACCGTCGCCCTCGCCCGCGCCGCCCGCTAGCCGTAGCGGAAGCCGTGGGCGATGGGGAACCTCCACCCCTCGCCGAAGGCCCGCGGCGTCACCCGCAGCGTCGGCGCCGCCTGCCGGCGCTTGTACTCCGAGCGCAGCACCAGGGTGAGGACGCGACGGACCGTCGCCTCGTCGCCCTCGCGCCGGGCGATGTCGGCGGCCGGCGTGCGCGCCACCACGTGGGCCTCGAGGATCCGGTCGAGGACCTCGTACGGCGGCAGCGAGTCCTGGTCCTTCTGGTCCTCGCGCAGCTCCGCCGAGGGCGGCCGCTCGATGGTGCGCCACGGGATGAGCTCGCGGGCGCGGTTCAGGTGCCGCGAGAGCGCGTAGACGACCATCTTCGGGAGATCGCCGATCACCGCCAGGCCGCCGGCCATGTCGCCGTAGAGCGTGCAGTAGCCGACGCCGAGCTCGCTCTTGTTGCCGGTGGTGAGGAGGATCTTCCCGAGCTTGTTCGAGAGGCCCATCAGGATCACGCCGCGGGCGCGGGCCTGCAGGTTCTCCTCGGTGACGTCGGGCGGGCGCCCCGCGAACGACGGCGCCAGCGCCTCCTGCAGCGCCGCGAAGACGCCCTCGATCGGGATGGTCTCGAAGCGGATGCCGAGGTTCTCGGCGAGGAGGCGGGCGTCCTCGTTCGACATCGCGGCGGTGTAGCGCGACGGCATCGCCACCCCGAGCACCTGCGCCGGGCCGAAGGCCCTGGCGGCGATGGCGGCGGTGAGCGCGGAGTCGATGCCGCCGGAGAGGCCGAGGACGGCGCCGGAGAAGCCGGTCTTCCGGGCGTAGTCGCGGACGCCGAGGACGAGCGCGGCCTCGAGCTCGTCGAGCTCCTCGGGCGCGAGCTCCCGCGAGAGCGTGGGCGGCGGCGGCGCGTCGTCCCGGTGCGGCGCCCCCGGCGCGGGCCGCCGCGTCGGCTCCACGTCGACGACGAGCAGATCCTCCTCGAACGCCCGGGCCCGGGCCTGCACCCGACCGTCGGGGCCGATCACCACGCTCTGCCCGTCGAAGACGAGCGAGTCGTTGCCGCCGACGAGGTTGCAGTAGGCGATCGGCACGCCGTGGCGCCTCGCGGCGGCGCCGAGCATCTCCTCGCGGAGCTTCGGCTTGCCCACCGCGTACGGAGAGGCGGAGATGTTGAGGACCAGCTGCGCGCCGCGGGCGACGGCCTCCTCCACCGGGTCGCGGTCGTAGCGCCGCCTGCGCCAGAAGAGCTTGTCGTTCCAGAGGTCCTCGCAGATCGTCAGCGCGACCTTCACGCCGCGCACGTCCACCAGGGTGACCTCGGCGCCGGGGTCGAAGTAGCGCCCCTCGTCGAAGACGTCGTAGGTCGGCAGCAGCAGCTTCCGCGCGGTGGCGCGGACCTCGCCGCCGTCGAGCAGCACCCCGGCGTTGTGGAGCCCCGCGCCGACGCCGCCGTGGGGGGCGGCGTAGCCGACGTACGCCGCGATCCCCTCGCACCACGGGTGCGGGCCGACGAGGTCGTCGAGGGCGGCGACGTTCTTCTGCACGAACTCCGGCAGCTCGAGGAAGTCGCGGGCCGGGTAGCCCGGGATCGTCTGCTCCGGGAAGAGCACCAGCTCCGCGCCGCGGGCCTTCGCGGCGCGGCCGGCCTCCCGGATCTTCTCCACGTTCTTCTCGAAGGCGCCGACCGTGGTGTCGAGCTGCGCGAGCGCGAGTCGCACCGGTCAGCCCTCGCCCACCGACGCGCGCACCCAGCCCAGGTACGGCTCGTGCCCCGCCTCGACCCGGAGCCGGATCACCTCCGGCACGTCGTACGGGTGCAGCGCGACCACCCGCGCCCGCAGCGCCTCGAAGCCGGCCTCGGTGGTCTTGAGCAGGAGCAGCGCCTCGGGCTCGTCCTGCACCTTCCCCTCCCACCGGTAGATCGAGCGGAGCCCGGGCAGCACGTTGCCGCACGCCGCCAGCCGCTCCTCGACCAGCGCCCGCGCCAGCTCCGCCGCCTTCTCCGCGGACGGCGCCGTCACCAGCGCCACCACCACGTCCGTCATCGCCCGCCCCCCGCCTGCCGGAGCCCGGAGCCTTGCTCGTCCGACCGCCGTTGTTTGCCGGAGCCCGGAGCCCGGAGCCCGGAGCCCGGAGCCTTCCTCACAAGATGTACTTCGACAGATCCTGATCCTGCGCGATCCCGTCGAGCCGCTGCCGCACGTACGCCGCGTCCACGCGGATCGGGTGCCCGGGCGGCAGCTCCGACGCCTCGAACGACACCTCGTCGAGCAGCCGCTCCAGGATCGTGTGCAGCCGCCGCGCGCCGATGTTCTCGCTCCGATCGTTCACCTGCTGCGCGAGCCGGGCGAGCTCCTCCACCGCGTCGTCGGAGAAGCTGAGCTCGACGCCCTCGGTGGCGAGCAGCGCCTGGTACTGCTTGAGCAGCGAGTTCTGCGGCTCCTTGAGGATGCGGACGAAGTCGTCGTGCCGGAGCGGCTCGAGCTCGACGCGGATCGGGAAGCGCCCCTGCAGCTCCGGGATCAGGTCCGACGGCTTCGAGACGTGGAACGCGCCGGCCGCGATGAACAGCACGTGGTCGGTGCGGACCGGCCCGTACTTCGTCGGCACGGTGGAGCCCTCGACGATCGGGAGGAGGTCGCGCTGCACGCCCTCGCGCGAGACGTCGGGGCCGATGCCCTGCCCCTGCCGCCCCGCGATCTTGTCGAGCTCGTCGATGAAGACGATGCCCGCCTCCTCGGCGCGCTTCACCGCGTCGCGCTTCACCCGGTCCATGTCGACCATGCGCCGGGCCTCCTCCGCCTCGAGCAGCCGCCTCGCGTCGGGGACCTTCTCCTTGCGCTTGCGGGTGCGGCCGCCGCCGCCGAGCGGACCGCCCATCTGGCCGAACAGCTCCTGGAGGTTCAGCCCCATCTCCTCCATGCCCTGCGGCCCGAACACCTGCATCATCGGGCTCGACGGCTGGTCCGAGGTCTCGATCTCCACCACCCGGTCGTCGAGCTTCCCCTCGCGCAGCTCCTGCCGGAGCGCCTCGCGGCCGGTGGCCACCACCGCGGCGGCGCCGCCGGAGCCGGAGGGTGGCGCCACGAAGATCCCGGCGGGACGCTTCGCCCGCTCCTCGGCGACGACGCCGGCGAGCAGGTCGAGGAGCTTCTCCTCGGCGGCGGCCTCGGCCTTCCCCTTCACCTTCTCGAGCTCCTCCGAGCGGATGAGCGCGGCGGACGCCTCGGCGAGGTCGCGGACCATCGACTCGACGTCGCGGCCCACGTAGCCGACCTCGGTGTACTTCGAGGCCTCGACCTTCACGAACGGCGCGTGGGCGAGCTTCGCCAGGCGCCGGGCGATCTCGGTCTTCCCGACGCCGGTCGGCCCGATGAGGATGATGTTCTTCGGGGCGATCTCGTCGCGGAGCGCGGGATCCACCTTCTGCCGGCGCCAGCGGTTCCGGAGCGCGATCGCCACCGCGCGCTTGGCGTCCTTCTGGCCGACGATGTACCGGTCGAGCTCGGCGACGATCTCCCGCGGGGTGAGCGCCTTCACGGCCCGAGCTCCTCGAAGACGAGGTTCGCGTTGGTGTAGATGCAGACGTCGGCGGCGATCCGCATCGACCGCTCGGCGATCTCCCGCGCCGGCAGGTCGGTGGCCTCGAGCAGCGCCCGCGCCGCGGAGAGCGCGTACGGCCCGCCGGAGCCGATGGCGGCGACGCCGTGCTCGGGCTCGATGACGTCGCCGGAGCCGGTGAGGATCAGCGTCTTCTCGGCGTCCGCCACCATCAGGAGCGCGTTGAGCTGCCGGAGGTAGCGGTCGGTGCGCCACTCCTTGGCGAGCTCCACGCTGGCCCGGGTGAGGTTCTTCGAGAACTCCTTCAGCTTCCCCTCGAACTTCTCGAAGAGCGTGAAGGCGTCGCCGGTGGCCCCCGCGAAGCCGGCGATGACGTTGCCCTCGACGAGCCGCCGGAGCTTCCGGGCGTTGCCCTTCATCACCGTGTGCTTGAGCGACACCTGCCCGTCGCCCGCGAGCACCACGCGGCTCCCGCGGCGGACGGAGAGGATGGTGGTGCCGTGCAGCTGGGTTCGCATGGGCGCGGAGTATAGGCCGGGAAAGAAGGCTCCAGGCTCCAGGCTTCAGGCTCCAGAAGGCAGGCTCCAGGCTCCAGGCTCCAGGCTCCAGCCGGCCGACGGGCGCGACGTTCGCAGTGCCACGTCTCCATCGGCCCGACGGGGGGTGGTGGCTGGAGCCTGGAGCCTGGCTGCTGGAGCCTCCGCCGCGAAGCGGCGGCACCGCGGCTACTTCGGCGACGCCCGCGGGTGCGCCTTCGCGTAGGTCTCCATCAGGTGCTCGACGCTGACGTGCGTGTAGCGCTGGGTCGTCGAGAGCGAGGCGTGGCCGAGCAGCTCCTGGATGCCGCGGAGGTCGGCGCCGGCGTCGAGGAGGTGGGTGGCGAAGGTGTGGCGGAGCGCGTGCGGGTGGACGTGCCGGCGGAGCGCGCAGAGCCGGGCGTAGCGGTCGATCATCCGGCCGACCCACTCGGTGGAGAGGCGGCCGCCGCGGTAGTTGAGGAAAAGCGCGGCGGCGTCGCCGGCCCCGGGCCGCGCCGCGAGCAGCTGCGCCCGGAGGTCGAGCCAGACCGCGAGCGCCTCCCAGGCCTTGCGGCCCAGCGGCACCACCCGCTCCTTGCGGCCCTTGCCGCGGATGCGGACCACGCCGCCGCCGCGGTCGAGGTCGCGCAGGTCGACGCCGACGAGCTCCGAGCAGCGGACGCCGCCGCCGTAGAGCACCTCGAGGATCGCCCGGTCGCGGGCGCCGAGGGCGGTGTCGGCCCGCGGCGTCTCGAGCAGCGCGAGCACCTCCTCGAGCGGCACCACCTTCGGCAGCCGCTTCGGGAGCTTCGGGCTCTTCACCGCCAGGCCCGGGTTCGAGGCGATGGTGCCGCGGCGGTGGAGGAACCGGAGGAAGGAGCGCACCGCGGAGAGCTTCCGCGACACCGACGCCGGCGCCAGCCGCCCGTGGAGCCGGGAGAGGAACCCGCGGAGTACCGGCGGGTCGACCTTCTCGATCGGGACCTTCCGCTCCTCGAGGTAGGCGAAGAGCTGCCGGAGGTCGTCCTGGTAGGCCTCGAGCTCGCCCGCCGCTGCACCTCGAGGGCGCGGAGGAAGTCGGCGGCGGCCTCGGGGAGCGCCTCGGCGCGGGGGATCGCGTCCACGACCCGAGCCTACCCGAGCGCCGCCGCCCCGCTACTTCGCGGCCAGCGCCGCCTCCACGTCGGCGACGTAGACGCCCTGCCGCTTCCGGTCGATCACCGCATAGGAGATCCGGTCGCCGTCCTTGCCGACCCACCTCGTGCCCGGCGCCACCAGGGTGTCGAGGGTCTTCGGCGCCTGCGAGCCGTCGGCCGGCACCACCGCCACGTCGAGGGCGTCGGCGTCCATCCGCGCGTAGGTGAGCATCAGGTACCTCTGCTCCGCCGGATCGAACTCGAAGGTGAAGACGCCGCTGGCGATCTTCCGCGCCGCCTCGGTGGGACGCGCCGCGGGCACCACCGAGAGCTCGCAGGCGCGGCCGTTGCGCACGCAGCCGGAGCGGAAGTACAGCAGGTCGTCGCCGCGGCCGAAGTCGAAGCCGAAGGCGCCCTGCGCCACCTTCACCGGCGGCCCCTCGGCGCCGAGCTTCTCGAGGTAGAGGTCCACCGAGTAGACGGGCTTGAGCTGCCGCTGCAGGTAGGCGAGGTACGCGCCGGTCCGCGACCAGAGGAAGCTCGGCACGTGGTTCCCGAGCTTCTTCGGGATCGGCTCGGCCTCGACCTTGGCGTAGGCGAGCGTGCCGCCGCGGCTGCCCGGGTCGTACTTCTCGAGCCAGGCGACGTGGGAGCCGTCGGCGGCGAAGCGCACCTCGGAGACGAACTCGCCGAGCTTCGCAGGCTGCTTCGCGCCGGCGGCGAGGAGCATCAGGTCGCCGTACTGCTTCGCCGGCGAGACGCCGGCCTGGAAGGCGAGGTGCTTGCCGTCGGGCGAGAACGAGTAGCTCGGCACGCCGGTGCCGAGCCGTGCCGGCTCGCCGTCGAGCGGCGCCAGGTGGAGCTCGTACGAGCCGTCGACGCCCCGGGCGGTGAAGGCGATCCGGTCGCCGGCCGGCGAGAAGTTGTAGTCGGCCACCGAGGTGCCGAGCTTCTTGCCCGTCCCCGGCGCGCTCCCGGGCGACGGGACGTCGAAGAGTAGGAGCGCCCCGTCGGCGACGAGCTTGCGGCGCGCCAGCAGCCGCCTGCCGTCGGGCGAGAACTCGAAGGTCGAGGCCGAGCCCACCACCGCCACCGGCGGCAGCGCGCCGTCGGAGGGGCCCACCGAGAGCGTCTCGTCGGCGACCCAGCCGAGCTTCGCGCCGTCGCGGGTGAAGGCGAAGAACGACACCTTCTCGGCGACGGTGCGGGTCGTCCCGCGGCGCACGTCGCCGACGACGAGGGTGCCGGTCTGGTCCTTGAAGCTGAAGGCGGTGAGCGCGGCGACGAACGCGCCGTCGGGGCTGTAGACGATCGAGCCCGGCATGGTGGCGACGCCGCCGCCGAGGCCCACCGGCGCGCCGCCGCCGGCGGGGACGAAGCGGGCGGCGCCGATCCAGGTGGTGTCGGAGACGTCGCGGATGCCGAGCTCCTTCGCCGGCTTCGGATCGGCGACGTACGCGAGCGAGGCGCCGTCGGGGGCGGGGGTCACGTCGCGGGACGGCCCCTCGGCGATCCGGACGCCGAGGCCCTTCTGCTGCTGCTCCGCCGGCGGCTTGCAGGCCGCGAGGGCGACGAGCACGGCGAGCGGGAGCGAGGGGAAGGTGCGCTTCACGGCTGGACCTCCGGGGTCGCCGCGGCGCGCGGCGGAGGGGCGCAGGGGACGCCCGTCGCCGACGCCCACGTCGTGAGCGCCTCGCGGGCACGGGCCACCTGGCGGCCGCGCTTCTCGGCCTTCTTCACGCGGCCGGGGAGCGGCGGGAACAGGCCCCAGGTGACGTTGGTGGGCTGGTACGGGTGGCCCTCGGGGTGGGCCTCGCCGGTGACGTGGCGGTAGAGCGCGCCGAGGGCGGTCTCCGGCGGCGGCGGCACGAAGGCGCGTCCGGCGAGCCCGGCGTCGATCGCCAGCGCCACCACCAGGCCGAGGGCGCACGACTCCACGTAGCCCTCGACGCCGGCGATCTGCCCGGCGAAGTGCAGGTGCGGCCGCGCCTTCAGCGCCAGCGTCCGGTCGAGGAGCCGCGGCGCGTCCAGGAAGGTGTTGCGGTGGATCTGGCCCATCCGCAGGAACTCCGCGCCGGCGAGGCCGGGCAGCGTGCGGAGGATCCGCCGCTGCTCCGGCCAGGTGAGCCGGGTCTGGAAGCCCACCAGGTTGTACGCCGTGCCGGCCACGTCCTCCTTGCGGAGCTGCACCACCGCGTACGGGCGCTTGCCGGTGCGCGGATCGACGAGGCCCACCGGCTTCATCGGGCCGAACGCGAGCACGTCGTCGCCGCGATCGGCCATCACCTCGATCGGGAGACAACCCTCGAAGTACTTCGGTTCCTCGAACGCGTGCGGCGTGACCTTCTCGCCGGCGCGCAGCGCGGCGACGAAGGCGCGGTACTCCCGCTCGTCGAGCGGCAGGTTCAGGTAGTCGTCGCCGCCGCCCTTGCCCCAGCGGCTCGCCGCGAAGGCGATCGACCGGTCGATCGAGTCGGCGGCGACGATCGGGGCGATCGAGTCGTAGAAGTAGAGGCCGTTGCCGCCGCCGGTGGCCTCGGCGATCGCGGCGGCGAGCGCGTCGGAGGTGAGCGGCCCGGTGGCGATCACCGCGGGCTCGGGGCCCTCGGGCAGCGCCGTCGCCTCGGCGCTCTCGCGGGCGATCCCGGGCAGCGCCGCGAGGGCGCGGGCGACGCCGGCGGAGAAGCGGGCCCGATCGACGGCGAGCGCGTCGCCCGCCGGCACCCGGGCCTCGTCGGCGGCGGCGAGGACGACCGAGCCGACGCGGCGTAGCTCCTCGTGGAGGAGTCCGATGGCGTTCTCGGGGTTGTCCGAGCGGAAGGAGTTCGAGCAGACGAGCTCGCAGGGCTCGTCCGAGACCTGCGCGGGCGTCCGCTTGCCGGGCTTCATCTCCACCAGCCGGACGTCGTGGCCCCGCCGCGCGAGCTGCACCGAGAGCTCGCAGCCCGCGAGGCCTGCGCCGATCACCGTCACCGCCATCTCGTCTCCTCGAAGCCTCGTCACGTAGCAGCCGCCCGGCCGTGCGGCAAGCCGCGGGCACGCCGCCGGCTGCCCCGGGACGCGGCGGTACGTAGCTTCTCGCTCAGGTCCGAGGCGGCACCCGCGCCGGACCGGAAGGAGAACCGAGATGGCCCATCCCCCGGAGGTCCTCGAGGAGCTGCGGCGCCGCCTGCTCGAGCGCCGTCACGCGCTGGTGCGGATGGCGCAGGGCTCCCAGGCGCAGCTCGAGGCGGTGCGGACCCAGGAGCGGATCCCCGAGGTCGAGGAGGAGGCCCAGACCTCGCACGCCGCCTACGTCTTCACCCAGCTCTCCGACGGCCAGCGGCAGGAGGTCGCGCGGATCGACGCGGCGCTGCAGCGGATCGAGGCCGGCACCTACGGCGCGTGCGTCGACTGCGGGGCGGAGATCCCGCTGGAGCGGCTGCGCGCCCTGCCCTTCGCCCTGCGCGACACCGACTGCAGCGAGGCGTACGAGGGCCACATCCACCACCCGACCCTCTAGCCGGCTCCAAGGAACGGCGAAGCGCCGGTCCGCGACGCGGCGCCGGCGCTCCGGGTGCTGCCGGGGGCCGCTAGATGAGGCCGCGGGCCCGGCGGAGCTGGTCCATCGTCTTCTGGTACTCGATGTCCCAGGCCGGGGTGCCCTCCTGCAGGTGCTTCAGGCGGTTCCGGGCCTCGCGATCGAGCTCCTCGTCGACGTCGAGGTGCTTCTTGAAGATCGAGAAGATCTTCTTCCGGAGGACGGGATCCTCGGAGTAGACCTCCTCGACGTTCCGGGAGATGAGCAGGAACTCCATCATCTGCTGGATGACGTACTCGATGCCCTCGTCGCCCATCTTGAAGCCGCGGACGTCGGCCATCTCGCGCTTCACCTGGTTGAACTTGCTCTGGTCGTAGCCGCGGCGCTCCAGGGCCTCCTTGGTGGCCTGGTTCACCCGCTCCTCGGCCGCGAGGTACTCGCGCATGATCGCCGCCATGTCCATCTCGGCGTCGGCGATGCGGAGGGTCTCGACCTCGATGTCCCCGTCGCCCATCAGCGTCTGCACGACCTCGCGGGCGATGGTGGGGATGACCTTGGGGTAGAGGCGCATGCGGCGGAATCCTCGAGTCGTTTCGCGCGTCGGTTCGCGGCGAAAGCAGGGTGACGGTTTAGACCACGGCCGCGCCCTGCGGCAACAAAAAAAGGGGAAAAATTCGCACCGCGGCCGCGCGCGACCGGAAAGCTCAGCCGCCGGTGCGCTCCGGCGAAGCCCCCGCGCGGGCGGCGGCGTCGAGCGCCTCGGGCAGCTCGCCGTCGCCGACCTCCTCGAGCGCCTCCGCCACGCCGGACGGCAGGAGCGCCTCCTCGTCGCCCGCCTGCGCCACGTCGTCGGGCACGGAGAGCGGGACGAGCTCGGCCTCGCCGCGCGCCTTCAGGAACGCGTGGACCCGACCGGCGAGCCCGGCGTCGAACCCCGGCGCCTGCGCCAGCTCCTCCGGCGTGGCCTGGCGGATGCGCTTGAGCGACCCGAAGTGGCGGAGCAAGGCCTTGCGGCGCTTGTCGCCGATCCCCGGCACCTCCTCGAGGACCGACCGGAAGTTCCGTTCGGTGCGGAGCTTCTGGTGGAAGGTGATCGCGAAGCGGTGCGCCTCGTCGCGGAGCCGCTGGAGCAGGAACAGCTCGGCGGAGTTCTGGCGCAGCACCAGCGGATCCTTGCGACCCGGGAGGAAGACCCGCTCGGGGCTCCGCGTCACCCCGCCCGCCTCGCCCTCGCCCTCGACCCGGCTCTTGGCGAGCGAGGCGAGGTCGAGCCGGCCCTCGAGGCCCGCGTCCTTGACCGCCGCCCGGGCGGCGTTGAGCTGGCCCTTGCCGCCGTCGATGAGGAGCAGGTCGGGGAGGTCGTCGCCCTCCACGCCGCGCCGGAGGCGCCGCCCGACCACCTCGTAGAGCGAGGCGAAGTCGTCCTGCCCGGTGAAGCCCTTGATCTTGTAGTGGCGGTAGCGCGCCTTGTCGGGCTCGGCGTCGGTGAACGCGACCTGGCTCGCCACCACCATCGCGCCCTGCATGTTGGAGATGTCGAAGCACTCGATCCGGCGCGGGACCCGCCCGAGCGAGAGCGCCTTCTGGAGCCGCTCGAGGAGGTCCTCGCCGGACCGGTGGCGCTGCCGCCGCTCCGCGAACGCCTGGTCGGCGTTCTTCTCCGCCATCTCGACGAGCTTCTTGCGGTCGCCGCGGAGCGGGACGTGGACGCGGACCTTCTTGCCCCGCTTCTCGGACAGCCACTCGGCGAGGACCTCCGCGGGGAAGCCGCTCCCCTCGCCGGCGCCCTCGGGGAGGAGCACCTCCTCGGGGATCGGGCCGCCGGCCTCGTAGTACTGGGTGAGGAACGAGCCGAGCAGCTCGCCGGTGGGGAACTCCTGGCCGGAGAAGCCGAAGCTCCGCGCCGAGACCAGGCGGCCCGACCGCACCTGGAGCAGCTCCACGGTGAGCTCGGGGCCCTCGCGGTGGAGGCCGAAGACGTCCTGGTCGAGCTGATCGGCGAGGACGGTGCGCTGCCGCTCGAGCGACTTCTCGATGGCGCCGATCTGGTCGCGGAGCCGCGCCGCCTCCTCGAAGCGCAGCTCCGCCGCCGCGGCCCGCATCCGGGCGCGGAGCGCCTCCACCAGCTCGGGCTCGCGGCCCGACAGGAAGAGCACCAGCTCGCGGACGTTGCGCCGGTACTCCTCCTCCGGCACCTCGTAGACGCACGGCGCCGGGCAGCGGCCGATCTGGAAGAGCAGGCACGGCCGGGTGCGCCGCTCGAGCACCTTGTCGGTGCAGGTCCTGAGGTTGAAGTAGCGGTTCGCGACCCGCAGCGTCTCGCGGATGGCCGAGGCGCTCGAGTACGGGCCGAAGTAGCGGGCGCCGTCCTTCTTCATCCGCCGCACCACCTCGAGCCGCGGGTACGGGTGCGACTCGTCGAGGCGGAGGCAGATGAAGGCCTTGTCGTCCCGGAGCATCACGTTGAACCGCGGCTTGTGCCGCTTGATCAGCGTGTTCTCGAGGATCAGCGCCTCCTTCTCGCTGTGGACGAGGATCACCTCGAGGTCCCCGAGGAGGTCCTCGAGGAACGGGATGAACGCGCGGCCGTCGGAGGTGCCGGGCTGGAAGTAGGAGCGGACCCGGCTCCTGAGGTTCACCGCCTTGCCGACGTAGATCACCCGGCCCTGGCGGTCCTTCATCAGGTACACGCCCGGCGAGGTCGGCAGCTCGTCGAGCTTCTGTCGGAGCGCGGCGTCCATCGTCGGTGTCCGTCTATCGAGGAACCCCCGGCGGCGCTACCATCCCTCCCGTGCGCGCCCTCGCCTGCCTCCTCGCCCTCGCCGCCGCCACCCCGGCGCTCGCCGCCGAGCGGCCCGTCGACGGCCGCTGGTGGGGCCGCTACCAGTACGCGGACCCGGCGCGGCCGATCGTCACCTTCACCGTCGACGTGAAGCTCGGCGAGGGCGGCAAGCTCACCGGCACCATCGTCGAGGACCCGTCGGACTTCGCGCCGGCGGGCACGGGCAAGCTCACCGCCTCGCTGCACGGCTCCTACCGCGACGGCGAGCTGCGCTTCCTCAAGGTCTACGCCTTCGACGCCTCGAAGCAGGTCGAGTACCGAGGCGTCCACGTCGGCGACGAGATCTCGGGGACGTGGACGATCCCGGGGACGAGCTACGGCGGCACGTTCTTCTGGAAGCGCTCGCCGCCGAAGAAGCCGGCGACGATGCCGCCGGCGCTCTAGCGGGCGCGGCGCTCCACCCACGCGAGCAGGAGCGTCGCCACCTCGGCCATCGCCGCCGGATCGAGCTTGTCGAGGGTGTCCCGGCTCGTGTGCCAGGCCGGGTAGTCCATGTCGATGAGCAGGATCGCCGGGACGCCGCGGCGCAGGAACGCGGTGTGATCGTCGGTGACGCTGCGGCCCGGGCCGTCGGCGAACGAGCGCAGGCCGAGCTCCTTGGCGAGGCGGAACACCTCCTCGTCGAGCTCGCGGGCCATCGAGTGCGAGGTCTGCTCCCGGCGGATGCGCAGGCCCTGCTTGCCGACCATGTCGAGGACGACCGCGGCCTCGGGCGCGGCGAGGCCGGTGCGGAACCAGCCGTCGGCGAGCTCGCGCGAGCCGAGGAAGTAGTCGGGGCTGCCCTTCGGCCCCTCCTCGCCGTCGAAGAAGACGACGTCGACGCCGAGGCCCTCGGGCGGCGGGCGCGCCCCGAGCGCGGCGGCGACCTCGAGGAGGACGGCGGCGCCGGAGACGCCGTCGTTCGCGCCCTGGATCGGCTGCCCGCGCTTCGCCGGATCCTCGTCCTCGTCGGCCCAGGGCCTGGTGTCCCAGTGGGAGCCGAGGAGGAGGCGGCGCTTCGCGTCGGGGCGGAACGAGCCGACGACGTTCTCGAGGCGCCAGGTGGTGCCGTCCTGGAGCTTCGCGTCGAACGGCAGCACCTGCACCGCCGCGCCGGCCGCCCGGAGGCGCTCGACGAGGTGGTCGCGGACGCGGTCCTTCGAGGCGTGGCCCTCGGCGGCGGGGCCGAGCTCGACCAGCGTCCGCGCCGCGGCGCCCACGGACGCCGCGGTGGGCCGCGCCTCGCCGCGGTCCTTGCCGGCGACGATGGCGGCGACGGCGAGGGCGGCGATGGCGAGGGCGACGCCGATCGCGCCGAGCGGGAAGGACGGCTTGCCCATCTAGAAGGCCATGGTCTCGATCGGCGCCCAGCCGTCGGTGAGGACGTCGCCCTCGGGCACCTCGGTGATCACCGTGGCGGCGTGCTTCCTCGCCCGCGGCTCTTCGGCTTCCGCGGCGCGGGCGAGCAGCTCCTCCTTCGACGGCGGCGTGCCCTTCACCGCGGCGAGGATCACGTTGCGGCTCTGCTCGCGGAACCGCTTCGAGCCCGGGTCGCGCTCGCCGGCGTACACGAGCGGGAAGGCGACCACGTGGCCGAAGGCGGCGCGGATGGTCGAGGCCAGCGAGCGGTAGATCTCCGCCTTCGGCCCCTCGAGCGCGCTGTTGATGTTCATCACCAGGACGCCGTCGTCGGTGAGGCGGTCGCGGAGCTCCCGGAACGCCTCCTCGGTGGCGAGGTGGAACGGGATCCGGCCGCCGATGGTGAAGGCGTCGAGCACCACCAGGTCCCACGGGCCCTGCCCCGGGCGGCGGAGGAACATCCGGGCGTCGTCGGCGTGGACGCGGACGCGCTCCGAGGGCTCCAGGTAGAAGTACTTCTCGGCGACCTCGAGGACGAGCGGGTCCACGTCGACGACGTCGATCCGCGAGAGGCTCGGGTAGACCTCGGCGAAGTCGCGCGGGCCGATGCCGCCGCCGGCGCCGAGGAACACCGCGCGCTCCGGCGCGGGATCGAAGAGCGCCGCCACGTGGAAGGCGTCGGTGTACGGGAAGACGCTCTGGTATGGCGGGCGCAGCGAGATCCCCGACTCGTAGAAGTCGTTGAACTTGAGGAAGCGCAGGTCGCCCCGCTCCACCACCGCCACGTGGTGGTACGGCGAGCTCGCCTCGAACAGCAGGGTCTCGCCCCGCTGCAGGGTCGCCACCGGCAGGCCCCAGGCCTTCCAGGCCACCAGCGAGAGCGCGATCGCGGCGGCGGCCGCGGCGCCGGCCTTCCGGGCGGTGGCGAGGACGAAGAGCGGCACCAGCGCCAGCGAGCCGCCGAGGACCATCAGGATCGCGTCCACCGAGAGCAGCGGCAGGAGCACGAAGGTTGTGCCGAAGGTGCCGAGGAGCGAGCCCAGCGTGGAGAGCGCGTAGAGGCGGCCGGACTGGACGCCGATGCTGCCGAGCGAGCGCGCGGTGAGGCGGATCGCGAACGGCGACACCATCCCGAGCAGCACCGACGGCAGGAAGAAGACGGCGATCGCCGCCGCCAGCGGCCCGGCGCGATCGCCGGCGCCCGCCGCCCCCCCGCGCCCGGGCCCCCCCCCCGGCGCCGGCGGCGACGAGCCAGCGCGACACCGGGCCGCAGATGAGCCAGCTCGCGAAGATGAACCCGCTCGACGCCAGGGTGATCCCGGCGAGGAGCGGGAAGGACGGTCGCCGGTCGGCGAGCTCGCCGCCCGCCCAGTAGCCGGTGGCGAGCGACGCCAGGAAGACGCCGATGAGGCTGCCCCAGACGAAGACGGAGCTGCCGAAGAACGGCGCCAGCATCCGGCTGCCGAGGATCTCGAAGCCCATCAGGACGGCGCCGGCGACCAGCACCAGCGCGGTGAGCGCGAGGGGCGCCTTGGCGGCGGCCGGCTCCGCGCCGGCGTCGGGCTTCTTCTTGGCCATGGGTGCCGTTCCGTTACCAGCCGGACGTTCCCGTTTCAACGACGGCGCGGCGCCCCGCGGTTCGCTAGCGGCGCCGCGAGGCGCCCTTCCGCGGGTACGGGCTCTTCTTGCGCGGCGGCCCGCCGCGGAGCGCCGAGGCGCGGACCGGCGGCTTGAGCCCGAGGTCGACGTCCTTGAGGAGCTGGATCCGGTCGCGGAGCTGCGCGGCCTTCTCGAACTCGAGCGCCTCGGAGGCCTCCTTCATCTCCGCCTGGAGCCGCGCGATCTCCGAGGCGAGCTTGTCCTTCGGGACGTAGTCGGCCTCGTCCTCGGCGGCGAGCGGCACCGTGGAGTAATCGGCGTCCACCACCGGCGAGAGGTCGAGGATCGCCTTCTTCACCGTCTGCGGGGTGATCCCGTGCTCGGCGTTGTACGCCTGCTGCACCTTCCGGCGCCGCTCGGTCTCGTCGAGGGCGAGCTTCATGCTGGCGGTGACCTTGTCGGCGTACATGATCACCCGGCCCTTCACGTTCCGGGCGGCGCGGCCGATGGTCTGGATCAGCGAGACGCTGGAGCGGAGGAAGCCCTCCTTGTCGGCGTCGAGGATCGCCACCAGCGACACCTCGGGGATGTCGAGGCCCTCGCGGAGCAGGTTGATGCCGACCAGGACGTCGAACTCGCCGCGGCGCAGGTCGCGGATGATCGCGGTGCGCTCCAGGGTGTCGACGTCGGAGTGCAGGTAGCGCACCCGCACGCCGACGTCGGTGTAGTACTCGGTGAGGTCCTCCGCCATGCGCTTGGTGAGGGTGGTGACGAGGACGCGCTCCCCGGCCTTGGCGCGGCCGCGGATCTCCCCGAGCAGATCGTCGACCTGCGACGCCACCGGCCGCACCTCGACCTCCGGGTCGACGAGGCCGGTGGGCCGGATGATCTGCTCGACGACGACGCCCTGCGCCTTCTCGAGCTCGTGCTCGGCCGGCGTCGCCGAGACGTAGACGGTCTGCCCGACGGTGCGCTCGAACTCCTCGAACTTGAGCGGCCGGTTGTCGAGGGCGCTCGGGAGCCGGAAGCCGTACTCGACCAGCGTCTCCTTCCGGGCGCGGTCGCCGCGGTACATCGCGCCGATCTGCGGCACCGTCTGGTGCGACTCGTCGATGAAGGTGACGAAGCCCTTCGGGAAGTAGTCGAGGAGGCACGGCGGCGGCTCGCCGGGCTTCCGGCCCGAGAGGTAGCGCGAGTAGTTCTCGATCCCGTTGCAGTAGCCCATCTCCTCGATCATCTCGAGGTCGAACATGGTCCGCTGCTCGAGCCGCTGCGCCTCGAGGAGCTTCCCCTGGGCGCGGAGCTCGGAGAGCCTCAGGCGCAGGTCCTCGCGGATCTCGTTGAGCGCCTGCCGGCGCTTCTCCGGCGGCGAGACGTAGTGGCTGTTCGGGAAGATGGCGACCTTGTCGAGCTGGGTGAGCTTCAGACCGCGGAGCGGGTCGACCTCCCAGATCGCCTCGATGGTGTCGCCGAAGAACTCGATCCGGATCGCCCGCTCCTCCTCGTAGGCGGGGAACACCTCGACCACGTCGCCGCGGACCCGGAAGGTGCCGCGGTGGAAGTCGACGTCGTTGCGCTCGTACTGGATGTCGACGAGCGAGCGGAGGAAGCGATCGCGGTAGTGCTCCTGCCCGACCTCGAGCGCCTGGAGCAGGCCGTAGTAGCTCTCGGCGGTGCCGAGGCCGTAGATGCACGAGACCGAGGCGACGATGATCACGTCGTTGCGCGTGAGCAGCGAGTGGGTCGCCGCGTGCCGCATGCGGTCGATCTCGTCGTTGATCATCGCGTCTTTCTCGATGTACGTGTCCGACGACGGGACGTACGCCTCCGGCTGGTAGTAGTCGTAGTAGGAGACGAAGTACTCGACGGCGTTCTGCGGGAAGAGCTCCTTGAGCTCCCCGTACAGCTGCGCGGCGAGGGTCTTGTTGTGGGCGATCACCAGCGCCGGCCGCTGCACCCGGGCGACGACGTTGGCGATCGCGAAGGTCTTGCCGGTGCCGGTGGCGCCGAGGAGGACCTGGTGGCGATCCCCGCGCACGAGCCCCTCGGCGAGCTCCTGGATCGCCCGCGGCTGGTCGCCGCGCGGCTGGTACTCGCTCTCGAGCGAAAAGGGAGGCATGGCCGGGGATCTAATCCCCGGCGCACGCCCTTGTCATCCGTTCAGTGACGCCACCTACGGGGCGAGCGTCAGCTCGGACGCCTTTCCGGCCTCCGCCTCCTCGGCGGTGAACGCGAGCGGCGTCGGCTCGTTGGCGAGCCAGCGGTCGACGAGCTTGCCGTACGTCGGCGCGTCGCGGTGGAGGTCCTGCCCGCCGGCGTACTGGTAGCTGGTGACGATCCCGTCCGGCGTCGCCTCGTTGACGATGCGGAGCGAGGCGCCGGCGGAGTGGGCGTAGCCCGAGCCGTCGGTCGGGATGTTGGCGACGTCCACGGTGAAGAGGCCGCCGTCGTTCGCGTACGGGCCGTCGGAGAGGACGCCGTTCGAGAGGTCGTGGAGCTGGCTCGCGAAGGTGACCGTGTGCTTCCGGCCCCACTGCCATTCGCTCGGCGGGCCGATGCGGGTGCGGAGCTCGGCGCCGGCCCGGTCGAGGGCACGGCGCAGGATCTCGTCGCGGGTCTCGACGACGCCGGCGGTGGAGACGTCGTCCCAGAGCGCGTCGCCGGAGACCGCGTCCGCCGGGTGCTCGAGCAGGAGCACGAGGGCGCGGAAGAGCCGCTGGCTGCCGGCCGCGCCCTGGCCGACGCCGCCGCCGGCCGCGTCGAGCTCGTCGCCGAAGGCCTCGTGGAAGAGCGCGGTCACCGTGTAGTGGAAGGCCATGCAGCCCGCCGACTCGTCGAGCTCGCCGAGATCCTCCGAGGCGGCGCCCTGCGGATCCGAGCCGGCGAGGCCGGTCGGGCAGTTGAAGTTGTTCCACACCGAGAGCGCGGCGAGCACCGCGCGCCCGTCCTCGGTCACCGCCGCGGGGTCCGCGTTCGCGGCCGCGACGAGGTGCGGGACGAGCATGGCGCCGGGCAGCGAGCGGGTGTCGGCGGCGATCGTCCGCATCGTCTCCGGCGTGTGCTGGTCGGTCTCGCGGAGCAGCTCGACGATCCGCGCGTGGCGGAAGCCGAGGTCCGGATCGGACTGGAGCAGGTTGTGGCCGTCGTTCGACGGATCGCCGTCCTCGGTGTCGCCGGTCGCGTCCTGGTTGGCGGTGGCGATGAAGCCGGCCGGCGGATCGAAGAGCTGCGGCAGGTCGTCGGACTCCATGGTGCCCTGCCACTCGGCGGTGCCGTCGCCGGGGAGCGGCATCCACGGCGCGCGGCCCGCGGTCGCGGCGGCCCACGGCCGGAGCGGCACCTTCGCGTGGGGGTACCAGCCGATCGCGCCCTGCCGGTCGACGAGCACCCAGTTCTGCGCGCCGGTGGAGAAGCCCTTGAGGATCTCCTTGGCGTCGGCGACCGACGTCGCCCGCATCAGCTGGCCGAGGGTGCGGATCTCGAGCGTCGGCTCCTGGCCGGTCCAGCGCGAGGTGACCGCGGTGCGGCTGGCGACGTCCTTCGCCAGGATCGGGCCGTGGTGCGGCACCCACTCGAGCGTGCGCGTCTGCGGCTCCTGGCCGTAGACCTCGAAGGTGTGCTCGCGGGAGACGATCGGCACCTCGTTGCCCTCGAACAGCACCGCGGTGCCGTCGGCGTTGAGCGTCTCGAGGTAGTCGTCGGTGACGTCGTAGCCGACGACGGTGGCGCCCCAGGCGACGTCCTCGTTGCGGCCGATCGGGATCACCGGGCCCGCCGGGAAGCTCGCGCCGCCGACGTGGAGCGTGCCGCCCTCCCCCGCCGTCTTCGAGTCGAGGACCGCGAAGTACCAGATCGCCGGGTTGCCGAGGCCGAGGTGCGGGTCGTTCGCGAGCAGCGGGTGGCCGGAGGCCGACTTCTCGGGGCCGACGACCCAGTTGTTCGAGCCCGTCTCCCAGGGCTGCGCGTTCGGTCCCTTGAGGAAGAAGGTGAGCTCCGCGCGCTGCCGCTCGACCTCGCGCAGCACCTTCCGGGCGGCGAGGAGCCGCTCCTGGATCTGCCGGATCGCCTGGACGTCGGGGCGGCTCCGGAGCGGCGCGTACTCCACGCCGGAGGCCGGCATCGTGTAGCTCTCGGCGGCGGGACGCAGCGTCATCAGGTCGGGCGCCACCGCGGGGTCGAGCGCGGCGAAGAGGTTGCCGTACGCGACGCCGTCGCCGTTCGAGTCCGAGAGGTCGAACGTCATGTAGCGCGCGAACGCGATCGAGTCCTTCGGCTCCCAGTCGCGGAGCTCGGCCGGATCGTTCGGCAGGAGCGCGAGCTCGTACTCCTCGGTGAGCCGGGCGCCGTTGCGGCCGGCGCGGGCGTCGGCGAGCCAGGCGTTGACGCCGTCGGCGTAGGCCTGGAGGTCCGCCTTCTCGTCGTCGGTGAGCAGGTCGTAGACCGCGTCCTCGAGCGGCACGCCCTCGGCGGTGGAGAAGTACTTCCGCAGGAAGACGTCGCTCGAGAGCTGCAGGCTGATGAGGCCGGCGATCTGCCCGCGGCCGACGCGGCGGAACAGGTCCATCTGGAAGAACCGGTTCTGCGCGTGGAGGTAGCCGAGCGAGGCGATCACGTCGCGGTCGGTCCGGCCCTGGATGTACGGGACGCCGTCGGCGTCGAAGGTCACCTGCACCGGCGCCGACAGCCAGCCGGGCTGGCCGCCGGAGCCGCCGCCGCCGTCCCCGCCGGAGCCGCCGGAGCCGCCTTCGCCGCCGCCGTCGTCGCCGGTGTTGCTCGGGCCCTCGCCGTCGTCGCACGCCGCGAGCGCGAGCAGCGCCGCCGGCAGCACCCAGCCGATCGTCTTCTTCATGGTCTCTCCGTCAGGCGAGGACGCGCCAGGTGGTGCCACCCGCGCCGTCCATGATCTCGACGCTCTTCCCCGCGAGCTCGTCGCGGATCCGGTCGGCGGAGGCGAAGTCCTTCGCCTTCCGCGCCTCGGCCCGGGCCGCGATCCGCGCCTCGACCCACGCCGGGTCGATCCCCTTCGCCTTGGCCGCGCGCAGCCGGTGCCGGGCGAGCCACTCGCTCGGCACCTGGCCCCAGATGCCGAGGACGCCGGCGACCTTCGAGAGGTCCGCGCGGAGCCGCTGCAGCGTCCGCACCACCGTGGGCTTGTCCACGCCCTTCGGCTGCCCGGCGAGGTCGTTCATGATCCCGAAGGCGTCGGAGAGCGTGCCGAGGGCGGCGGCGGTGTTGAAGTCGTCCTCCATCGCCGCGGCGAAGTCGGGCCAGAGCCGCTCCACCGTGTCCTGCGCGTGCAGCGGCCCCGGCGGCGGCCCGGCCTTCTCGCGGGCGAGGCGCTCGTCGACCTTGGCGAGCGTCTCGTAGACGTAGGCGGTGCGCGCCTCCGCCGCCTGGATCGCCTCGGTCGAGAAGTCGATCGGCGAGCGGTAGTGGGTGCCGAGCAGGAACAGCCGGAGCGACTCGCCGTCGAAGTGCTGGAGGATGTCGCGGATGGTGAAGAAGTTGCCGAGGCTCTTCGACATCTTCTCCTTGTCGATGGTGATGAAGCCGTTGTGCATCCACTGCCGGGCGAAGGTGAGCCCGGTCGCGGCCTCGCTCTGGGCGATCTCGTTCTCGTGGTGCGGGAAGACGAGGTCCTTGCCGCCGCCGTGGAGGTCGAAGGACTCGCCCAGGTACTTGGCGCTCATCGCGGAGCACTCGATGTGCCAGCCCGGGCGGCCCTTGCCCCACGGGCTGTCCCACGACGGCTCGCCCGGCTTCGCCGCCTTCCAGAGCGCGAAGTCGAGCGGGTCGCGCTTCTGCTCGCCGGGCTCGACGCGGGCGCCGGAGAGCAGGTCGTCGAGGTTGCGCTTCGAGAGCTTGCCGTAGCCCGGGAACGCGCGCACCGCGAAGTAGACGTCGCCCTTCGACTCGTAGGCCGCGCCCTTCGCCACCAGCTTCTCGACCAGCGCGACGATCTCCGGGATGTGCTCGGTGACCTTCGGCTCCACGTCGCCGGGGAGGACGTTCAGCGAGGCCATGTCGGTCTGGTACTCGCGGATGTACCGCTCCGACACCTCGAGCGAGCCCACGCCGAGCTCGTTCGCGCGCTTGATGATCTTGTCGTCGACGTCGGTGTAGTTGCGGACGAGCGTGACCTGGTAGCCGCTCGCGCGGAGCCACCGCGCCACGGTGTCGAACGCGGAGTAGCAGCGGGCGTGGCCCGCGTGGCTCATGTCGTAGACGGTCGGACCGCAGACGTACATCCGGACCTTGCCCGGCTCCGCCGTGACCAGGTCCTCCTTCTTCTGCGTGAGCGTGTTGAAGAGCCGCTGCGCCATGCGCCCCTCGGGCCCCGCTCCAGCGGGGCGAAGCGGCGCATCCTACGCAACCGTGACGGGCCGCGCCATGGCAACCCCTCGGATTCCGGCCGGTGGCGCGCCTCTGTCCAGGGACGCGACAGCGTGGAGCCGCGGCGCACCAGCGCGCCGACGCTCCACCCTTCACTCCTCGTAAAGCGCCTTGCCACGCGCCGGTGCAGGATGGGAGGATCACGGGTGAAATCGGCGAGACACGTCCGCCGCGGTCGGCGGCACGGGTCTTGGAACGTGCCGCGGCATGACGCCGCCCCGCACGCCCAGGACCGCCGCCCGGATGAGGGAAGCGCCGCGCGCGGCCGCGCGGCGGGTGGCGGGCCCGAGGGCCGCCGGAACGGTGCCCATGCCGAAGCGCAAGCCGGCCCGAGACGAAGTCGAGGAGGTCCACACCTCGGACCTGGTCCTCCCCGACGACTTCCAGCCGGAGCCTCCGGTCGACGACTCGATCATGAAGGTCGACACCGGCGATCTGGTGCTGCCGGAGGACTTCGATCCGTCGGCGCCGCCGGTGCCGGGACCTGCCGACCTGAAGGCCGACGCGCTGTTCGGCGATCTCCCCGAGCCCACGAACTCCGCGGTGCAGCCGCTCGAGGTCGAGCCGGGGCGCAAGAACGGCAAGATCCGCCGGAGCGGCGAGCACCGCGCGGTGGCGCCGCGTTCCGAGCCGCTCCCGCCGCCGGTCGACGGGCCGTCCCCGCGGCTCTCCCGGGCCGCCGAGGACGCCGCCGCGAGCCTCGACAGCACCACCAAGCAGCCGCCGCGGTACCTGCCGCCGGCGGAGCCGCTCCCGCCGCCGCCGGTCGCCGGGCCGGAGCCCGAG
>CAZDGH010000022.1:0-26730 GCA_964504805.1 uncultured Myxococcales bacterium | reverse complement strand
GCGACGTCGAGGGGCAGATCCCGTTCCCGCCGCCGGAGGTCCTCGAGGTCGCCGATGACGAGGGCGGCCGTCGACAGCTCCGGATCGAGTGCGTCGGCCACGTCGACCCCGCGGGCGGTCGCCTGGGCGCGGTACGCCGCCTTCGCGGCCGGCGTGGTCGTGACCACGACGGCGGGGCGGCGCCTCCACCGGTCGGGTCTGCCTGCCGCGAAGACGTCGATGCACGCTTCTCGGGCCTCGACGGCCGGGACGCAAGCCTCGAGGTTCACGGCCAAGGCGGCGTCATCGACGAACGGCGAGAGCTGCTTCGGATCCCCGACGATCACCCATCGCTTCGCGTGGAGCGCCGGGACCAGGAACTCCTGGAACGTCGTCTTCGAGGCCTCGTCCACGATCAGCACGTCGAACGTCGCGTTCGAGCCGCCAGCCTTGATGTCTGGATGCTGGAGGATGCCGATCGTCGTGCCGCAGACGAGGTTCGCGGCGTCGAGGACCATGCGCTCGATCGCCGTCGGTTGGTGGCGTAGGGCCTCGAGCAGCGCTCGCCGGGAATCCGACAGCTCCGGCTCCCGCTGGAGATGGCGCAGCAGGCGCTCGCGCTCGGTTTTCACGAAGTGCTCGAGCTGGTACGGCCGGGCGCGGTCGGAGACGTTGCGGCGCTCGCCGATCCGGATGGGGATCACGAGGTCGCGGCTCGGGTTCCGGGCGTCCATCAGCCTCTCGAGGACGTTGTCGACCGCGACGTGCGTCGACGCGCACAGGAGTGCCTTCTTCCCCTGCCTCGCGAGCTGGAGGATCAGCTCGCAGATCGCCGTCGTCTTGCCCGATCCAGGGGGCCCTTCGAGGAAGGCGAAGTCGGGTGTGGCCAGCGCGCGTCGCACGAAGTCGCGCTGCTCGGCCGTGCCCTCCCGGGCGTCGTCGGTGAGGACGAGCCAGTCGCGGACCTGGGCGGCATCGAACGACGGCCAGGTGGCGTGATCGGTCGCTTCGAGCAGCCGCAGCAGCGGCCGGTGATCGGGCGATGGAGCGTTCTGGAGATCTTGGATCGCCTGCAGTTGTCGCCAGAGGGCGACCGTGTTCGGCCGGAGAAGGAGCTCTCCGGGCCGGGGCCGCCGCTCGAGGAGCAGGCGCCCGTTCTCCGGATCGCGATCTAGCACCGCGATCCTTCTCTCGGGCGCGAACCTGGGCCGACGCGGGGGAGGGGCGCCGGCCCCCCCGGGAGGATCGGCCAGGTCGATCTCGTGGACGTGACGCACGTCCTCGTCGAGGAAAGCGCGGAACGTCACCTCGGGCTCGTCGGGGCGGTCGGGGGGATCCGTGAGCTGCACCCAGGCGCCGGGGAGGGCGCGGGCGTCGGTGCCCTCGGGCGCGGGGGCGGGTCGCCATCCGAGCCGCAGCGCGGCGGCGTCGGATTCAAGGTGTTTCTTGGTGCGTTCCAGAAAGCGGCGGAAGGTGTCCAGCCCGTGAAAAGCGCGCTGCAGCAGCACGTCGGGCCGCCGGGCTTCGAGGTTCTGGTAGTGCAAAAGGGCCAAGGATCTCTCCTCGCCGCCGCGGCGGCTCGCTCGTGCGGCTCAACAAGAGCGAGACGTGTGCCAGCGACCGTATCGGGCCCCATGACCCTTCCTGACGCGGGCTTCGCCTTCCGAAGGCTCGCGACTCGCGGGAAATTCGACCCGGTTCAGGGTGAATCTACCCGCGTGCTCCCGGCGCCCAAGGGATTCGCTGCCGACGTCGAACGGGATAGCGCGAGGTTCGTTCCTTCTTCGGCGCTCTTCGGGGCCAGCCGGATCGTGAGGTCCTCCACCAGTCGCTCCGGCAGCGGCGGCGGCGCCGGCCGCGTCGGATCGCCGTCGTCCAGCTCCGGCGGCGCGCCGAGCAGGATCCCCAGCCACCGCTCCCGCTCCATCACCCGCTCGTACTGCCGAACGTCGATGGTGCGGTCCACGAGCGGGAAGTGGATCTCGAGCTTCGTCGTCCCGTCCTCCGCGCGCTTCCGGTGCACGAGGCTGCCGATCCGGTCCACCCGTCCCACCCGCTGCTCCAGCGTCGCCGGGTTCCACGCGAGATCATGGTGGACCACGCGCCGGCAGTGCCGGTGCAGGTCGATGCCCTCCTGCATCACGGGGTTCGCGACGAGCACCATCGGGTAGAACGGCGTGTTGAACGCCTCCTTCAGCCGCTCGCGCGCGTCGTCGTCGAGGGTGTCGCGGACGAACTGCCCGGACTTGAGTGCGTCCTCGAGGACCGTGGCACGACGGCTCGGGTTGAGCGCCACGAACGAGCGCACGAATTCCTCGAGCTGGAGCCGCCAGCGGTTCTTCGGCTCGAGCCACCAGACCTCGAGCACGTCGCGGATGCCCTCGGCGTCGCTCGCGGCGACGCCCTGGTCCCGCACCGCCCCGAGCAGATCCGGCAGGAACGCCACCTCCTGCTTGGTGAAGAACGAGGCGAGCGCCTCCGCGAGCCGCACCCGTGTCGCCGGGTCGAGCAGCCCGAGCGGCTCCTGGAACGGCGCCCAGATCCCGCGCCGGTTCGCCCCCAGGAAGCGGTCGAGCACTCCGTCCGAGAGCTCCCAGGCCGGTGTCGCGTCGCCGGTCGCGTCCGCCTCCTCGTCGTCGACGACGAGGTCGAGACCGCTCTCGAGGTACGCGCCGTCGAGCACGTGCTCGCCCGCGTCGGCGGCGAAACCGCCGCGGCTCCGGAGGACGCCCCGCTCGCGCGCGAGCCCGAACGCGGCCTGCTCCACGCAGCGCTTCGCCAGCCGGTGGTCGAAGCGCTCCGCCGCGCTCTTGGTCGTGCGCACCCGGCGGAGCGCTGCGTTCGCGCGCCGGAGCAACTCGGCACGCTCGCCGAGCACCGACGCCGGGAGCTCCGCCAGGGTGTGGACGTAGTTCTCCCGCAGCGCGAGGTAGAGCGGGTCGCTCGTCTTGTGGAAGCGGTCGCGGAGCCGCTCGTGCTGCGCCTGCCAGGGCTCCGACGGATCGATCCGGGCCCAGCGCATGGCGAGGTCCTCGATCCACCGGTCGTGGATCGCCTTGCGGAGCGCCCGGATGCTTTCCACCCGCTCCGAGAAGATGAGCGTCTTCTCCCGCCGCGCGGTCGCGGCGAGGAACGCGTCCTCGGCGACCTTGGCGAGCTTCGGGTGCGCCTGCGAGAGCTCCGGCGTCGCCTCGAGCACCTCGCGGAGCAGCTTCCGGTACGCGTCGCTCCCGGGCCCGACCTTCCGGTCCTCGTCGAGGAGCGCGCCCGCGAGCGCCGCCTGGAACGACGAAGCAACGTTCACCTCGGCCGCCGCCTTGTACGTCTGCGCGCCCTCGCGGAACACCTCGGTGACGAGCCGCTCGTAGACGAGGAACGGGATCCGCGCCGATGCCTCCGGCGCGAGCCGGCGCTGGAGCGGCTGCCGGTACTGCGCCTTCTCGTGGCGGACGCTGCGGATCATCCAGCGCCGGAACCGCGGCTCGATCCGCTCGCGCTTGAGCTTCGAGAGCTCGCGCACGTGGCTTTCGAGCCGTCGGAGGTTCGGATCGGCCGCCGGCGCCGAGAGCGCCGGATCGGCCTCGTAGCGGCGGCCGAGCTCGGCGCAGACCGCGGGATCCACCGAGCACCAGTCCTCCTCGAACGACGCGTAGGTCGCCTGGTAGGCCTCGATGTCGGCGAAGAACGCCCGCATCTCGTCGAGCAGTCCGGCCGGCGCGTCGAGCGCGAAGGCGAAGGTGCGGAAGACCTGCTCGAGCTCGGAGATCCCGAGCTGGAATGGCGTGGCGGTGAGGAAGGCGGTCTTCCGGTAGCGCCGCAGCAGCATGTTGGTCACCGCCTGCGACCGCATGCTGTTCGGGTTCTTCAGCTTGTGCGCCTCGTCGACGACGAGGAGGTCGAAGACGGGCATGAGCGAGTGGAGCAGCCGGAAGCGCGCCCGCGCGAGCGCGCGGAGCACGTGCTTCCGGTCCTCGAACGCGTCGGTGCCGGCTCGATCGTAGAGGTCCTGGAGGCCCGGGCCGAACCCGGGCTCGTCGTCGGACTCCGCCTCGCCCGGCGCCGCCTGGAACGCCGACGCCAGCGCCTCCTCGGAGAAGTCGCCGTACCGGAACGAGTCGAGGAAGCGGAGCTCGAGCACCTCCGGCACCGCGCGGCGGCTGCCCATGAACGCCGAGGCGATCTGCTTCCGCGTCTCCTCCCGGAGCCGGGCCCAGCGCTGCCAGGCGCCGAGCAAGAACTGGTTCTGCTCCTCGTCGCGGCCGCCGAGGAAGACGCTCACGGGCGCGAAGACGATCGGCCACCGCTGGACCGCCTCCGGGAGCTCCCGGAGATGGCCGACCTCGCCGAAGTCGGCCTCGGCGAGGTCGTAGAACCCGTCCTCCCGGAAGCGGCGGGTGGAGGCCATCCACTGCGCGTTGAGGTCCGGGCCGGGCGTGAGGACGAGCACGCGGGCGGACGGGTTCCGCGTCCGGACCGCGGCGATGAGCCCGAGCGCCTCGAACGTCTTGCCCATCCCGACCTCGTCCGCGAGGACGACGCCCGGCTCGGTCTCCAGGGTCTCGAGCGCGTGGAGGATGGTGTCCTCCTGCCGCGTCACGTCCGCGGAGGGTATGCCCTCGTCGGCCGCCCGCGCGCCGAGGTGGAGGAAGCCGTGCAGCCAGGAGCGGGTCGGGGTCACGGAGCCTCCAGCGCGTAGAACTTCTTGAGCACGCCTGCCGACGGGAGCGCGGACGGCGGCGGCTCGAGCCGGACGACGCCGGCCCGGACCTCGTCGCAGAACGCCGCGAGGAGCGCTCGTCGCTCGGCGGCGTCGGGTCCGTCGGGGAACTCGACGGCGCGCAGCGTCCGGTGGAGCTCGAGGCCGTGGAACCAGGCCTCGTCGGGAGCGAGGGTGCCGACAGCGGCCGCGTCGACGAGCAGCCGCCATAGAGCGCGCGCGCCGTCGGGCGCGTCGAGGAGCACCTTCAGCCCGCCGAGGGTGAGCAGCGGATCCGCGAGCTCGCGGGCGAGGCCGTGCCATGCGCGGAAGACGTCGGTGGGCGCGAACCCGCGGGCGACGAGCCCCTCCGCCAGGGCCGCCGGCGCGGAGCCGTCGGCGGCACGCGCACGGGCCTGGACCGCGGCGCGGCCCCAGCGGCTCCCGAAGCGCACGCGGAGCTCCTCGAGCGCCCAGCGCACGGCCACGGGATCGGCCGGCAGCGCCGCCGGATCGACGACCGCGATCGGCACGGTGCCGCTGCCAGAAGGCGACGTGACGGTCAGCTCGGCGGAGCCGAGCGCCAGATCGAACGGCGCAACCACGGTCGTCGCCGACGGCGCCGCAACGCCCTCGAAGAGCAGCTGCTCCGGCGGCCGGAGGTACCTGACCCGGAAACCGCCCGGGTCCGCCCGCGCCGGCTCCCACTCGAGCTCGAGGCGCTTCGCGGCCGCGTGGTAACGCGCGCTCTTCACCACGCCCGACGGATCGAACGGCGCCGGCTGGAATCGCCGCGGCTCGAGCCGGAGCTGCGCGCGCGGCGTCCGGACCACGCCCGGTGCCAGCTCGGCGAGCTCCAGCGGCTCGTCGGAGGGGAGGATCATGACCGCCTCGACGTTCCCGCCGGGCTCGAGCCATGCGCGGCGCGAGAGGTTCGCCGAGCCCACCACGACCCAGCCTCGCGCCTTGCGCCCGAGCTTGCCCGAGAAGATGACGGCCTTCCCGTGGAGCGGGCGGCGGACCAGCTTCTGGCCCTCGACGCGCCGCGCCGGGAAGAGCCAGAAGGCGAGGTCGCTACAGACGCCCTCGAGCCGATCGAGCAGGCCCTCCGGGCCGAAGGTCCGCACGGGCCCGACGGGGAACGTGGCGCGCTCGGCCCGGGCGGCCTCCGCGTCGTCGAGCTGCCAGACCGTGCCGCGGCCCCGCGCGTCGTCGCGGTAGAGGCGCTGCTCGGTCACCCGGGTCGGCACGAAGTACGCGAGCTCGATCCCGCCCGGCGTGCGCCGGTGGTACGCCCACAGCTCACCGAGCCGCTCGCGGAACGGCGGCGGGTTCTCGGCCGTTGCGAGCACGTTGTCGTCCCACGGGAGCGCCACGTCGAATGCGACGTCGCGATCGCCTGCGAGCCCGCGCAGCGCGTGGAGCACGCTCGCGTCGAGCTCCTCGCCGTCCTCCTCGTAGAACGGTGCGAGGACGGAGATGCGCTCAAGCCGCACGTCCGGGCCGAGGTGCCGAGCCACCTCGGGCAGGAGCGGGCCGTCGAGGGTGTGGAGGAACCGTGGGCCCGTCTCGCTCGGCACGTCGCCGCGGGGGATGCGGCGCTCGAGCTCGGCGAGCACCTCCGGGGCACGGACGCCTCCGAGCGCCGAGAGCCCCCGGAGCCAGCCGCGCACGTCTTCGAGCAGCGAGCGATGCTCGGGCTCCTCGTAGGCGAGGTCGCTCACGACGCACAGCTCGGCGTTCTCGCCGAGGCCGCCGGCGGTGAGGTTCGCGGACCCGACCACCAGCCGGACTCGATCCGCGAAGGCGAGCACCGCGACCTTGGGATGGAACGTGCGGCCGCCGGCGGGGACCAGGTCGTAGGGCACGCGGTGGCCGGCCTGGAGCTGCCGCGCGTCGGCGTAGACCTCGACGGGGACCTCGCGGACACGGGCGCGTGCCTCCGCGAGGAAGCGCAGCGTGTCCTCCTGCGGGTCGTGCTTGAGCTCGAGGAGCGACGCGAGGACCCGCTCCTCGAAGCGACGCGGGTCGAAGCCGAAGGTCGTGAAGACGGCGCCGAGGCAGGGGCCCGGCTTCGTCGCGATGACCTCGATCCAGGGCCGGGGCGAGGCGATCACGAGAGCCTCCCGAGATCCGTGAGCAGCTGCGTGACCGCCCGGAGCTTGAAGTCGTGGAACCAGCGGCCGGCCTCGACGGTGGCCGGCTCGTAGGCGGGGACGTCGATGGCCACTTCGCCGCCGTCGCGCCGGATCCAGCCGCGGCCGCGGCTGCGCTCGCGCTGCACGGACTCGTGCAGGTCGAGGAGCGCCGAGGCGAGGCCGGCACGGTCGGCGTCGACCGCCACGCGGGCGGTGCGAAGGAACGTCGGGCCGTGGACCTGGAGCCGGGCGAACAGCGCGGCCGAGGGCGCGGCGAGGAGGGCGCGGCAGCGCTCCTGGAGCTCGGCGAAGGCGTCGCCGGGAAGCCACGAGGCGAGCGCGTCCTCGAGCCGGCCCATCCAGCCGATGCCGACGATGCGGGCGAAGAGGTCGTCGAACGCGACGCGCAGCGCGGTGCCGGCGTCGCCGAAGCGGTGGGCGAGCTCGGCGAGCCGTGCGAGCTCGGGAGAGGCCGGCAGCGTCCCGGCTGCGAGGGCGGGGAAGAACTGCTCCGGGTTCCCGAGGCCGCGGCCGGCCGCGTCGGGGACGAGCGAGGCGAGCTCCCGCGTGGTCGCGTCGGGGGACTCGGCGAAGAGGAGCTGGTGGAGGCGCTCCTGGAGATCCGGGCGTTCTCGGATGCGACCGAGGCGCGAGAGCTCACCGATGCGCTGCAGGGTGAGCTTGCCCACCTTGGAGGGGATCCGGTCGCGGTCGGGCTCCATCGCCACGTCGACGAACTCGTCGTACTGGCCGTGCATGCGTGTGTCGGAGGCCTCGACGAAGAGCGCCGCGGCGAGCTCGCGGCCGACGGGCGTGAGGCGGAGCGCATCGCGATCGACGAGGCCGTGGTGGCGGCAGGACGTGAGGTACGCGCCGAGGCTTCCCAGCTCGAGCTGGCGGCTGATGAGCCGGTAGTCGGTCGGCAGCCGCTCCGGGTTGCTCGCGGCGTAGGTCTTCTCGGCGCCACGGACGCCGCGCATCCGCTCTCCTGCCGGAGGCTTCCCGCCGAAGTGGTGGGTCACCGCGAGCGCCCAGATCCTCTCGAAGCGCTCGAAGGTCTCCTCGACGACGCGCTCGCCGGGCGGAAGGTCGTGGCGCTCGAGGCAACGCTCCGCGGCGCGCAGGCCGTAGAGCACCACGGTGTACGTGTTGGCGCGGCTCGTGCGCGTGGTGAAGCCGGGGAGGAGCGCGTTGCCGACCTGCTGGGCGAGGTAGTCGAGCGCGAGCGGATCTTCGGCGACGAACTCGGTGGGGTCGTCATCGGCGCTCGTCCAGAACACGTCGGCTACCAGCGCGGGCGCTGCCATCGGGGCTCCTTCCGGGGACGACGCATCCTACGCGCACGAGGTGTGGTCACCACGAGTGACAGGCGGGCACGTGCGTCAGGTCACGTCACTCGAGGAACGCGGAAGCGGTCGCGATCCCGAGTAGCAGGTTCGAGTGGAGACGAGCCTCGCCCGTGAGGCAGGGCGGGAGCGAGCCACATGGTCATGCGGTGCAAGTGAAGTAGGCGCGATACCAGGCCCCCGTGACATCCGGGGTCACGGGTAGGAACGCACGACGGGCCCAGGTCCCTTCACCGGGCGCTGTCGAGGTCATTCCCCACCCACCGCCGCGCCGACGATCTTGGCATACGCTCCCCGCACCGCCGCGAACCAGGGGTCCCCGTGAACGCTTCCGCCTCGCCCACGCCACGCGCCGCCACCGGCTCCGAGGTCGAGCTCGTCGCCGCGCCCACGCTCTGCTTCGCGATGGAGCAGAGCGGCGTCCCCCTCGTGCGCTCCTGCGTCGTCCGGCACCACGGCCCCGAGCCGCTTCACGCCGCCGAGCTCGTCCTGCGCCTCGAGCCCGGGCTCGGCGAGCTGCACCGGCAGCCCGTGCCCGACCTCTTGCCCGGCGAGACCGCCGACCTCGGCGTGATCGACTACCGCCTCCCCGCCGGCAAGCTGCGCCAGGTCACCGAGGCCGAGCGCGCGTCGCTCACCTGGTCCCTCCGCGCCGCCGACCGCGACCTCGCGACCGGCACCGCCGACGTGCAGGTGCTCGCCTACAACCAGTGGCCGGGACTGCGCGCGCCGCCGGGGCTCCTCGCGAGCTTCGTCACGCCGAACCACCCCGTCGTGACGGAGCTCCTGAAGCGCACCGCGGCGCGGCTCGAGCAGGCCACCGGGAAGTCCGCCCTCGACGGCTACCAGAGCCGCGATCCGGCCCGCGTCCGCGCCATGGTCGGCGCGCTCTACGACTCGATCGCGTCGCTCGGCCTCACCTACGCCGACGTGCCGGCGAGCTTCGAGCGCAGCGGCCAGAAGGTCCGTCTCCCGGACCAGGTCCTCTCCGAGCAGATCGGCTGCTGCCTCGATCTCTCGGTGCTCTTCGCCTCCTGCCTCGAGCAGCTCGGCCTCGCGCCGCTCCTCGTCATCGTGAAGGGGCACGCGTTCCCTTCCGTGTGGCTGGTCGACGACCGCTTCCCGGAAGGGCTCGTCGAGGACGCGCCACGGCTTCGCAACCAGCTCGCGCTCGGGCAGATCGTCGCGTTCGAGTCGACGGCCGTGACGTCGAAGCTGCCCTTCGACGTCGCCCTCGCCGCCGGCGTGCGCGGGCTCGTGGACGAGACGTTCCACTTCGCGCTCGACGTCCGGGCGAGCCGCACCGAGTTCCGGCCGCTGCCGCTCCGCGCGGTCGGCGTCCCGGCCGAGGCGGACGCGCAGGCGCCGCAGCGGGTCGAGATCGTCCGGATCCTGAAGAGCGCGGCGTCGGAGCCGGAAGGTCCGCCGCCCCCGCCGCCCGTCCCCGAGGACGTCGCCGCACGGTTCCGGCGCTGGAAGGACCGGCTCCTCGATCTCACGCTGCGGAACCGGCTCCTCAACTTCCGGAGCGATCGGAAAGACGTCCTCCCGCTCGACATCCCGGACCTCGCGACGTTCGAGGACCTGCTCGCCGGCGGCGAGCACCTCGAGCTCGTGGGGCGGCCCCCGGCGCTGGTCGCCGACGAGCGCGACGAGAAGCTCGCCCGTGCCCGGCGCGCGCCCGAGGAGGACCGGGCGCTGCTCCTGAAGGATCTCGCGCGCCGCGTGCTGCACAGCCGCCTCGTGCTCGACGACCTGCACCGGCACGCGGTCGAGCTCGTGCGCGCCGCCCGCACCGACATGGAGGAGGGCGGCGCCTCCACGCTCTTCGTCGCGCTCGGCATCCTGAAGTGGAAGGAGCTCGCGACCGGGAAGGAGCGCTTCGCGCCGCTCGTGCTCTACCCGGCGGAGGTGCTCGTCGAGCGGACCCGCCGCCGGCTGACCCTGCGGCGGCTCTCCGAGGACCCGGTCGCGAACGTCACGCTGATCGAGAAGCTCCGCCGGGACTTCGGGATCGACCTCTCGGAGCTCGCGGAGCTCTCCACGGACGACGCGGGCCTCGACATGCCGAAGCTGCTCGACGGCGTGCGCCGCGCGGTCCAGTCGCGCTCGGGGTTCGAGGTCCTCGAGGAAGCGCACGTCGCGCGGCTCTCGTTCGCGAAGTTCCTGATGTGGAAGGACCTCGAGGACAACGCGGCGGCGCTGCTCGAGAACCCGGTGGTGCGGCACATCGCCGGGACGGCGTCGACCTGGCAGGACACCACCGCGGTCGTGCCGCCGGCCGAGCTCGATCAGCAGATCGCGCCGCACGCGCTGCCGTCGGTGCTCGACGCGGACTCGACCCAGCTCTCGGCGATCGTCTCGGCGCTGCGCGGGAAGAGCTTCGTGCTTCAGGGGCCGCCGGGCACGGGCAAGTCGCAGACGATCACCAACCTGGTCGCGGCGGCCATCGCCGAGGGCAAGACCGTCCTCTTCGTCTCCGAGAAGATGGCGGCGCTCGAGGTCGTGCACCGACGGCTCCAGGCTGTGGGCCTGCGCGACTTCTGCCTCGAGCTGCACAGCCACAAGGCGAACAAGAAGGACGTGCTGCGCTCGCTCGGCGCGGTCGCCGATCGCGCCAGCCGCACGCGCCTCGAGCAGTGGGAGGGGGAGTCGAAGCGGCTCCACGAGCTGCGGGGGAAGCTCAACGCGTACGCCCAGGCGCTGCACCGCCCGCGGCCTGCGGGCTTCACGCTCTACGAGGCCGCCGCGAGGCTGCGCGAGCTCGCGGGCGAACCGGACCTGCGGGCACCGGTCCCGGACGCTGCGGCCCTCACGAAGGAGCGGCTGCTCGTGCTCCGTGACGCCGCGTCCGAGCTCGCGGATCGGGCCGCCGCGGTGGAGCCCGTCGACGCGCACCGCTTCCGCGCCTCGAGGCGCCGCGGCTGGAGCGCGGCCGACGAGGAGAAGCTCGCCGACGAGCTCGACGCGACGATCGCGGCCACGGACGCGGTGGAGACGGCAGCGCGTGAGGCGGAGGGCGCGCTCGGGGTGAAGGCGCCGCGATCGCTCGCCGCGCTGTCGGAGCTCGCGGCGCTCGCCCGGGCCACGTCGCTCGGCGCGCTTCCCGAGGCCGCCCTCGACGACGCCTGGCAGGAGCGCGAGCGGCGGGCGCGGGCCCACCTGTCGGCCGACGAAGCGCGGCGGTCGGGCGAGACCGAGCTGCTCTCTCGCTGGCAGCCGGAGCTCCTGCGCGACGATCCCGCGCCGCTCCTCGAGCCGTTCCGCCGCTGGGCGACGGCGTTCTTCCTCTTCGCGCTGCTCTTCCTGTTCGGACCGCGCCGGCGGCTGAAGGCGCTCGCACGCTCCACGCTCGGCTCGAACCTCCAGATCCGCGACGACCTCGCGCGCGCCGCCGAGCTCCGCCAGGAGTCGAAGCGCCTCGAGGCGGAGCGCGCGGAGCTGGCCGGGCTGCTCGATCGCGGCGTGCTCGACCGCGGCGCCGACCTGCGGGCCGCGGTTCACCTTCCGCGGGTCGAGCTCGCCGAGCTCGCGCGCCGCTCCGGGGCCATGGCGCCGGAGCGCAGGGCGTTGCTCGCGAAGCAGGCGGACGCGCTGGCCGCGGCGGTCGCGGAGCTGTCCCGCGCCGAGGAGGCGGTCCGCGCGCTCGGCGGCTTCTCGCCTGGCGAAGGGTGGCCGCTCGCGGACGAGCCGCGGCAGTGCGACGCGCTCCGGACGCTTTCGACCGAGCTGCGGGACGGCCTCTCGACCTTCCGCCCGTGGTGCCTGTACCGCGAGGCCGTCGAGGCCGCGGTCGAGCTCGGCCTGGGGCCGTTCGCCGTGGCGCACCGCGACGGGCGACTTCCGGCAGCGCGCATCCCGGCCGCGGTCGAGCGCAACATCCTCGGCCGGTGGCACGCGGCGACGTCCGACGCCGAGCCGCTGCTCCGGTCGTTCGACGGGCGCAGCCAGGACCGGCTGGTCGAGACGTTCAACGGGCTCGACGAGCACCACCAGGCGCTCTCGCAGGCGTATGTCGTCGCGCGGGCCGAGGAGCGGCTGCCGCCGCCCGGCGCGCAAGCCGCGAGCGGCTCCGAGATGCAGCTCCTGCGGCGGGAGCTCGCGAAGAAGACGAGGCAGCTCGCGGTGCGACGGCTCCTGCAGGGCATCCCGACGCTCCTGCCGCGGCTCAAGCCTTGTCTGCTCATGAGCCCGCTCTCGGTGGCGCAGTACCTGCCGCCGAACGCCGGCTTCGACCTCGTGGTCTTCGACGAGGCCTCGCAGATCGGCACGCACGACGCGATCGGCGCCATCGCGCGGGGCAAGCAGGTCGTCATCGTCGGCGACTCGCGGCAGCTGCCGCCGACCGCGTTCTTCCAGCGCGCGAGCGACGACGAGGACGCGCTGCCCGACGAGAACGACATCGCGGAGCTCGAGAGCGTCCTCGACGAGGCGCAGGCGAAGGGCCTGCCGCAGCAGATGCTCGGCTGGCACTACCGGAGCCGGCACGACGCCCTCATCGACTTCTCGAACCGCCACTACTACGAGGGGCGGCTCTTCGTGTTCCCCGCGGCGCGACAGATCGTCGACGACCTCGGCGTGAAGTGGCACCCGGTGCCGGACGGTGTCTTCCTCTCCGGCGGGGACCGCACGAACCCGGCGGAGGCGAAGCGGCTGGTCGAGCACCTCGTCGGCGAGCTCCGCCGCACCGAGCCGGCCGCGCGGACGTTCGGCGTGGTCACCTTCAGCCTCTCGCAGCGCACGCTCGTCGAGGACCTGCTCGACGAGGCGCGCGCGGCGCACCCGGAGATCGAGCCGCACTTCACCTCGGCGGAGCCGGTCTTCGTGAAGAACCTCGAGAACGTGCAGGGCGACGAGCGCGACGAGATCTACTTCTCCATCGGGTACGCGAAGGACGAGGCGGGGCGGCTGCGGATGCACTTCGGGCCGCTCTCGACGTCGGGCGGGGAGCGGCGGCTCAACGTCGCGATCACCCGCGCCCGCTGCCAGATGCGGGTGTTCTCGACGTTGCGCGCCGAGGACATCGACCTCGCGCGGACGGGAGCGGTCGGGGCGCGGCACCTCAGGAGCTTCCTCCAGTTCGCGGCGCGGGGCGCGGAGGTCCGGGAGGCGGGCGCGGGTCCCGCGTTCGAGAGCCGCTTCCACCGCGAGGTGCACGACGCGATCGTCGCGGCCGGCTACCGGGTCGCGACCTCGGTCGGCTGCGCGGGATACCGGGTCGACCTCGCGATCGAGCGGCCCGAGAGCCCGGGCGTGTACGCGCTCGGCGACGAGCTCGACGGTCCGCGCTGGGCGCGCGCGGAGCCGGCGCGCGAGCGCGAGCGGCTCCGCAAGCAGGTGCTCGCGAGCCTCGGGTGGCGCATGCACCGGGTGTGGACGCCGGAGTGGTCGAGGAGCCCGGCCGACGAGACGAACCGGATCCTGCGGGCCCTCGAGGCGGCTCTCGCCGAGAAGCCGGCGGCGGAGGCGCCGAAGCCCCGGCCGGTGCAGGTGACGCAGGTGGTCGCGAGCGCGCGGCCGCCGATCGAGACGTGGCTCCGGACGCCGCCGGTGACCCTCGGAGACGTCGACGACCTCACCACGGGGCGCGCTGCGGAGAAGGTGCGGCGCAGGCTCGAGGAGGTCGTGGCGTTCGAGGGCCCGCTGCACGAGGACGAGCTCGTGGAGCGGGTCGCGCACGCGTTCGGCGTGCAGCGGCTCGGCGCGCGGGTTGCCCGGGCCATCGACGAGCAGCTCGAGATCGTCATCGCCGCGGGGAAGGTCGCGAAGCGCGGGCCGTTCGTGTGGCCGACGGGGATCGACCCGTCGTCCTACGTGCGCTGCCGTGCGCTCGAGACCGACGGCTCGACGCGGGACCTGCAGCGGCTGCCTCCCGAGGAGATCGCGCGCGTCGCCGCCTGGGTGCTCGACGTGAGCGGGACGCTGTCGGAGCCCGACTGGGCCAAGGAGACGGCGAAGGCGCTCGGCGTGGGTCGGGTGACGAAGCTCGCGGTCGAGGCGGTGGAGGAGGGGCTCCGGCTGGCGAGGACCCGGGCTCGAGCGGGCTGAGGCCACGGGGAGCTGGGCGTGGTGCGGCGCGGACCGCAGGTTCAGGCCGTCGCACCCGCGATGTCGTCCATCACCGCCCGCGCGAGGAGCTCGCGCTCGTCCGCAGCCAGGGTCCCGGCGTATGACAGCACGTCCCGCACGCCCATCGCGCGCTCGTCCGCGAACCGCGCGCGGAGCGTCTCGCGCACCTCCGCGCCCCGACGTCCGGCCGCCGCGAGCGCTCCGCGCACCTGCTCCGGCCCGACGATCGACACGTACGCGTACACGTCGAACGAGTCCTTGTACCGGTCGGGCGCCAGGGCGCGGGCCGCGAGCTTCATCGCCAGGAACGCGACGGTGTCCGGCACGGGGATGCGTACCAGCCTCGCGCCGGCACGTACCTCGAGCTCCTCGCGGCCGTCGCCCGGCTCGGCGCCCACGGCGGCGGTCATCGGCGTCGGCAGCGCGTCGGGGTCGACATTTTCGTGCGTGAGCAGGTCCACGGGGATCGTGATCCCGCGGACCGTCTTCCGCCAGCGCGTGCTCGTCGACCGCTCGAAGCCACAGCCTCGGAGCACCTGCGGCAGCCGCTCGTCGAGCATCCCGGCGTCGGAGTAGAGGAGGTCGATGTCGAGGCTGTAGCCGCGCACGACCTCGACGCCCGCGTCGGCCCCGACGGTGACGGGCTCGGGCAGGCCGGCGGCGCGGGCCTTCGCCTCGAGCGCGAGGCCGCCGACGACCACGACGTGCTCGCGCAGATCCCCGAGCTTCAGGAGCAGCGTGCCGAGCTCGCCCAGGACGACCTCGAACTTCTCGGCGTCCGTCATCGCCAGTCCGCTCACGGCCCCACCGAGAGCGGCAGCGCCGCCGCCCACCGCTGCAGCAGGAACTCCGCCTGCTCCGGCCCGCGCCCTCCGGCGCGGTGGAAGTCCACCACGAGCTGGGGGAGCGCGACCCCCGGACCGTGCGGCAGGTCGCGCGTGTGGAGGAGCACGCCGCCGGCGGCGGTCTGCACCGCGGGCTCGGGGCGGAGGACGAGGAAGTTGTGCGGCGTGACCCGCCGGAGCTCGAGCGCCTCTTCGACGACGCGGACGTCGCCCGACAGGTACGCGCCGTGGGGCAGCGCCGTCGCGTGCACCTCGTCCGGGAGGAGCGCGCTCGCGAGCGTGAAGACGCCGACCTGGCCCGCCGCGCGCCAGGCGGCGGCGGCGCGGGCGAGGGCGGCGGGCGCCGTCGAGCGTGCGTGGAACCGCTCCACCCGTACGGCGGTGTTGGCCTCGGACTCGATCCAGGCGCGGAGCAGGCCCACGGGGTCGCGGAGCCGGAAGCCGGTCTTCGGCGATTGCCGCTCGACGAAGCCGAGCTCCTCGAGGCGTGCGAGCACGGTGAACGCGTGCGCGTAGCTGATCTCCGTGCGCAGCGCGACCTCGGGGGCGGGGTACGGCTGCACGGGCGCGTCGAGCAGGAAGCGGACGATGCGCGAGCCGCGGCCGGAGAACGGCTGGGCTCGGGAAGGCCGCTTCACCCGCGCCGTCCCTTGGACGTGCACGAAGAGGCCGGGCGCACGGACCGCGACGGTCCCCGCGCGGTCCAGGATGCCGAGGCCGTCGCGGAGCGCGTGGTCGACGAGGCGGGGCGATGCGACGTCGGTCGCGACGGCGGGAAGCAGGTCGGCCTGGCCGCGGAGCGAGAGGTCGCGCTGCACGCGTCCGAGGAGCTGGCCGGCGCGCGAGAGATCAGCGCCGGTCAGCCGAGCGCGATACAGGACGAGGAGCTCGGTCTGGCTGCCGCCCCACCGGAGCCGCGCGCGGTCGAGCACCGTGGCGCCGCCAGGGCCGGGACGTTCCACCACCTCGCTGGACAGACGCTCGATCGAGAGGCCGGCCGGAAGCTCGGGGAGCGAGCTCCAGAAGTCCTGATTGAGCTCGTCCGCATTGCTAGCGATAATCGCCATGAACACCGATGAAAGTAGCCGTATCATCGCTGATACACAAGATCATCGGTACTATTGCGTGGAACTCAGGGCACCACGTTCGCGCTTCGGACGAACCTTCCGCGGCGGCGCCGCAGTGAAGAAGGCAGCGAAAGTGGAGCGGCGACCGCTGGGGCCGCGATCCAGCTGGCGCACCCCGGACGGAGTGGTCGCCGGACCTGCGGACATACGCGGTCGTGAGGCGAACGGCAGTAGCGCGGTCACGCGACGACATCCTCATGTCAGCCGCGTGCGGCTCTCTTCCGAAGGCGGGTCGATCGTCGTGGCGTCACATGGTGGAGGAACGGGGGACCTGATGAGAGTCGTGCCGAAGACGCTGCGCATGCTCGACGGGAAGCTGCGCACCGGCCGCACGTTCACCCGCTGGGACTCGACCACCGGCGAGGCCCTCGGCCGCCGGTTCACCGAGACCGACCTCGACCAGCTCGTCATCGCCCACGCCGACGTCCTCGCCGACCTCCTCCGCGAAGGCGAGCTCCTCGCCGCCGACTCCGAGCTGCGCTGCCTCGGCACGCAGATCGACCACGTCGACGTGCTCTTCGCCGAGGTGAAGCAGGGCACGCACGAGCTGCGTCGCCTCGTGCTCGTCGAGGACAAGCTGCTCCGGAACGTCGAGGCCACCCGCCAGGTCCTCGCGCAGGTCGTCGACTACGCCCACCACTTCCAGCGCGACGTCGAGGCGGACGAGCTGGAGGCGAAGGTCGACGCGAAGCAGCGCGCGTGGCTCGCGGGACAGCGCGACGCGCTCGAGCGGTGCCTCGCGTCCGGCGACCTCCTCCTCGTCATCTGCGGGGACGACCTGCAGCCCCGGCTCGTGGAGCTCGCCGCACGCCTCCTCGATCGGCCGGCTGGAGCGGTGGGCGGGCAGGAGCTCGCGCTGGTGTCGATGGCGCTGTACCGGAGCGGGAAGGACCACCTGCTCGTGCCGCACCTCGTCGGGCGCGTGGAGAAGGCGCAGCGCCAGCTGCAGATCCAGGTGACCGTGCGGGACGGGCGCGCGCCGGCCGTCACGGTGACGGAGGCGGCGGAGCCAGTGGCCTCGGCGCGCGGAGGCGGGAAGAACGAGGAAGCGTGGTTCCGGAAGTGGGGCTTCCCCGACGCGGTCGAGGACTGCAAGCGCGTGCTCGCGGCGCTCGAGCGCGCGAACGTGCCGGGGCTCGAGCGGACGGCGAACTTCCACGGGAAGCCGAAGATCTACCTGTCGGGGACCAGCCTCGAGCGGTTCGAGGTCTTCCGCGTCACGAGCTGGGAGCCGCTCCTGCGCGACGCGCTCGAGATCGTGCTCTCGCGATCGGGCGTGACGAAGGCGGAGCGCGAGGCAGTGAAGGAGCTGCGGGCGGCGCTGCGGAAGCTCCCGGGGTCGATCGTGGTGGACCGCGGCGTGGTCTGCTTCCCGGTCGCGGAGGCGGCGAAGCGGACGGACGCGCTGGTGGCGGCGGTGCGGCGGTTCGCGGACCGACTGCAGGTCGGCGCCGAGCGGAGGCGGTGATGGACCACCGCCTGGCCTCGTTCGCCGCCCGGAACGGCGCGCCCGCGGCCGAGCGGCTGCACGTCGCCGGTCGCGCCTACGCCGAGGGCCGGCTCTCCGTCGCCGGGGTGGCGGGCGTGCTGGGGGTCTCGGTCCCCGACGCCGTCGCGGCGCTCGAGCAGCACGGAGTCGCGCGCTCGACGGACGCAATTCGGCTCCCGGACGCCGAGCGTGCCGCGTTCCTGGGACGCGTCGCCTCGAGGACGAAGCGAGATCAGCCGTCGAGACCGGACGAAGACGCCGTGGCCCGCGACGTCATCGCGACGCAGCGGATCGAGGGCGTGGACGCGCGACCGTGGCTCCCCCGCGGCTGACGATCCCGGGCGACCCTCCGGCCCCCGGCGGATCGCACCGCTCCGTCACCCACCCACCTCCTCCACCACCCGCTCGAGCCGCGCCGCCAGCGCCTTCGACGCCTTCCCCGGCGCGACCTCCGGCGCCTCCGCGAGCGCCTCGGCGATCGCCGCGAGCGCCTCCGTCCGGCTGTCGAGCGCGTCCGCGACGGCCTCGAGCGACTCCGCCAGCACCTCCGGCTTCCCCGCGAGCACCGCCTCCTCGATCGCCAGCACCCGCGCCGCGAACGCCTCGAACGTCCCCTCCCGCGGCAGCGGGCCGTACCGGTGCCCGTCCTTCACCAGCTCCATCCGCCACGGCGGCGGCACCAGCTCCCACGCCACCTCGTCGAGCTCCTCCTCCGGCTCGTACCGGACGACCGGCCGCTCCGGCTCCTCGCCGCGGCGGACGCCGGGGAGCGCCGGCAGGCCGGCGGAGGCGCGGATGGCGCCGGCCCTGGTGACCTCGACCTCCCCCACCCGGCGCTCGTCGTGACCGAAAAGCGACCGCGCCAGGTCGAACACGAACCCCGCGACGTCCCGGGACCGCGGCTCTCCGGCGCGCGCCCCGAGCGCGCCGTCGATCGCCTCGTCCCGCCGCGCGCCCTCCCGCGAGGCGTTCCACAGCGCGGCGATCCACCGGAAGAGCTGCGCGTCGCCGACGTCGAGCTCCTCGCGCACCGGCGCCGCCAGCGACGCCAGCGCGAGCGAGATCGGCACGCCGGCGCCGAGGGAGGCGTAGGCGCGGTCGGGCCCGAGGAACCGGCCGCCCCGCGCCACGCCGAGCAGGCGCCGCAGGTCGAGCGGGACGCGGTCCCCGTGCTCCGCGAGCGGATCCCCGTGCGCCGCGAGCGCGACCTCGCCCTCCGCGAGGCGCGCGTCGACGTCGGCGAGCTCGGCCTCGGTCGGCGGCGAGGAGAGCCGGCCGCGGAGGTCGACCAGCCGATCGAGGTCGGCGAGGAGGCCCATCCACGGCCCCGGCGTCATCGGCTGGGCGTCGAAGCTGACGCCCTCGGGCGGCAGGTGCGGAGGCGCCGGCAGCGGGCGCTCGGTGCGGCCGAGCGAGCGGAGGCCGGGGCCGAGCGCCGCCTCGAGCCGCGCCCGCGCGTCGTCGGCGCGGCGGGCCGACATCGTCTCGACGGTCAGCGTGCGCCCCTTCGCCGTGACCGAGCCGACGGACGTCCGGAACCACGAGGGGTGCAGCGCGTTGCCGCGCTTGGTGAGGACGAACGCGTCGGGGCCGTCCCGCTCGACGTCCGGCGCCGCCGCGAGCGCGTCGAGGCCGCGGCCGCCGGGGAGCTCGAAGCGCTCCGTCACCTGGAGCGCGGGGTCGCCGTCGGTCGTGCGCAGCGCGCCGCCGCCGGGCGGCGGACGGGTCGCGAGCTCGACGAGGCGCAGGGAGCGCACGGGCCCGGGGAGCTCGCCCTCGGCGAGGAGCGCGGCGCGCACGTCCGCGGCCTCGCCGGGCCGGAGCGCCCGCTCGAGGCTGCCGGCGAGGACGTGCTCGCCGCGGTGGGAGACGGCGCGCGCGACGAGCACCGTGCCCGGCGTCGCGGTGCGGGCGAGGCCGACGTCGTGGAAGATCCCGGCGTCGCCGCCGAGGAGGTCGCGGAGCGCGAGGCGCGACTCGCCCTCCGACGCCTCGACCTCGAGGAGCGTCGTCCGCGCGGCGGACTGCGCCCGCGCCCACGCCGCCTCGTCCTCGTCGAGCACGCCCGCCGCGAGCGCGCGGGCCGCGATCGTCTCGCCGCCGAGTGGCCGCGCGAACAGCGAGATCGGCGGCGCGAGGCGCGGCGCCGCGGCGAGGGCGCCCTCGGCGAGCCAGGCCTCCGAGAAGCCCGGCACGGTGCGCGCGTGCGCGAGGAGCTTCGCGACCACCGCCGCGTCGAGCGCGTGGAGCGGCGACGGCGACGCCTGGCCGGCCGGGTCGAAGCCCTCGCCCGGCTCGACGGCGACCTCGACGGTCTTGCCGCGGTACGCGCACCGGCCCGTCGCCGGCCCCTTGGTCTCGACGACCGCCGCCACCGCCCGGAGCGACGCGGCGAGGAGCCGCACGTGGTCGGCGCGGAGGGGTGCGGGCCGGCCGTGGTCGACGTTCCGGAGGAGCGGCGCGAACGGGAGGCCCGCCGCCTCGAGAACCGCGAGCGCCCAGGCCGGCTCGCGATCGAGGTAGACGATGAGCACCTCGTGCTCGAACAGGCGGGCCTGCCACTCTTCCGGCGGGGTCCCGGCGAGCCGCGCCGCGAGCCCGGCCACGGGGTAGACCACGAGCCCGAGCTGTTCGCCGCGCGCGCCGAGCACCGCGAGCTCGCGCTCCCCGCCGAGCACGCCGCTCGCCCGCGCGGGCACGCCGACGTCGGGGTCGAACGACCGCCACGGCTCGGCCCTCGCGAACGCGGCGGTGGCGTCGAGCAGCTCGAGCAGCAGCTCCGGATCGGTGATCTTCGCGAGGCCGCCCGGGTTCGAAAGCCCGAGCGCGAGCGCCGCGACGGTTCGCGCCACCTCCGGCGGCAGCGGTGCGGTCGGGAGGCCGAGCGTCGCGGCGAGCGCGCCGTGCCGCGCGTCGACGACCACCTCGCCGGCGCCGCGGGAGAGCGCCTTCCGCGCCGCCTCCTCGGCGTCGCGGCCGAACGTCGCGTCGGGCGCGCCGTCGCGGAAGCGGAGCGCGGCGTAGGAGGGGCCGTCGCCGGAGGGGATCGGGCCGAGCACGGTGAGGTGTCCCATGGGCGCTTCGTACCGCAGGGGCGGGCGGGGGTCATGTGGCGTGCGCTCCCTCCGAAGCACGGGGCTGGGGTTCGCGCTCGTCTGCGCCCGGGCTGACGGACCTCAGGAGGTCGTTGCCCCAGGCTGGCCAGCGTGGGAGGTTGCTCCCGGAGGGACGAGGTGAGCACGCGAGACCCGTCGCCGTTCGCCGGCGCCCGCTGGTGGAAGTTCGACTTCCACACGCACACGCCCGCCTCGCTCGACACGTACTGGGCCAAGCGCGGCCAGCCGCTCACGCCTCGGGATTGGTTGCTGCGGTACATGGCGGCCGGCGTCGACTGCGTCGCGGTGACGGACCACAACTCGGGCGCCTGGATCGACCAGCTCGCCGCCGCGAACGCGGCGCTCGCCGAGGAGAGGCCGGAAGGGTATCGGCCGCTCCACCTGTTCCCGGGCGTAGAGCTCTCGGTGAACGGCGGCTTCCATCTCCTCGCGGTCTTCGACGTGGGCGTGAAGGGCTCGAAGATTGACGGCCTGCTCGACTCGATCCGGTACCGGGGCACGCGGGGTGGAAGCGACGCAGCGTCCGAGCAGTCCGCCGTCGAGGTACTGCGGACAGTCGTGGACCTGGACGGGCTCGCGATCCCGGCGCACGCGGAACGGCCCGACGGCTTGTTGCAGCTCGACGGCGCCGGCGGCCGGGCGTCCGCGATCGACCCTGGCTCGCTCCGGCAGGTATGCGGCGAGGGAACCGTCCTCGCGGCCGAGGTAGTCGATCCCAGCGTGCCCAAGCCGGCGCTCTACGACGAGCTCGGCTGCAGCTGGACGCAGGTGGTGGGCACCGACTCCCATAGCTTCCAGGGTGCGGGCGCGCCCGGCTCACGCTTCACGTGGGTGAAGATGGAGGCGCCCTCTCTCGAGGGCCTCGCGCTCGCGCTCCACGACGGCGCCTCCTACTCCGTGCGGAGGAGCGACGACCTCGAGCCGTTCGATCCGTCGAAGCTCCCGCACCACGTCATCGAGTCCGTCGAGATCTCGAACGCGCGGTTCATGGGTCATCGCGTGCCGGCCCGGCTCGCGCTCAGCCCGTGGCTCAACGCGCTGGTGGGTGGCCGCGGCACCGGCAAGTCGACCGTCGTGCACGCGCTGCGCCTCGCGTTTCGCCGCGATCAGGAGCTCGAGGCGCTCCCCGCGGACGACGACGCCCGGCGGACGTTCGATCGCTTCCGTCGCGAGCCGGTCGGCAGGCAAGACCCGGCTGGCGCGCTCGACTACGCAAAGTCACGGAAGACCGAGATCGTGGTGGTGCTGCGCCGCGACGGTGTGCGGCACCGGCTGCGCTGGCGCCAGGACGGTCAGCTCCCGGCCGTCGAGGTGGAGTCGGACGGCGCGTGGATTCCCGCGCCCTCGCAGGCGATCTCTCCCGAGCGCTTCCCGGTGCGGATCTTCAGCCAGGGACAGATCGCCGCGCTCGCCGGCGAGAGCCAGCAGGCGCTGCTCACCGTCATCGACCAGAACGCCGGCGCCGGTCCGCTCCGGGCGCGAATCGAGGAGGAGGAGCGGCGCTTCTTCGCGCTCCGGGCTCAGCTTCGCGGGCTCGACGCGACGCTCCGGGCGTCGGAGCCATTGAAGGTGCAGGCTGAGGACGTTCGCCGGAAGCTCGCCGGGTTCGAGGGCAAGCAGCACACCGCCGTGCTCAAGGAGTTCCAGGTCCGGAGCCGGCAGGTGCGAGAGGTGGAGCGTCAGACGACGTCGGCGCGGCGCATGGCATCGCGCCTCGCGGAGTCGGCGAGGGAGGTGCTTCCCGAGGACGTACCGTCAGGCCTCTTCGACGACGAGGCCCTGGATCGCGCGGCGACGGAGGTGATCGCGAAGCTGCACGAAGAGGTGCGCAAGGCCGGCGCCGCCGTACGGAACGCGGCTTCGGCGCTCGAGGCCGCCGCCGCTTCGGCGGAGGCGACGCTGGGTGCCGGGCCGTGGCACGTCGCCGTGCAGCGCGCGCGGGAGGCCTACGCCGCGCTCGTCGAGGAGCTGAAGGCGCGCGGGGTCGGCGATCCCAGCGAGTACGGGCGCCTCGTGCAGGAGAGCCAGCGAATCGAGGGCGAGCTCGCGCGCGTCGCCGAGCTCGAGAAGCAACGCGCGAGGCTGGCCGACGACGTCGCCGCGCAGCGCAGGTTCGTGCGGGAAGCTCGGCGCGCACTCACCGAGCGAAGGCGCACGTTCCTGGGATCGACGCTCGCCGGTAACCCGTACGTGCGCATCGAGGTGCAGCCGTACGGCGCCGACCCCGAGGAGGTCGAGCGCTCGCTCCGCACGGTCCTCGACCTCACCGACGGCCGGTTCGCCGAAGCGATCCGTGACGACGAGCGTCGGACCGGCTTCGTGGCCGGACTCCTGTCCGGATCGGAGCCGTCCGACCGCGAGGATGCGATCGACGGCCTGGCGAAGCGGTTCGAGCAGGCGGCGGCGGGCCGGGAGGAGTTCGGCGGGAAGTTCGATCGCTACCTGGAGCGGACTGTCGCGGCTCGGCCGGAAGTGCTGGACCGGCTCCTCGTCTGGTCACCCGAAGATGCGCTGCGGGTCGAGTACAGCCCCCGCGGCGACGGCCGGGAGTTCCGGCCGATGGCGCAGGCCTCGGCCGGCCAGCGCGCCGCGGCGATGCTCGCGCTTTTGCTCTCGCACGGCGAAGAGCCCCTCGTGCTCGATCAGCCCGAGGACGACCTCGACAACCACCTCATCTACGAGCTCGTGGTGCGCCAGCTCCGGGAGAACAAGCGCCGAAGGCAGGTCGTCGTCGTGACCCACAACCCGAACATCGTCGTGAACGGCGACGCCGAGATGGTCCACGCGCTCGACTTCTTCAACGGCCAGTGCCAGGTGGTCCAGTCGGGTTCCCTCCAGCGCAAGGCCATGCGCGACGAGGTCTGCCGCGTGATGGAGGGAGGCCGCGAGGCCTTCGAGCGCCGGTATCACCGCCTGGTGAAGGACCGCTGATGTTCCCGACGACCAAGGAGCTCCTCGACAAGATCCAGCTCGGGGAGGACTCGTTCCTGGAGCTCAAGGAGGTGCGGCTCTCTGGTGGCCGGGTCGCCGGGCCGAAGCGCGATTCGCTCGCCGACGAGCTCGCGGCCTTCGCGAACGCGAAGGGTGGCGTGTGCGTGCTCGGCGTCGACGATTCGTCGAGAGAGGTGATCGGGATCCCAGTCGAGAAGCTCGACGAGGTGGAGTCGTTCGTCCGGGAGCTCGCCTACGCCTCGGTCGAGCCTCCGTTGCCGCTCGTGATCGAGCGCCTGAAGCTGCCGACGACCCTCGGCACCGAGGAGCCGGTCCTCAAGGTCGAGGTGCCCCGGAGCCTCTTCGTCCACAAGAGCCCCGGTGGCTACTTCCACCGCGTCGGGAGCAGCAAGCGGGAGATGCCGCCGGAGTACCTCGCGCGGCTCTTCCAGCAGCGCAGCCAGGCACGGCTCATCCGGTTCGACGAGCAAGTGGTGCCGCGGGCCGAGATGGACGACCTCGATCCGGCACTCTGGGAGCGCTTCCGCACTCCGAGGTCGAAGGACGAGGCTCGGGACTCGTTCCTGGAGAAGCTCGGCATGGCGCGGAGGGACGACGACGGGAACCTCCGGCCGACGGTCGCGGGCGTGCTGCTCGCGACGAGAGATCCCCGCGCGCTGCTGCCGAACGCGTACATCCAGGCGGTCGCGTATCGAGGTACCGAGGTCACGACCTCTGGCGAGCCCTACCAGCGCGACGCGGCCGACGTCAGCGGACCTCTGGATCGGCAGGTCGCGGATGCATGGTCCTTCGTGAAGAAGAACATGCGGGTCGAGGCGGCCAAGGACGTCGGGCGGACGGACCGACCCCAATTCGATCCGACCGCGGTCTTCGAGGCGCTGGTGAACGCGGTCGCGCACCGCGACTACGCGATCCACGGCTCCAAGATCCGTCTACGCGTGTTCGACGATCGGCTCGAGCTGTTCGCGCCGGGGGCGCTGCCGAACACGATGACGGTGGAGAGCCTCGCCTTGCGACAGGCCGCGCGGAACGAGGCGATCACGAGCCTCCTCGCCCGTTGCCCGGTGCCGGCCGAACTCGCGCACGACTCGGATCGCACGACCCTCATGGACAAGCGCGGAGAGGGCGTCGCGATCATACTCGACCGGAGCGAGGCGCTCAGTGGGCGGCGCCCGCGCTACGAGACGATCGACGACGCCGAGCTGGTCCTCACGATTTGGGCGCCGCCGGCAGGGATCTGACGGGACAAGCGTGCCGCGCTGCGTGCAGGAAGGAGCCGACGATGGCGTATCACCGAGCGCTTCCGAGGCTCGACCACCGCTCGCGGACGCAGCGAGACCAGGCCGCGACGCTGCAGCGCACCGACAGCGAGGCGTCGACGGAGTACGTGATCGGTTTCGATCCGGGGCGCGAGCTCGAGTACTTGTTGCTCAGCTTCGAAGGGCTCCGCACCGCCTGGGCCTGCGCGGTCGCGAGGGCCGGCGAGTCCGAGGCGCTCGTGCTCGCGATCCCGGATGACGGCAAGACCGGGCGGGCCCTGCTGGAGCTCCAGGCAGAGCGGTTCGGCTTCGAGCCGCGGAGTACGCAGCGCCCGAACGCGCGGCGCCAGCTGGTCTGGCCGGGACCGCAGATCCCCGTGCCTCAGCCGTAGGCACGGGCGTCGGCTGCCGAGCGGGCTCCGCGGGCGCTCAGCTCGCGACTCCGAAGGAACCGGGGTCGCACGCCAGCTGCTCGTCGGTCTCCGCTGGACGAGCCGTCGACTCACGTCGGCTCCGGCGCGAGCGGCAGCGCGGCCGCCCACCGCTGCAGCAGGAGCTCCGCCTGCTCGGGACCGCGGCCGCCGGCGCGGTGGAGGTCGACGACGAGCTGCGGGAGCGCGACGCCGGGACCGTGCGGCAGCTCGCGCGGGTGGAGCAGGATCCCGCCCGCGGCGGTCTGGACGGCCGGGTCGGGCCGGAGGACGGCGAAGTTGTACGGCGTGACGCGGCGGAGCCCGAGGGCTTCCTCCACGACGCGGACGTCGCCCGACAGGTACACGCCGTGGGGAAGCGCGGAGACGTGCACCTCGTCCGGCAGGAGCGCGCTCGCGAGGGTGAAGACACCGACCTGGCCGGCGGCGCGCCACGCCGCGGCTGCCCGGGCCAGCGCCGCCGGCGCGATCGAGCGGGCGTGGAACCGCTCCACCCGCACCGCCGTGCTCGCGTCCGACTCGATCCAGGCGCGGAGCAGCCCCACGGGATCGCGGAGCCGGAAGCCGGACCTGGGAGACCTCCGCTCCACGAGCCCGAGCTCCTCGAGCCGGGCCAGGACGGTGAAGGCGTGCGCGTAGCTCGTCTCGGTGCGCCGCGCGATCTCGGGCGCCGGGTACGGCGCGGGCGGCGCGTCGAGCAGGAAGCGGACGATCCGCGAGCCGCGGCCGGCGAAGGGCCGCGCGCGCGAGGGCCGCTTCACGCGCGCCGTGCCCTGGACGTGGACGAAGACGCCGGGCGCGCGGAGCGCGACGGTGCCGGAGCGGTCGAGGACCCCGAGGCCCTCCCGCAGCGCCCGCTCGACGAGCGCCGGCGACGCGACGTCGGTCGCGACGACGGGGACGAGCTCGGAGTGGCCACGGAGCGAGAGGTCCGCCCGCACCCGACGCAGGAGCTGGCTCGCGCGGGCGAGGTCGGCGCCGGTCAGGCGCGGGCGGAACACGACCAGGAGCTCGGCGCGGCCGCCGTCCCAGCGCAGCCGGGCGCGGTCGAGCACCGTCGCGCCGCCGGGTCCGCGGCGCTCGACGACCTCGCTCGAGAGGCGCTCGATCGCGAGGCCGGCGGGCAGAGGGGGAAGCGCCTCCCAGAGGTCGCCGGTATCCTCCTCCGTATTTGCACCGATGATGACCATGAACAGCGATGAAGCTAATCCGAGCACCGGCCTCTCGCAAGAGCATCGGTCCTATGAAGGGATGCGCGCCGGCGGGCCACCGGCGAGGTCGAC
>CAZDGH010000021.1:0-26768 GCA_964504805.1 uncultured Myxococcales bacterium | reverse complement strand
AGCCTGCGCATCATGGTGGGTGCCTCCGATGGGTTCGGAGGTCCCCAGAGCAACCGTCGTGCCGCGCGCAACCGCGCGGATCCTGGTGCGTCGCTGCGCCGTGGAGGGCGAGACGCACGGTGCACGCACCGTGCGCGCACCGTGCGGTCAGGTGCGCGGCTTGACGCCGTGCTTCTGCAGCAGCCGCCGCAGCGCGAAGCGGTTCTTCAGCCCCAGCTCCCGCCAGACGCGGTCCTGCACGCCGCCGTGCTTCGCGAGCAGCGCCTCGAGCTCCTCGGCCGTCGGCTCCGGGCGCCCGGCCGGGACCTCCGGCGGCGCCTCGGTGTCGAGCTCGTCGCGGACCTCGTCGGTGAGCTCGAGGAGCTCGCCCTTGCTGGAGGCGAGCGACCGCCACAGGAGCGCCTCGAGCTCGCGGACGTGGAGCTCGTAGCGGTGCCGCACCAGCGCCGAGACCAGCTTCGGCGAGAGCCGCGGCTCGCCGGCGCCCTCCCCCGCGCGCTCGAAGAACCGCGAGGCGATCCCGGGATCCGAGGCGGCGGCGCGGAGCAGCAGGTGCCGCGCCACGAGCGGCACGTCCTCGGCGCGCTCGTGGAGCCCGGGCACCGTCACCCGCAGCGAGAGCCGCGCGGCGAGGTCGTGCTTGAGCGCCGAGGCGGGCCGGTTCGTCGCCGCCACGAGCCGGAGCTCGCTCCGCCGCACCTCGGACTCGCCGAGGCGCTGGTACTCCCCGTCGCGGTCGAGCACCCGCAGCAGGTGGGTCTGCAGCTCCGACGGCAGCTCGCCGATCTCGTCGAGGAAGAGCGTGCCGCGGTCGGCGGCGCCCACGAGCCCCGGCCGCGCCGGCATCCCCGGGTTCGGGTAGTCCCTGGCGTTGCCGAAGAGCTCGGCGTCGATGAGGCCCGGCGGCAGCGTCGCCGCGCTCCGCGACACCAGCGGCTTGCCGGCCCGCGGCGAGAGCTCGTGGAGCGCGCGGGCGACGAGCTCCTTACCGGTGCCGCTCTCGCCGAGCACGAGGACGTGGCCGCTCCGCGCGGCGAGGAACGCGATCCGCTCGCGGAGCTCCCACGCGACCGGGCTCTCGCCGACGAGCTCGCCCGGCCCGGGCCCGCCGAACGCCGGCAGCCGCGAGGCCGGGAAGCTCGGCGCCGCCGGCAGCGTGAGCGGCCGCAGGGTGCAGAGGAGGACGAGCTGGTTCTTCAGCTCGACGACCTGCCCGGGCCGTACCGTGGCGCCGGCGGTCTCCTCGCCGTCGACGAGGAGCGGCGTCCGGCCGAGGTTCTCGACGCGCACCCCGTCGCCCGCCGGCGCGAGCGAGAGCTGCTTCCGCGAGAGCCAGGGGTTCTCGAGCGCCGGCGCCGGGAGGGTGACACCCGGCCGCTGGCGCACCAGGAGGACGCGCTCGCCGTCCTCCACGCTGCCCGCCCCGCGGCCGAAGATCGCCGGGCGCTGCGGGACGAGGAGCACCTCGCCGAGGCGCGACGGGTCCGGGCCCGACCAGATCACCACCAGCGCCGGGCCGGGCGCCGCCGGCAGCTCGGTGCCGCTCTTCCGCGTCGACGCCGGGTCGAGGGTGGTGCTCTCGTCCGGCGCCGTCGGCGTCTTGCCCGAGCCGCCGCTCACACCGGGTACACGCAGTGCTTCTTCCGCGGGCGCTCCTCGCGCTTGCCGCGGTACCGGTCGAAGCGGGCCACCAGCTCGTCCCGGAGCCGCTCGCCGGGGACGATGGCGTCGACCACGAGCTCGCTGGCGAGCTTGTGGATGTCGATGTCCTGCTTGTAGGCCTCGCGGAGCTGCGCCACGTAGGCGGCGCGCTCGGCCTCCGGCTTCTCCTGGATCTTGTTGAAGTACACCGCGTTCACCGCCGCCTCGGGGCCCATCACCGCGATCATCGCCTGCGGCAGCGCGAGGGTGCAGTCGGGCGCGAAGCCCGGGCCGCCCATGGCGTAGAGGCCGGCGCCGTAGGCCTTGCGGACGACGACGCTGATCCGGGGCACGGTGGCCTCGGAGACGGCGGCGATCATCTTGGCGCCGGCGCGGATGATGCCCGCCCGCTCGACCTTGGTGCCGATCATGAAGCCCGGGACGTCGGCGAGGTAGAGGATCGGCACGTTGAACGCGTCGCAGAGCCAGATGAACCGGGCCGCCTTGTCGGCGGAGTCCACGAACAGCACCCCGCCCTTGTAGTTCGGGTTGTTGGCGATGATCCCCACCGGGTGGCCGTCGAGCCGCGCCAGGCAGGTGACGAGCTCCTGGGCGAAGAGCTTCTTCACCTCGAGGATGGAGCCCTCGTCGGCGAGCTCCTCGATGAGCCGCATGATGTTGAACGGCTTGTTCTGGTCGGCCGGGATGATCTCGTCGATCCGCTTGCCGCTCCTCTTCGGCGCCCGCGGCTCCACCCGCGGCGGCGGCTCCTCGTGGTTCGCGCCGAAGTACGAGACGTACTTCTTGGCCCACTCGATCGCCTCGGGCTCGGTCTTCACCAGCACGTCGGCGCAGCCCGACACCGAGCAGTGCATCTTGGCGCCGCCGAGCTCCTCGAGCGTGACCTTCTCGCCGATGACCATCTCGGCCATGCGCGGCGAGCCGAGGTACATCGAGGCGTTGCCCTCGACCATCACCACCACGTCGCAGAACGCCGGGATGTACGCGCCGCCGGCCGCCGAGGGTCCGAAGAGCAGGCAGATCTGCGGCACCTGGCCGGAGAGCGCGACCTCGTTGAAGAAGATCCGCCCCGCGCCGCGGCGGCCCGGGAACATCTCCACCTGGTCGGTGATCCGGGCGCCGGCGGAGTCCACCAGGTAGAAGAGCGGGCAGCGCAGGCTCTTCGCCGTCTCCTGGATCCGCAGGATCTTCTCGACGGTGCGGGCGCCCCACGAGCCGGCCTTGATGGTCGAGTCGTTCGCCATGATGGCGACGACGCGGCCCGCGACCTTGGCGGTGCCGCAGACGACGCCGTCGGCGGGCAGCTCCGGGTCGAGGACGTTCGCGTAGAGGCCGTCCTCGACGAAGCTCCCCTCGTCGACGAGCAGCCGGATCCGCTCCCGGGCGAAGAGCTTCCCGACCTCGGCGTTCTTCTGGTGGTACTTGGGCGCCCCGCCCTTCTTCACCCGCGCCTCGAGCTCCTCGAGCTCGGCGTCCGGGCCCTTCTTCGGTGCGCCGTCGACCGGATTCGCGCTCACGCTGCCTCCGCTGGAAGGCCTGCGTTCTCGGGTAGCTGCGCTGCGATGTCAACGGGGCATGGCCCCCGCCCGGCGACGCGGCGCGCGGCGATCGCACGGCCGCGGAGAGGAATTGCCTTTACCGTCGGTGCGTGTCGCCTCCATCATCCGCGCCGGATGAAATCGAACACTCGTAAGACGGAGCGGCCTCGTGGGACGAAGGTCCCGTCGCCCATGTCCACGCACGAGCTCGTGCGCCGGCACCTCTCGGGGCGAGCGCCGCTCGGCGCCGTCGAGCAGGCACGGCTCGATCGCGACGGCGACGCCGTCCTCACCGCGGTCGACCTGCTGCTCTGGGCCCGAGAGGCCCCCGGTGCCGGTCCCCGGCTGCTGCCGCCGCCGTTCGCGACCGTCGCCGACCCGACCCTGCGCCCGGGCGAGATCGCGAAGGTCGCCATCCGAGGTGAGCCCCGGCCCGTCCGGGCCTTACTCGAGCACGGGAGCCGCTCGCCCGCGAAGGTCGAGCGGACGAAGGACGGAGCCTCGGTGACGCTGCCTCCGCTCGCGGGCCGGGCGAGCGGGCCGGTCGGCGCGGCGCTCTGGCTCGTCTTCGACGAGTGCCTTCCGGCGCGGCTCTGGCTCCAGCTCTGCCCCGGGCCGGTGATCGAGGCCGCGCGTCTCGAGGGTGAGGAGCTCCTCCTCCGCGTCCGCGGCCTGCCGGAGAGCGCCGGCTGGCAGCTCCGGGCGAACGGCGCGGAGCACGAGAGCCGCCGGGCCGCCGCGGGCGAGCTCGGCGTGAGGATCGACGTCGCGCGGGTCGTCGCGTTCGAGCTCGAGGTCGACGGCGTCCGCTCGAACGTCTTCGCGTGGGCTGGTGACGGCCGAGTCGTGACGGAGCGTGCTTGAGATCGACGATCGAGCTGATCGCAGTCCCTCGGCCGGCGACGGTCGTGCGCTACCAGGAGATCTACGGGATCACGCGAGCGGCGGGCTTCACGGCCCGGACCTTCGACCTCGTCGACGCCAGCTGCCGCGTCGTCCACGGCGCACGCGACGTCACGCTCGGTCTCATCCGAGCGCGGGTCGAGCAGCTGCAACCGGACGCCGCGTGGCTCCGGCAGGTCACGTTCGCGCGGGAGGTCCTGCCCTTCGACCTCGAGCTGCGGTGGACGCCCGGGACCCTGCGGCTGGAGCTTCCGGCCGGGTTCGCGGGGCCGCTACGTCTCGCCGCCCTGCTGCGAGTCGGGGACCCGACCGCGGGCAGCTGCGAGCTGGTCGCGCGGCTCCTCGCCCCGGGAACGCGTCCGACCGGCGACCACGCGTTCCTGGCGATGGACGCCTACGAGTTCGCCCTCGATCCTTACCCCCTCCCTGCGCCCGAGCCTGCGTCGCCCTCGATGGTCATGAGGGTGGGCGAGCGCGTGGCCCCCGTCGTCCGGTTCCCGGCGTCGCCGCCGGCGACCGAGGAGCTGTTCCCGGCCTTCGACTTCCACGAGCGGCACCTCGCGAGGTACGGCTTCGGCGGAAAGACACGGCCCGAGGTGATCGTCGACGAGCTGGTCCAGACGGTCGACATGAGCCTTCCGGCGCCGGTGTCGCGGCCAGTGGTGACCTTCACGCTCCAGCCCCGCGGCGGCCCGCCCGCCGAGCTCTCGGAGCGGTCCCACGCCCGGTGGAAGCTCTCCGACGAGTGGCCGCTGACGAGCGCCGGGCAGGCCTCGCAGCAGTCGATGCCGCCGATCCTCCGAGGGCGGAAGGCCGGCGACGGAGACGAGCTCGCCGTCGAGATCGACCTCGCACGTTCGGACCCGCGGGTCGTGAAATCGCCGCCGACGATCGTGCCCGTCGAGGTCACGCCGGTCGACCTCGAGCTCTCGGTGAGACCGAGCCGGGCCGACGAGGGGGCCGTGCTCCGCGCCGGAGGTCGCCCGAGCCTCCGCCTCGAGTACCGCTGGCTCGAGGACGAGCGCCGGCTCGCCGGCGAGCTCCACTTCGACGTCAGGCGCAAGGGCGTCGAGGAACCCGACAGCCTCCTGTTCAGCTCGACCTGGCCGTCGGTGATCGAGCTCGCGGGGTCCGACGCCGATCTCCTGATCACGCGGCTCCAGACCACGGACCCCTACACGGGGACCAGCCTCGTCTGCCCGTTCGGCGTCCGCCTGACCCTGATGGATGCCCCTGGATCGGCGGGGCCGGTCGCGCGCTTCACGATCCCGCCCGGGATGCAGGACCAGTCGACGCTGGTGGAGCCGGGAGGTCGGTTCGACTTCCAGCGCTTCCTCTCGGCGGTCGGACCCGGTCGCGCGGTGCTGCGGGTCGAGCTGGTCCCGGCGGCGCCCGAGCTCGCCATCGACGAGTTCCGGCTACCTCCCGAGGCCGTGCTCCTCGACGTCGAGGTGCCGCCGCCGCTCGAGGGAACGCTCGACGCCTGGAAGGACGCGCACCACACCGCGGGCGTGGACCTCGGCCCGGGCGCACCGCCGGCGGTCATCATCCATGCGAGCGGGAAGGTCTCGGGCACGGTGGCGAACCGCAGCCCGCGGCCGCATCCGGAGCTCGAGCGGGTCGAGATCTCGATCGAGACGGCCGACCACAGACGGCTCGGCCCCTATCCCGTCACCGGAGATCCCGACTTCGAGCAGGCCTTCGCCGATCTCGCGGAAGGCGTGAACCGGGTGGTCCTCGACTTCTGGAAGCCGATCAACGAGGTGATGGGTCGACCGACCTCGGCGGAGGCGGAGCTCCGCGGCGTGCTCCCCGAGGTCGACGACGTCGTGCTCCCACGGGCTCTGCCGGCGAACGACGTCGTGCTGCGGCGCGGGATCGACGGCGTCTCGTACCGCTACCGCCTGGCGACCTCGGCCCAGCTCGTCGACCTGAACGCCTCCGGCGCGACGAACCTCGGGCCTTCGCAGGGCGGCTCGTTCGACTGGCGGGACGTCCGCCTGCCGAGCGCGTCGCTGCCCGCCGTGTTCGGCGATCACCACCTCCAGGTCGTGGCGCGGAACGACTTCGGCCCCGCGGTGCCGCGCCGGCGGCACCTGTTCGCGCCGCGGCCCGTCCTGGCGATCGAGCCGGACACGAGGTCCCTGCCCCACGAGGCGACGAACCCGCTGCACGTCGGCCACTCGGTCGAGGTGGTGGCCGCAGACGTCCGGATCCGGTTCGCGCTCTCGACGGTGTTCGAGCAGCTCGTAGGCGGCTCCGTCGTGGACACGGACCGCGTCCAGCCGTCCGAGGCGCGGGCGCTCGCCGGTGAGGTCCGCCTCGTCGATCTCCCCGACGGCGGGAGGCTCGAGATCGGCGACAACGTCTTCCGGCTGGTCGGCTCGAACGAGTTCGGCACGGTCGAGACCTCGGTGACGCTGCACCGGCGCGACCACGTGTTCGACTTCGTGGCCGAGTTCCGCCTCGAGCCGGTCGACGAGCGGGCCCACCTCCAGATCGGGACGGTGCGGCCGTCGAACCTCGGCATCGACGAGGGCACGAGCCAGGGCTTCGACGCCGTGCTGCGCGCAAGGGGGAGCTCGACACCGCTCGGCCTCGAGCTCATCCGGTTCAACGTGGCCCGAGACCATGGGGAGTCACCCGCGACCCTCGACTTCCGGATCGCGCTCTTCACCCTGGCGGCGTCGGTCGGCCCCGACTTCGAGCCGTTCGTCCACTTCATGGACATCCCCGCGGGAGACGTCGACCCGGACGAGAGCCAGGCATTCCCGGTGTCGCTGGTGCGCTCGGACGACGTGCAGCCGGGCCACTCGTACTGGACGAGCGCCCGGGTGAAGAACACCAGCACGAACGAGCGCACCATCGTCTTCGTCATCGGAAGGCTCGACTAGGCCATGCTCCGACTCGACCTGCCCACCGTCGCGGTCCCGCAGGGCGCATCGTTCTCCGGCGCCCTCTGGCTCGACGCCGTCCCCTCGCCCGCGGCCGCGCTCGTCCTCGAGCTCGAGCTCCCCGCCCTGCAGTTCGCCTCGGTGACCCTGCAGCGCGGCGCCGGCCTCGCCGGCGGCGCGTTCGAGGCAGCAGGCCCGACCGGCGGCCGCGGCGCCGTGCGCGTCGTGATCGAGCCCTCCGCGCCGCTCGCCGCCCCCGCCGAGCTGCTCCGGTTCGACGCCACCGCGTCAGGCCCGCGCGGCTCCGAGTCGCTCGTCCGCGCGCACCTCGTCTCCGGCGCCGACGCCGACCTCATCCCCTTCGAGCCGGAGCTCGTCGAGGCGACGGTCCTCGTCGCGAGCGGCGCGCCGGGCGTGCTCACCGGCGCGCTCGACCGCGGCCACGTCGGCCAGCCGTACCACGGGGCCGTGCTCGCGGAGGGCGGCGCGCCGCCGTACCGCTTCGGCGTGGTCGCGGGCGGGCTCCCGCCGGGGCTCTCGCTCGATCCGGCGGGGATCCTCTCCGGCACGCCGACCGCGGCGGGAACGTTCGACGTCACCCTCGGCGTCGCCGACGGCGCGCTGCCGCCTGCCACCGCCGTCCGCCGGCTCTCGCTCGAGGTCACCGAGCCGCTGCCGTCGATCACCACCCGGGAGCTTCCGCTGGCGGCGCCGGGACATGCCTACGCCGCGGCGCTCGCGGCGACGGGTGGCCGCGCCCCGCTCACGTGGCGTGCGGAGAACCTGCCGCCGGGCCTCGCCGTCGTCGGCGACCGCATCGAGGGTGTGCCGGCGCCCGTCGCGCACGGCGATCGCGCGATCGTGCTCTCGGTCGAGGACGCGTCGGTGCCGCCGCTCACGGCGCGGCGCACGGTGCCGCTCTCGCTCCGGCCGGCGCTGCAGGTGGCGTCGATCGCCGTGCCGGGGGTCGAGGCCCTCGTGGTCGCTCCGAACCTCCTGGTCGTCGACTACGAGGTCGACGCGGACGTCTCCGTCGCGATCACCGACCCGGTGGGGACGCGGGAGACGACGGCGATCCTCGATCGCGCCCTCGACGAGGTGATCGCCGAGATCGTGACGGTCGACTGTGGGCCGGGCCTCGAGGGACCTCGCGGCCCTCCGCCACGCGACCCGGGCGACCCCGGGCGTCCTCCGCGGCGGCCGTCGCGCGCCGGCTGCCGCGAACAGCTCCTGCCGCTGCTCGACGAGTACCGCAACCTCCGGGCGGCGCGATCGCGGGCGCAGGTCCTCGCCGCCGGCGTGTCGGTGGCGATCGACGGCGTGGTGGTCGTGCAGCACCTCGAGGGCGTGCGGAAATCGGGGATCGGCCGTCGGGCGCCGAAGGTCCTCGGCCTGGTGCCCTCGCCCGAGACCCAGGCGATCCGGCGCGAGCTCGCGCGGAGGCCCGGCCCGCTCCTGAAGCGCGCGCGGGCCCGGCTCGCGAGGCTCGTCGCGGCGTCCGAGGCGCGCAAGGAAGCCGGACGCGGCGCGCTCTCGCGGAAGCGGCGCGAGGTGCCTCCGAGGCGGTGGATCCCCGGCGAACGGGTCGAGTCGCTCGTCGACGCGCGGCTCGACGCCCTCGACGAGCTCCTCGACGAGCTCGACTGGAGCGCCCCGTGGGCGCCCGGCGATCGCACGGTGGTACCGCTCACGACCGGTCCGCACCGCGTCGAGGTCTCGGCGTTCGCCTCGGTCGTCGCCTCCCCGGGGTCGGTCATCGGCGCGACCGCCGCCGCGTCCGCGGCGATCACGAGCCGAGTGACCCTGCGCGCGCGCAACCCCGAGCGGATGCCGCGCCTCGAGGGCGAGGTCGTGGTCACCGGTGTCGGAACCTCGTGGGCCGCCGACGTCGAGCTCCACCCGTCGAACGTGGACGTCCTCGCGACGGACGCGACGGGCCTCGCGCTCCTCCCGGCGACGGGCGACCCCGGAAGGCCCTACGGACGCGCGCGGCCTCTCCAGCGGCGGCCCGCGTCGACGCCGGCGCGGCTGCACGCGGCCGTTGCCGACGACCTCGGGCGGACCTGGGTCTTCGCGGCCACCGACCGCGAGGTCACGGTGATCCGGAACGCCGGCGTGGGCGGCTTCGCCGAGCCCGTCACGTGGGCCGTCCCGGCCGGCGAGGGGACGATCCGCGCGGTCGACACGCTCGACTGCGGTGGCAGCCACGTGGAGCTCGGCGTCCTCCTCGATCGCGCTTTCGCGCGGCTCCGCGGCCTCGAAGGCCTCGCCGTCGGGGCGACGCTCGCGCCGACCCTGACGGCGCTCCGCTCGCCCGTGGTCAACGACCTCACCGGCGCGTGCTGCCGCGTCCCCGCGGCGGACGGCACGGACGTGGCCATCGCCGTCACGTGGCGCGGCTCGGGCGTCGGGACGTGGCACGAGCTCGGCGCCGACGGCAGCGTGGGCGCCCACCGCCCGCTCGCGCCGCTCGACACCGTCGCGCTCGATCGACGCGCCCCCGCGATCGCGGTCTGCGACGCGGACGGCAGGACGAGGCTTGCGGCGATCGCGCCGGAGGCCCGCGAGCTCATCCGCTGGGAGCTGGCCGCGGCGGCTCGGCCCGAGCTCGTGGCGAGCACGGTGGACGTGCTCCCGGCGGTGCCGCACCAGCTCGCGCCCGCGCTCGGGCTCGGCGTGGCGCTCCTGCTCGGGCCGGAGGGCCAGGTGTTCTTCCTGGCCGAGTCCCTGGTGGCGCTCGACCCACGTCCGGGCACGACCGCGATGCACGGGCGCGGGCCGGTGCTCGCGCTGGCGCGGCGCGAGCACGGCGAGGTCGCGATCTTCGAGCGACGCTGAGCGGCCGGCTCAGCCGTTCGACATCGACAGGGTGTACGAGGCGCAGCTGCCCGGCGAGCCCGCGGGCCGGTAGACCTTGATGACGAAGTCGGCGCCGTCCTCGGAGCCGTAGTCGCCGTCGCGGCTGTAGCTCCGGATGCCGCAGGTCTCGTTCTCGAGGAAGCACTCGGAGACGTGGTTGGCGGTGTCGTGGCGGTAGACGCACATCGTCACCGACGGGTCGGCGGAGTCGAGGCGGATGCGGACGTCGAACTGCTCGCCCCAGAGCTGCGAGTCGTCCTTGCCGTGCATCCGGACGAAGTCCACGTCGTCCGCGGTCGGCACGACCCCGGAGAAGTTCGCGTTGGCGCCCTCGTCGGAGAGGCTGCCCACGAACGCGGCCTCGGCGCAGAAGCCGCCGGGATCCTGGTTCGGGTCCTGGCACTCGCAGCCGTTGGTGACGTCGCCGTCGGCGTCGAAGCGGCCCTGATCGCACGAGGCGATGGCGCAGGCGCCGCCGGCGCAGGTCGGCGTGGCGAACGGGATGCTGCAGGCCGCGTCGCAGTTCGCGCCGGTGGCCGTCAGCGAGACCTCCACGAACGGCGAGTCGGGGTCGTTGGTCTCCACCGCCAGCCGGCCGTTGAAGGTGGCCTCGCCCTCGGAGCGGAACTCCACCCGCACCGGGAGGCGCTCGCCGCGGGCGAGCCGCGCCGGGAGCGTCGGGATCTCGGTGAGCTGGAAGAGGTCGCTCGAGCCGAGCACCATGTCGAGCCGCTGGATCTCCAGCTCGCCGTAGCCGGTGTTCTGCACGTCGACGACCATCTCCTTCGTCCACCCGCGCGGCACCGCGCCGTAATCGAGCTCGATCGGCGAGACGACCACGTCGGGCTCGGTCACCAGGGCGCGGACGGGCACGTCGAGCGGGAAGAAGCTGCCGTTCGAGGCCACCGCGATCCGCTCGGTGACCTCGCCGGCGACCTGGGCGTCGAGGGCGACGGTGACGTCGACGCGCCCGAGCGGCTCGAGCGTGAACGGCGGCTCGCCGCTGTCCACCCGCACGGTCAGGCCCGGGTAGCTCCCCGAGGTCGCGATCGAGGTCACGTCCACCGGGCCGCCGCCCTCGTTGACGAGGGTGAAGACGAGCTCGTCGAACATGCCGCGGGGGATCGGCCCGAAGTCGAGGCCGTCCGCCGGCTCGAACGACAGCGTCGGCGCCACGATGCTGGTGCCGGCGACGGAGATCTCCACCGGCGGCAGCTCGGGATCGGCGGTGGTGACGAGCAGCTTGCCCTCGACGTAGGCCTCGCGCCGGGGCGTGAAGGTCACCGGCACCTCGAGCGGCGTGCCCGGGAGCGCCGCGCCCACCGGCAGCTCGGTGACGGCGATCTCCTCGACGTCGGAGAGCACCTCGAGCACCGCCAGCGGCACGTTGCCGGTACCCTCGTTGTGGAGCACGAGCGGCAGCGTCTTCTCGTCTCCGGGGCGCACGCTGCCGAAGACGAGGCGGTCGGGATCGGCCCGCACCTTCGCCTCGCCGACGACGCGGCGGATGAGCGGGATCTCGAGGTCGGTCGGCGGGACGCGGCCCTCCTCCTCGCGGTCGGAGGCGTCGCCGTAGGTGACGACGAGCTTGGCGCTCTCCCGCGGCGAGCGGGCGTGCGGAAGGTGCCGCACCGAGATCGAGAACGACTCCTCCACGCCGACGATGAACGGCGCGCGGCGGTCCGGGACGATCTCGAAGTCGTCGCGGCTGTCGTCGTCGAGGACGATCCGCTTGACCGCCAGGCGGCGGGCGCCGAGCACGTCGACGCGGATGGTCTCGGTCGTGTCGCAGCCGGGCGTCACGCAGCGGAAGGTGATCCACTTCGGGTTCGGGGCGAGGCCGGGATCGCCCGGCGCCACGCCGCCGCCCGCGGCCGAGTCGTCGCCGCAGGAGACGGCGGCGAGGAGCACGAGGGGAACGAGCCGCTTCACCATCGTCGTCACCTCAGCGGGCCGTGAAGACCCCGTCCCGGTACTCGAGATCGAGGGCATAGAGGAAGTCACCCTTGCTGCCGAGCGGCACCGACTTCTCGGTGACCACCGAGCCGTTCACCCAGACGGTGAGCTGCGCGGTGGTGCCGGAGTGGTCGAAGCAGGCCTGGGCGATGGCGTCGGCGATGTCGTCGGCGTTGCCGCCGGCGATGCCGCCGGTGATGTAGCCGATGAGCAGGTCGGCAGAGATGCCGAGGAGCGAGGCGAGCAGCCCGGTGGGGATGAACGCGCAGTCCTCCTGGTAGCTGAGGAACACCCGGTAGGTGCCGTTGCGCTGCGCGCCGACGAGCACCACGCGCTCCGGCTCGCCCTTCGGGCCGAGCTGCATCCAGTGCGGCTGGCCGTGATCGGCCCAGGTCGCCGGGTCGGGCTCGTCCTTGTTGCAGACGAGGCCGAGCGGGCTCTCGAGGCCCATGTCGACGTTGCGGAGGTCCTCGTCGAAGGTGCCGTCGTTGCCGTTGTCGTAGTTGAGCTCGATCTTCACCACCGCCTGGCCGAGGTCGCGGCCGATCGCCGAGACCGGCACGGCGATCGAGGGCCGCGACGGGTCGTTCGAGTCGATCACCAGCAGCGCGTTGATCGGCCCCTCGACGGTCGGCGCGGCGAGGACGTTCAGCTCGACGAAGTCGCCGGGGGCGACGTCGGGGACGACGTTCGGCTGCACCGACAGGTCGGTGGTCGTCGACCCCTCCCAGTGCAGGTTCACCGAGAGCGGCGCGCCGCCCTCGTTGACGATGGTGAGGTGGCCGCGGGCGGTCTGGCCGAGGTTCACCTCCCCGAACTCGATCACCTCCGGCGCCACCCGGATCTTCGGCGGCGTCTCGGAGTTGCCGTGGAGCGGCACGCGGATCGGCGGGATCGAGGCGCGGTCCGTCTCGATCACCAGCGCGGCCTCGTGCACCGCCGCGTCGCGCGGCTGGTAGCGCACCTCGACCTCGAGGAGCGCGTTGCGGTCCTCGTGGAGCGGTGCCAGGGTCACCGCCTCGCCGAACGCGGCGGGGAGGACGAACGGGCTGCCCTCCTCCGGGTCGATCTTCACCGAGACGATGCCGACGGTGGCGGTGCCGACGCCGGCGTTCGAGATGCCGACCCGCTGCGTCGCCTGCCGGCCGAGGGCCACGTAGCCGAAGTCGACCGGGGTCGGGACGACGCGGACCTCGGGGACGCCCTCGAAGTGCGCGCGGAGCGGGATCTTGATCTCGGGGAACTCGGCGTCGTCGGAGAGGAGGACGAGGTTGTCCTCGAAGACGCCGACCTCGCGGTTGTCGTAGGCGACCTCGAGCTCGAGGTCGCGCATCGGGAAGATCTCGTGCGGGTAGCCCTCGGCCTCGCAGCCGGTGCACTCGAACGGCGAGTCCTCGCCCTTCTCCAGGAACACCTCGAAGATCGTCAGCGTGCAGTTGCCCACGTTGCGCAGGAGGATCCCGTTCGAGGTGAAGCCGACGACCTCGGTCGGGAACGCGATCCGCGCCGGGTCCGGCTGCAGGATCGGCGTGCCGCCCGCGACCGAGGCGCACGAGAGCGCCGAGGCGGGGATGCACTCGTTGCCCTCGCAGATCATCCCGCCGCCGCAGTGGGTGTCCTGCGTGCACGGCGCTTCGACCAGCGCGTCCTCGCCGCAGGCGGCGAGACCGCCGGCGGCGAGCAGTCCGATCGCAAGGGACCACGTCCTCATCGGGCCTCTCCCTCGTCGCGTGCGGCCGCGCTCCCGCGAGCCGGATCCTCCCCGCCGTTCCCGGCGGGGAGAGCCCTCGGCGCCACACACGAAGACCCGCATTCTACCGCAGCGCGGCGAAGGGGGTAGAGGTCACCCCCCGGGCGCCCTGTGCCTCGAGCGCGAGCCCGGCGAGCCCGGCGACCCCGAGGCCGAGGGCGTTCAGGGTGCCGTGGAGCCGGGCCATGGTCGGGATGTCGACCCAGGTCGCGCCCACCGCCCGCGAGACGCCGTAGACCGCCGCGAAGCCCATCCCCGCGAGGAGCGCGACGCCGGCGAGGGTCACCAGGATCCGCGGGCCAGATGTGAGGCGAGGTCCCACCCCGGCGACCAGCACCAGGGCCAGCGCGGCCATGGCGAGCGCGAAGGCGACGGCGATGGCGCCCTCGAGCGCCGGGAGCGACCGGCCGGCGGTGATCCCCACCGCGACCGCCGGCGGACCGGCGACGGCCCCGAGGGCGGCGAGCCTGGCGATCGTGCGGAGCGCGCCGGGCCGGTCGTCGAGCCACGCGGCCGCGGACCCGGCGGCGAGCGGCGCGGCCCAGCCGGCGAAGTGGAAGTGCGCGGCGGTGAGGAGGACGATCACGTCCGAGAAGCCGCCCGGCGTCGCGCCGGCGCGGGAGAGCACGAGCCACCCTCCCCCGACCGGCAGGAACGCCAGCGCCGCGTCGGCGGCGAGCGCCGGCACCGGCAGCGCGCGGCGGCGGAGGACGCGTCCCGCCGCGAGCAGCCCGGCGAGGCCGGTGACCGCGAGCCACGGCACCGCGAGCGCCGCCGCCGTCGTCCCCTGCGGGAACGCGAACGACGCCACGGCGAGGAGCGCGCCCGGGGCCCAGACCCACGGCAGGAGCCGCGCCGGGAGCAGCTCGTCCGGCGGCAGGCACGAGAGCCCGAGCGGGAACGCGACGAGCGGCCCGAGCAGGAGCAGGCGCTCGATGGTGCCGAGGGCGAGGAGGCCGTCGAGCGGTGGAGCCTGGACGAGGAGCCAGGCCGCGACGCCGAGGGGCGCGGCCCGCAGCCAGCTCACGTCGACTTCTGCGCGGCGCGGGCGCGCGTCGCGAGCTCGGCCTTGAGGTACCGGCCCGGCAGCTCGCGGCCGACGAGCTCCTGGGCGAGCTTCCCCGCCTCGACGAGCTTCGCGAGCTCGACGCCGTGGCGCACCCCGAGGCCGTCGAGCATGTACACGAGGTCCTCGGTGGCGAGGTTCCCCGACGCGCCCGGCGCGTACGGGCAACCGCCGAGGCCGCCGACCGAGGCGTCGAGGGTGGCGATGCCCTTGCCGAGCCCGACCAGCGCGTTCGCGAGGGCGGTGCCGCGGGTGTCGTGGAAATGGAGCGCGAGCTTCGACGCCGGGATCTTGGCGAGGATCACGTCGAGGAGCCGGTCGGTCTGCCCCGGGGTGCCGACGCCGATGGTGTCGCCGAGCGACACCTCGTAGATCCCCATCGCCAGCAGCTCCTCGGCGATGGCGAGGGACCGCTCCGGCGCGACGCTGCCTTCGTACGGGCAGCCCCAGACCGTGGAGACGTAGCCGCGGACGCGCAGCCCCGCGGCGAGCGCCGGGCCGACGACCTCGCGGAACGCGGCGAGCGTGTCCGCGATGCTCTTGTTCACGTTCTTCCGGTTGTGGGTCTCGGAGGCCGAGAGGAAGACGGCGACCTCCGGGATCTTCGCGGCGAGCGCGCCCTCGAGGCCCTTCTTGTTGGGCACGAGCGCCGAGAACGTGACGCCGGGCCGGCGCTCCGCGCGCGCCGCCACCTCCGCCGAGTCCGCGAGCGGCGGGATCCACCTAGGCGAGACGAACGAGCCGACCTCGATCCGCCGGAGCCCCGCGTCGGCGAGCGCGCCGATGAGCCGCAGCTTCGCCTCGGTGGGGACGAACGCGGCCTCGTTCTGCAGGCCGTCCCGCGGCCCGACCTCGTAGACCGAGACCTCGGCGGGGACGGAGAGCGCCACGTCTAGGCCGCGTTCCGCCGGGGCGCGATGTGCTTCTCGATCCAGGCGACGATGTCCTGGGTCGACGAGCCGGGCAGGAAGATCTCCTTCACGCCCCGCTCCTTCAGCTTCGGGATGTCGTCCTGCGGGATGATCCCGCCGCCGAACATGGCGATGTCGGAGGCGCCCTGCTGCGCGAGCTGCTCGATCACCGCCGGGAACAGCGTCATGTGCGCGCCCGACATGATCGAGAGGCCGATCGCGTCCACGTCCTCCTGGATGGCCGCCGCCACGATCATCTCCGGGGTCTGGTGCAGCCCGGTGTAGATGACCTCGAAGCCGGCGTCGCGCAGCGCCCGGGCGATGATCTTCGCCCCCCGATCGTGGCCGTCGAGGCCGGGCTTCGCCACCAGGATGCGGATCTTGCGGGTCGTCGCCATGGAGGTCTCCGGGGTGCCGGGCGCGGAGATTCGCCGCGACCGAGGGCTTCGTCAACCCTGCGGCCGGCGGATCGCGCGGAGGACGAGCACGTCCGGGTCGAGGCCGAGCGCCCCGCCGTCGTGCAGCTCGACCTCCGGGAGCCCCGCCCGGGCCGCGAGCGCGGGCAGCTCGTCCCGGCCGTAGTAGCGGATCGAGAAGCGGCCCTCGAGGACGCGGCCGTTGCCGAGGGTGAGCCGCCGGGTGCCCTCGTCGCGGCGGGTGGCGGCGTCGAAGGCGCTCGTCTCGCGCACCACGGCGCCGCCCGGCAGCTCGAGCTCGACGTCTCCGCGGGGGCCGGCGGCGAGCCGCTCGGGGTCGATGGACTGGTGGACGAGCACCCCGCCCGGCCGGAGCGCGGCGGCGACGCCCGCGAGCAGCCGCTCGTTCGTGGCCTCGTCCCAGAGGAAGAGCGAGCTGTACCAGGCGTAGGCGCCGTCGAGGCTCGCCGGGCGGAAGGGCAGCGCCAGCAGGTCGCCGCGGACGAGCGCGAGCGTCGCGCCCCGGCTCCGGGCCGAGGTCGCGGCGAGGGCGAGGGACGGCTCGTCGAGGTCGAGGCCGACGACGGCGACGCCCGCCTGCGCGAGCGGGATCGCGTGGCGGCCGTGGCCGCAGCCGAGTTCGGCGACCCGGGCGCCCGCGGAGAGCCCGAGGAGCCGGTGGAGGACCGCGCTCTCCTCGACGTCGCGCTCGGGCGGCAGCAGCGGCAGCGTGGTGCGGCGGTACAGCTCGCCGAAGAACCCGCCGCCCCAGTGCCCGCTCAGAACCTCACCCCGACGGAGAGGCCGAGCGCGTCGATCCGGTCGTCGTCGTAGTCGTCGTAGCGCCGGTTGCCGTCGTCGGGCTCGACGTGATCGGCCGCCGTGTAGGCGGACATCGCCTGCAGCGCCCGCTCCGCCACGATCCCCGCGAAGACGAGCGCCCACACCACGCCCGCCTCGGCGAGCACGCCGAGCGCGAGGCCGCCGGCGACGACGGCGAGGTCCACGGGCAACCAGAGGAGCGCGTCGTCGCGGGCCCCGGCCATGCCGTGTCCCGACCCGAAGCCGATGAAGAACGCCGCCGCCGCGGCGACGTACGGGCTCGTGTACGCGCTCGCCCCGCCGCCGTCGTCGAGCACGTCCTCGAGCGCCGAGGCGTCGAGGCGCACGTCGAGGAGCCGCGGCGCCTCCGCCGCGAGGGCCGCCGCCGGCAGCAGCACGAGCAGCGCCGGCAGCGCCCGGATCAGAAGCGCCCCGCCTCGCGGTAGGTGCCGAAGACCTTGCGGAACACGTCGCAGACCTCGCCGAGGGTGGCGTAGGCGCGCACCGCGTCGAGCACCGGCGGGACGAGGTTCGAGCCGTCGCGGGCCGCCGCCTCCACCTTCGCGAGCGCGTCGGCGTGCTTCTGCGGATCCCGGGTGCGCCGCACCTCCTCGAGCCGCGCGATCTGCTCCGCAGCCAGGGCGTCGTCGATCTTGAGCAGCTCGATCGGCGCCTCCTTCTCGGCCTGGAACGCGTTCACGCCGACGACGAGCCGCTCCTTCGACTCCACCTCGCGCTGGAAGCGGAAGGCGCTCTCGCCGAGCTCCTTCTGCGGGTAGCCCTCCTCCACCGCGCGGATGATGCCGCCGAGCTCGTCGATCTTCCGGAGGTACTCGTTGCAGCGCTTCTCCATCTCGTCGGTGAGGTACTCGACGTAGTAGCTGCCGGCGAGCGGGTCGACGACGCGGTCGGCGCCCGACTCGTGGGCGATGAGCTGCTGGGTGCGCAGCGCGATCGTCACCGACTCCTCGGTGGGGAGCGCGTAGGTCTCGTCGAGCGAGTTGGTGTGCAGCGACTGGGTGCCGCCGCAGACCGCCGCGAACGCCTGGAGCGCGGTGCGCACCACGTTGTTGTACGGCTGCTGCGCGGTGAGCGAGACGCCTGCCGTCTGGGCGTGGGTGCGGAGCATCCACGACCGCGGGTCCTTGGCGCCGAAGCGCTCCTTGAGCACCCGCGCCCAGATCCGCCGCGCGGCGCGGAACTTCGCGACCTCCTCGAAGAAGTCGTTGTGCACGTCCCAGAAGAAGGAGAGCCGCGGCGCGAAGTCGTCCACGTCCATCCCGCGCTTCACGCACTCCTCGACGTAGCCGATGCCGTCGGCGAGCGTGAACGCGAGCTCCTGCACCGCCGTCGCCCCGGCCTCGCGGATGTGGTAGCCGCTGATCGAGATCGGGTTCCACCGCGGCATGTGCTGGGAGCACCACTCGATCATGTCGATCACCAGGCGCACGGCAGGCCGCGGCGGGATGATCCACTCCTTCTGGGCGATGTACTCCTTGAGGATGTCGGCCTGGATGGTGCCGCCGAGCTTCTCGGGCGGCACGCCCTGCTTCTCGCCGACGACGACGTAGCAGGCGAGCGCGTAGATCGCGCTCGCGTTGATCGTCATCGAGGTGGTGACCTGGTCGAGCGGGATCCCGCCGTAGAGGATCTCGAAGTCGGCGAGGGACGAGACGGCGACGCCCTCCTTGCCGACCTCGCCGCGGCTCATCGGGTGGTCGGCGTCGTAGCCCATGAGCGCGGGCATGTCGAAGGCCGTGGAGAGGCCGGTCATGCCGCTGCCGAGCAGGTACTTGAACCGCGCATTGGTGTCCTTCGGCGTGCCGAAGCCGGCGAACTGCCGCATGGTCCAGAGCCGGCCGCGGTACATCGTCGCCTGCGGGCCGCGGGTGAACGGGTAGCGGCCCGGGAAGCCCACGTCCTCGAGGTAGTCCTCGGCGGAGCGGTGCACCGGCGTGAGCACGTGCGGGATCGGGATGCCGGAGTCGGTGACGAACGCCGGCTTCCGGAGCGGCATCTTCGCGAGCGTCTGCGCCAGCTCGCCCTGCTCCCAGCGCTTCTGCGCGGCGGCGAGCTTCTTCAGCGCGGCCTCGTCGAACGACCCGGTGCGGGCCGGCCGCTTCGCCTTCGCCTTCGCCGCCTTCGCCGGCCGCGCGACCTTCCGCGCCACCGCCTTCGCGGCCCTCTTCGGCGCCGGCTTCCTCTTCGCGGGGGCGCGCTTGGTGCGGCCGCTCGAGCCCCGGACGATCTTCGCCATGGTGCTCTCCTAGCCCTTCAGGATCTCGCGGGCGATGACGAGCCGCTGGATCTCGCTCGTCCCCTCGTAGATGGTCGTGACCCGGGCGTCGCGCAGGTGGCGCTCCACCGGGAACTCGTCCGTGTAGCCGTAGCCGCCGTGGATCTGCACCGCCTCGGAGACCACCCGGTTCGCGACCTCGGAGGCGAACAGCTTCGCCATCGACGCCTCGCGGGTGAAGGGCTGCCCCTGCTCCTTGAGCCAGGCCGCCCGCAGCGCGAGCAGCCGCGCGGCGTCGAGCTCGGTGCGCATGTCGGCGAGCTTGAAGCGGATCGCCTGGAACTCGGCGATCGGCTGGCCGAACGCCTCGCGCTCCTTCGCGTACTTCGTCGCCGCCTCGAGCGCCGCGCGGCCGATGCCGAGCGCCTGCGACGCGATGCCGATGCGGCCGCCGTCGAGCGCCACCATCGCCCACTTGAAGCCGGCGCCCTCCTCGCCCATCAGGTTCTCGGCGGGGAGCTCGCAGTCCTCGAAGGTGAGCGGCACGGTGTTCGAGGCCCGGAGCCCGAGCTTGTCCTCGGGCTTGCCGACGTGGAGGCCCTTCGTCCCGCCCTCGACGAGGAAGCAGCTGATGCCCTTCGCCGTGCCGGTCTTCTGGGTGCGGGCCCAGACCACGAAGACGCCGGCGTGGCCGCCGCTGGTGATCCACTGCTTCGAGCCGTTGAGCACCCAGCGGTCGCCCTTGCGCTCGGCGAACGTGTGCATCGCCGCCGGATCCGAGCCCGCGTGCGGCTCGGAGAGCGCGAAGGCGCCGCAGGCGTACGCCCCGGAGGTGAGCTTCGGCACGTAGCGCGCCGCCTGCTCCTTCGTGCCGGCCCTGGCGATCAGCTCGCCGGCCATGTTGGTGACGGCCATCGTCACCGACGTCGACGCGCAGCCCGCGGCGATCTCCGTCATCGCCAGCGAGTACGCCACCGCGCCGGCGGCGGCGCCGCCGAGCTCCTCCGGCACGTTCACGCCCATGAGGCCGAGGTCGGCCAGCTCGCGGAGCTGCTCCTTCGGGAACACCTCGCCGCGATCGCGGTCCCGCGCGCCCGGCGCGAGCTTCTCCTGCGCGAAGCGCCGCGCCGCGTCCCGGATCGCGACCTGCGTCTCGTTGAGCTCGAGGTCCATCTACTTCTTCGCCCCCGGCTTCGCGGCGGGCTCCTTGCCCTCGCCAGCCGGCTTGTCGACGCCGGTCGAGGGGCGGAGCTGGAACGGCACCGCCATCGGCGTGCGCGCGGAGGGCCTCGGGAACTCCCAGTTCCGGATCGCCAGCTCGATGCAGTCGAGCACCTCGCGATCCTTCACCTGGGACTTCTTCACCTTCACCTCGGTGGAGAGCCCGTCGGTGGTGATCGTCCAGGTGGCGTCGACGCGGCCGCCCGGCGCGTCCTTGCCGGTCTGGCCCTTCGCCGCCATGCCCTGCTCGTAGCAGGCCTGGATCTCGGGGAGGTGCTTCTCGATGATCTCGCCGACGGTGAACTTGTTGAACGGCATCCCCTCGAGCTCGCTCTTCGGCTTGGCGGGGGCGGCGTCGGCCGGCGCCGGCTGGGTGGCCGGCGCCTGGGCGAGCAGGACGGCGGCGAGGATCGACAGCATCGTCAGGACTCCTTGAGCACGCTCGCCGAGATCACGATCCGCTGGATCTCGCTGGTGCCCTCGTAGATCTCGGTGATCCGCGCGTCGCGGTAGTGGCGCTCGGCGTCGAACTCCTTCGAGAAGCCGTAGCCGCCGTGGATCTGGATCGCCTTGTGGGTGACCCGGTGCGACATCTCCGAGGCGTAGAGCTTCGCCATCGCCGACTCGGCGCTGTGGCGCACGCCCTTGTCCTTCATGGTGGCGGCGCGGTGGACGAGGAGCCGGGCCGCGTCGAGCTCGGTGGCCATGTCGGCGAGCATGAACTGGATGGCCTGGTGCTGGTGGATCGGCTTGTCGAACGTCTTCCGGTCCTTCGAGTACGCGAGGGCCTCCTCGTACCCGGCGCGGGCGATCCCGAGCGCCTGGGCGGCGATGCCGATGCGGCCGCCGTCGAGGGTGCTCATGGCGATCTTGAAGCCGTCACCCTCGTTGCCGAGGCGCTGCTTCGCCGAGACCTTCACCTCCTCGAAGAACAGCGAGCAGGAGCCCGAGGCGCAGATGCCGAGCTTCCGGTCCGCCGGCGCGCGGGTGAGGCCCGGGCTGTTCATGTCGACGAGGAAGGCGGTGATGCCTTTGTGGCCCTTCGCCTTGTCGGTCATGGTGAAGAGCACGATGGCGTCGGCCTGCGGGCCGTTGGTGATCCAGTTCTTCGAGCCGGTGATCACGTACTCGTCGCCCTTCTTCACGGCGACGGTCTGCTGGGCGGCGGCGTCGGATCCGGCCTGCGGCTCGGTGAGGCCGAAGCAGCCGAGCTTCTCGCCGCGGGCGAACGGCGCGAGCCACTCCTTCTTCTGCTCGTCGGTGCCGAACTTCGAGACCGGGTCGCAGTAGAGCGAGTTGTTCACGCTCATGATCACGCCGGTGGAGGCGCAGCCGCGGCTGATCTCCTCCATCGCCAGCGCGTAGCAGACGTTGTCCATGCCGGCGCCGCCCCAGGCCTCCGGCACCGCCACGGCGAGCAGGCCCATCTCGGCGAGCTTCGCCACCGCCTCCTTCGGGAAGCGGTGCTCCTCGTCCCACTTGCGGGCGTTGGGGGTCAGCTCGCGGGCCGCGAAGTCGCGGCAGGTGTCGCGGAGCATCCGCTGGGTGTCGGTGAGCGAAAAGCGCATCCCTGGCGATCCTCTCGTGCTGTCGTCGAAGGCGCGCATCCTGCCCCACGCTGCCCGCCGCGACAAGCCGCGCGCATGCGCGGCGACGCGTCCTGTGCCACAATCCGCGGCTTCCTTCGCGGGCCCCGCGCCCCACCGGAGCGACCCATGCGCCGACTGATCCCCGTCCTCGCCGCCCTCGCCCTCGTGGCCGCCTCCGCCTGCACCGACGACGGCGGCGGCGACGGCGGCGGCGACGGCGCCGCGGGCTCCGGCGACCAGGGCGGCGGCGGCTCCGGCGGGGCGGGCGGCGGCGCGGGCGGCTCCGGCGGCGGCGACCCGGCGATCACCTACTACCGGGACGTGAAGGGGATCCTCGACGCGAAGTGCGTGCGCTGCCACGTGCAGGGCGGCATCGCGCCGATGGCCCTCGAGACCTACGACGAGGTGTTCCCGTTCCGCGAGAAGATCGTCGAGGAGCTCGAGTCCGGGCGGATGCCGCCGTGGCCGCCCACCGAGGGCTGCAACGAGTACCTCGCCTCCCGCGAGCTCGAGCCGGGGCAGCTCGACACCATCCGCGGCTGGGTCGAGCTCGGCGCGCCCGCCGGCGACCCCGCCGACGCGCCGGAGGGCCCGGGCCCGAACCCCGGCGAGGGGCTCTCCCGCGTCGACCTCTCGCTCCCGATGCCCGTCGCGTACACGCCGGAGGGCGTGGACGACTACCGCTGCTTCGTCCTCGACTGGCCGCACGGCACCACCAAGTACGTCACCGGCTTCCGCGCCGTCCCCGGCGAGGCGCGGGTCGTCCACCACGTGATCGCGTTCCACATCCCGGCCGACCTCGCCGACGAGGCGGTCGCCAAGGACGACGCCGAGCCGGGCCCCGGCTACACCTGCTTCGGCAGCGCGGGCGTCGGCAGCGGGCGCGACACCAGCTGGCTCGGCGCCTGGGCGCCGGGCGGCCTCGGCAGCGATCTCCCCGAGGGCACCGGGCTCAAGGTCGAGCCGGGCTCGAAGATCGTGCTGCAGGTCCACTACAACACCCTCACCGCGGGGGCGCTCCCCGACCGCACCTCGATCGACATGAAGCTCGACGACTTCGTGTCGCGCGAGGGCAAGGTGCTCCTCTTCGCGAACCCGGGCTGGCTCAACGGCACCATGCGGATCCCCGCGGGCGAGGCCGAGGTGACCCACGCCTACGACCTCGACGTCTCGGCGTTCATCGGCACGCTCTCGGGCGGCGTCATCCCGTCGAACCAGCCCTTCCAGATCCACTCGGCGAGCCTGCACATGCACCAGCTCGGCACCGCCGCGACGCTCCGCGTGGACAAGCCCACCACCGACGCCTGCCTCCTCGACATCCAGGACTGGGACTTCCACTGGCAGGGGAGCTTCGGCCTGAAGACGCCGGTGCGCTACGACCCGGGCGACTCGCTCCACCTCGAGTGCCACTGGGACAACTCCGCCGAGAACCAGCCGCTCGACGAGAACGGCGTGCCGCGGCAGCCGGTCGACGTCAACTGGGGCGAGGGCACCGTCGACGAGATGTGCCTCGGCATCATGTACGTGACGCGCCTGCCTTGAAGACGAACGCGGTCCGGCAGCTCGAGAAGCTCGGGATCGCCTACGAGCTGAGGGAGTACGAGGTCGATCCCGACGACCTCGCCGCCGAGACGGTGGCGCGGAAGATCGGGCTGCCCGCCGAGCAGGTGTTCAAGACGCTGGTGGCGCGCGGCGATCGCAGCGGCGTGCTGCTCGCGGTGGTGCCCGGCGACGCCGAGCTCGACCCGAAGGCGCTCGCCAGGGTCGCCGGCGACCGCCGCTGCGAGGTCGTCCCGCTCAAGGAGGTCACGCCGCTCACCGGCTACGTCCGCGGCGGCGTCACCGCGCTCGCCTGCAAGAAGCCGTACCCGGTGTTCGCCGACGAGACCCTCGAGCTGTTCGACGTGGTGAGCGTCTCGGCCGGCGTGCGGGGCACGCAGATCCTCCTCGCGCCCGGCGACTACCTGCGGGCGGTGGACGGCAAGGTCGGGCCGATCGCGCGGGCGAAGGGCTGACGGCGCGCATTGCCGTGACCCGGGCACCCGGCGTACGGTGCGCGCCGTCGGCCGGACGACAACGCAGCGGCCGCGGGGAGCATGCATGCGTCGGATCCTCGGCAGCGCCGCGCTCGCGGCGGGCCTCGTCCTCTTCGCCTCCGCCGCCCGGGCGGACGTCATCGCCGGTCCGGTCCTGACCAACGACATCGGGTCGTGGTTCGGCGCCGGCATGCAGTTCCGCGCCGACGTCGACTGCACGCTGACGAGCTTCACCTTCGAGAACCGCGGCGCCGCCGACACGGTCCGGCTCACGGACCTGGCGGGCAACACCCTGCAGTCGATCGCGGTGCCGGCCGGCAGCCCGGCGTTCAACGCGGTGGTGTCCTGGCCGCTCACCGCCGGGACGACGTACCGGATCCTCTGGAGCGACGCGACCGACAACGGCCGCTGGGTCGACTACACGGCCTTCCCCACCTCGAACGCGCACCTCTCCGTGCTCGGCGTCTGGGGCAACGGCGCGCTGCACACGACTTGGTGGTTCAGCTTCCGCAACCTGACGACCAGCGCCGGCGCCCCGGTCGACGGCGACGGCGACGGCGTCCCGGACGCGTCCGACAACTGCCCGGCGGTGGCGAACGCGGACCAGGCGAACACCGACGGCGACGCGCAGGGCGACGCCTGCGACCTCGACGACGACGGCGACGGGATCCTCGACGCGGGCGACAACTGCCCGCTCGTCGCCAACGCCGGCCAGCTCGACACCGACGGCGACGCGAGCGGCGACGCCTGCGACGCCGACGACGACGGCGACGGGGTGCCCGACGCGGGCGACAACTGCCCGCTGGTGCCGAACGCGCCGCAGCGCGACGGCGACCTCGACGGCCAGGGCGACGCCTGCGATCCCGACGACGACGGCGACGGCGTGCTCGACGCGGCCGACAACTGCCCGCTCGTCGCCAACGTCGCGCAGCTCGACGCCGACCTCGACGGGCTCGGCGACGCCTGCGATCCCGACGACGACGGGGACGGCGTCCTCGACGGGGCGGACAACTGCCCGCTCGCCCCCAACCCGGCGCAGGTCGACCTCGACGCCGACGGCCAGGGCGACGTCTGCGACGGCGACGACGACGGCGACGGGGTGGCGGACGGCGCCGACAACTGCCCGCGGGCGCCGAACGCCGGCCAGGCCGACGCCGACGGCGACGCCCGGGGCGACGCCTGCGATCCGTGCCCCGCCGATCCGCTCGACGACGCCGACGGCGACGGCGCCTGCGGCGATGCCGACAACTGCCCCGCGGTCGCCAACCCCGGCCAGGAAGACGGCGACGCGGACGGGCTCGGCGACCTCTGCGACGCCTGCCCGGCGGACGCGGCGAACGACGCCGACGCCGACGGGAGCTGCGGCGACGTGGACCCCTGCCCGTTCGACCCGACGAACGACGCGGACCAGGACGGCGTCTGCGGCGGCGTGGACAACTGCCCGGCGGTCGCGAACGCCGATCAGCGCGACCTGGACCTCGACGGCGCCGGCGACGCCTGCGACCCCGACGACGACGGCGACGGGATCGCCGACGGCGCCGACAACTGCCCGGTGGCCGCAAACGCCGACCAGGCGGACCTCGACGGCGACGGCGCCGGCGACGCCTGCGATCCGGACCGCGACGGCGACGGGATCGCCGACGGCGCCGACAACTGCCCGGTGGCCGCGAACGCCGACCAGGCGGACCTCGACGGCGACGGCGCCGGCGACGCCTGCGACGACGATCGCGACGGCGACGGCGTCGACGACGGCCTCGAGGACGGCCTCGGCCTCGACCCGACCAGCGGCGACTCGGACGGCGACACCATCTCGGACGCCGACGAGCTCGGAGTCGAGCCGGGGGGCCGGGACTCCGACGGCGATCTGGTGATCGACGCCCTCGACGACGACTCCGACGGCGACGGCGTCCTCGACGCCGACGAGGCCGGCGACGCGGACCTCGGGACCGAGCCGGCCGACACCGACGGCGACGCGATCCCGGACTACGTGGACTTCGACTCGGACGACGACGGCGTCGGCGACGCGGACGACGTCTGCCGCCTCGTCGCCGATCCGGACCAGGGCGACCTCGACGGCGACGGCCGGGGCGACGCCTGCGACGGCGACACCGATGGCGACGGGCTCGGCGACGACGTCGAGGCGGCCCACGGCATGGACCCGCGCTCCGCCGACTCCGACCTCGACGGCATCGCCGACGGCGCCGAGTTCGGCCCCGGCGAGACGCCGCGGAACACCGACGGCGACGTCTTCGCCGACGCGCTCGACGACGACTCCGACGAGGACGGCGTGTCCGACGCCGAGGAGGCCGGCGACGCCGATCTCGGCACCGAGCCGGTCGACACCGACGGCGACTCCATCCCCGACTACCTGGACGGCGACTCCGACGACGACGGCGCCTCCGACGGGGTCGACGTCTGCCGCCTCGTCGCGGACCCGGGCCAGGAGGACGCCGACGGCGACGGCGTGGGCGACGCCTGCGACGGCGACGCCGACGGCGACGGGATCGCCGACGGCGAGGACGTCTGCCCGGCGGTCGCCGATCCCGACCAGCTCGACACCGACGGCGACGGGAGCGGCGACGCCTGCGACGCGGACGACGACGGCGACGGCGTCGAGGACGCGACCGACGTCTGCCCGCTCCTCGCCGACGCCGCCCAGGCGGACCTCGACGGCGACGGCGACGGCGACGCCTGCGACGAGGACGACGACGGCGACGGCGTGAGCGACGAGATCGACAACTGCCCGGCCGACGCGAACGCCGACCAGGCCGACGCGGACGGCGACGCGGTCGGCGACGCCTGCGACGAGGGCGGCGCGGGCGGGGGCGGCGGCGAAGGTGGCGGCGGGGCCGGAGGCGCGGGCGGCGACGGTGGGTCCGGCGGCGACGGCGGGTCCGGCGGCGACGGCG
>CAZDGH010000020.1:0-27601 GCA_964504805.1 uncultured Myxococcales bacterium | reverse complement strand
TGGTGATGCCGGGCGACAACATCACGGTGGTCGTGGAGCTGCTCACGCCCATCGCCATGGAGAAGGAGCTGCGCTTCGCCATCCGCGAGGGCGGCCGTACCGTCGGTGCCGGCGTCGTCGCCGAAGTCATCGAGTAAAGAGGGATCCGCATGGCTACCCAGCGAATCAGGATTCGGCTCAAGGCCTACGACTTCAAGCTCCTCGACCAGTCGGCCGGGGAGATCGTGGAGACGGCGAAGCGGACCGGCGCGAAGGTCGCCGGTCCGATCCCGCTCCCGACCCGCATCAACCGCTTCACGGTCCTCCGCTCGCCGCACGTGGACAAGAAGTCCCGCGAGCAGTTCGAGATCCGGACCCACAAGCGGGTGCTCGACATCCTCGAGCCCACCCAGCAGACGCTCGACGCCCTGATGAAGCTCGACCTGAGCGCGGGCGTGGACGTCGAGATCAAGAGCTAGAGGCACGACATGGCTACCTTCGACGTCCTCGATCTCAACAAGAAGAAGGTCGGCAGCATCGACCTCGCCGACGCCGTCTTCGCCGCCGAGGTGAACGAGCACCTCCTGTACGAGGTGGCGAAGATGCAGCAGATCAACCGGCGCTCCGGCACGGTGGCGGTGAAGAACCGCTCGCTGGTGTCGGGCGGCGGCAAGAAGCCCTGGAAGCAGAAGGGCACCGGCCGCGCCCGCCAGGGCTCGATCCGCGCCTCGCACTGGGTCGGCGGCGGCAAGGCCATGGGCCCGAAGCCGCGCGACTACGAGTACCGCCCGCCCGCGAAGGTGCGGAAGGGCGCGCTCCGCTCGGTGCTCTCGCTCCGCGCCAAGGAGGGCAAGCTCGTCATCGTCGACGGCTTCGACCTCGGCGGCATCAAGACGAAGAAGGCCCAGGACGCGCTGGTGAAGGCCCTCGGCCTCACCTCGGCGCTCGTGGTGGTCGGCGCCGCGGCCGAGGACAAGGCCCGCGACCAGGCGCTGAAGTCGGTCCGGAACCTGGCGAAGTTCGACGCCCTCCCGGCCGAGGGGTTCAACCTCGAGGACGCGCTCCGCCACCGGGAGCTGGTCCTCACCAAGGCTGCGGCGAAGCAGCTCGAGGGAGCCCTCCAGTGAACATCCACGAGGTCATCCGCGGCCCGGTCGTGACCGAGAAGCTCGACCGCGCCCGCGAGGCGCACAACCAGTACGCGTTCGAGGTCGACCGGCGGGCGTCGAAGGACGAGATCCGCATGGCGCTCCGGACGCTCTTCAACGTCGATCCGGTCGAGGTCCGCACCGCGGTCGTCCGTGGCAAGAACAAGCGCGTCGGCCGCAACTCCGGCCGCCGCCCCAACTGGAAGAAGGCGATCGTGACCCTGAAGGAGGGCCAGTCGATCGACCTCTTCAACCTCGGGGTCTGACCATGGGCCTGAAGCTCTACAAGCCGACCAGCCCGGCCCGCCGCCTCACCAGCACCACGGACAACGCGGAGCTCTCGAAGGGCAAGCGCCCGGAGAAGAAGCTCACCGCGCCGCTCCGGAAGTCCGGCGGCCGCAACGTGCACGGCCACATCACCACCCGGCACGTCGGCGGCGGCCACAAGCGCCGCTACCGCGTCATCGACTGGAAGCGGAACAAGGACGGCGTGCCGGCGAAGGTCACCGCGATCGAGTACGACCCGAACCGCTCCGCCCGCCTGGCGCTGCTCACCTACGCGGACGGCGAGAAGCGCTACGTCCTCTGGCCCGTGGGCCTCTCGGTCGGCGACACCGTCGTCTCCGGCCCCGAGGTCGACGTCAAGCCGGGCAACGCGCTGCCGATCAAGAGCATCCCGGTCGGCTCGGTGATCCACAACGTCGAGATCAAGCCGGGCGCCGGCGCGCAGATGGTCCGCTCGGCGGGCTCCTCGGCGCAGCTGATGGCGAAGGAGGGGAAGTACGCGACCCTCCGCATGCCGTCCGGCGAGACCCGCCGGGTGCTGCTCGAGTGCAAGGCCACCATCGGCCAGCTCGGCAACATCGAGCACGAGATCGTCCGCGTCGGCAAGGCCGGCCGGTCGCGCTGGCTCGGCGTGCGGCCGACCGTCCGCGGCGTCGTCATGAACCCGGTCGACCACCCGCACGGTGGCGGCGAGGGCAAGTCGGGCCAGGGCAACCCGCACCCGGTCACGCCGTGGGGCGTGCCGACCAAGGGCTACAAGACCCGCAAGAACAAGCGCACGACGAAGTTCATCGTCAAGCGCCGGAACGACAAGTAGAGGACCTGACGATGGCTCGCTCGCTCAAGAAGGGTCCGTTCGCCGACAAGCACCTCGTGAAGAAGGTCGAGGAAGCGAACCGGACCAACCAGAAGAAGGTCATCAAGACCTGGTCGCGCCGTTCCACCATCTTTCCGGAGTTCGTGGGCCACACGTTCGCCGTGCACAACGGGAAGAAGTTCGTCCCGGTGTTCGTGACGGAGAACATGGTGGGCCACAAGCTCGGCGAGTTCGCGCCGACCCGGACCTTCCACGGCCACACGGCCGAGAAGAAGGCCAAGGTCGCCGGCCCGGCGGGCAGGTAAGGAGACGCCATGGGAAACCACGCCAAGCTGCGCTACCTGCGCATCGCTCCTCGCAAGGTCCGCGCGATCGCGGACCTCGTGCGCGGCAAGCAGGTGGAAGAGGCGCTCGCCACGCTCCGTTACACGCCGAAGGCCGCCGCCAAGCCGGTGGCCAAGCTGATCCGCTCGGCCATCGCCAACGCCGAGCAGGCCAGCCAGGGCAACCTCGACGTGGACCGGCTGTTCGTCCGGACCATCATGGTCGATCAGGGACCGACGCTCCGGCGGTTCATCGCCCGCGCCATGGGCCGGGCGACCCGCCTGAACAAGAAGACGAGCCACGTGACCGTGGAGCTCGGGGAGATGCGCTAGCCATGGGTCAGAAGGTCCATCCGGTCGGGTTCCGCCTCGGCGTCATCAAGAGCTGGGACTCCAAGTGGTACGAGGAGAAGAACTACGCCAAGTGGCTGCACGAGGACATCAAGATCCGGGAGTACGTGAAGGAGAAGCTCGGCCACGCCGGCATCTCCCGGATCGAGATCGAGCGCGCCGCCAACAAGGTGAAGGTCAACGTCCACACCGCGCGCCCGGGCATCGTCATCGGCAAGCGCGGCGCCGGGATCGAGACGATCAAGAAGGAGATCCAGGGCTTCACGGCCAACGAGGTCTACCTGAACATCGTCGAGGTCCGGAAGGCGGAGACCGACGCCCAGCTCGTGGCGGAGAACGTCACCACCCAGCTCGAGCGCCGGATCGCGTTCCGCCGCGCCATGAAGAAGGCGGTCTCCACCGCCCTCAAGTTCGGCGCCAAGGGCATCCGCATCTCCTGCTCCGGCCGGCTCGGCGGCGCCGAGATGGCCCGCTACGAGTGGTACCGCGAGGGCCGCGTCCCGCTCCACACCCTCCGCGCCGACATCGACTACGGGTTCGCCGAGGCGAAGACCACGTACGGGAAGATCGGCTGCAAGGTGTGGGTGATGCGCGGCGAGGTCCTGCCGACCAGCAGCCGGGGCGGCGGTAAGTAGCCCTCTCACCCGTACTTGACGAAGCGGGGCCGGCCGTGACACAAGGCCGCCCCCCGCCTCGGGACTCGAGAAAGTCATGCTCCAGCCAGCACGTACCAAGTGGCGCAAGATGCAGAAGGGCCGGATGCGCGGAATGGCGCACCGCGGCTCCGACCTGAACTTCGGCGACATCGGCCTCCAGGCGCTCGAGCCGGGGTGGGTGACCGCGCGGCAGATCGAGGCCGGCCGCGTCGCCCTGACCCGTCAGATCAAGCGCGGCGGCAAGGTGTGGATCCGGGTGTTCCCGGACAAGCCGATCACCAAGAAGCCCGCCGAGACGCGCATGGGCTCCGGCAAGGGTGGCGTGGAGTACTACGTCGCCGTCGTGAAGCCCGGCCGCATCCTCTACGAGATGCAGGGCGTGGCCCCCGACGTCGCCGTCGAGGCGCTCAAGCTGGCCATGTTCAAGCTGCCGATCAAGACGCGGATCGTCCGGCGCGACGAGATGGGGATCTAAGCGATGAACGCGACCGAGATGCGCGCGCTGAAGGCCGACGAGCTGCAGGCGAAGCCGGCCGAGCTGAAGCGCAAGATCTTCGATCTGAAGATGAAGCTGAAGAGCGGGCGCCTCGACTCCACCGCGGAGCTCGAGACGACGAAGCGCGAGCTCGCCCGGGTGAACACGCTCCTCCGCGAGGCGGAGCTGGGGCTGAAGCGCGACCGCAAGGACAAGAAGGCTTCCAAGAAGTAGTGCATCGCCGGCTCTCGCCGGAAGGGTAGAACGCCATGGAGCGCGGCCGTCCGAAGTCCCGCATCGGGACCGTGACCTCGAACAAGATGCAGAAGACCGTGGTGGTCCGGGTGGATCGCCGGGTGAAGCACGCCCAGTACGGCAAGTACGTCACGAAGCACGTGAAGTACAAGGCGCACGACGAGAACAACGCCTGCCAGATCGGCGACAAGGTCCGGATCGTCGAGACCCGGCCGATGTCCAAGGACAAGCGCTGGCGCGTGGCCGAGACGCTGGTCAAGGCGACCACGGTCTAAGCGAGGAACGAGAGAGCCATGATCCAGCAGACCACCGTCCTCGACGTCGCCGACAACTCGGGTGCCAAGAAGGTGATGTGCATCAAGGTGCTCGGCGGCTCCCGTCGCCGCTACGCGAGCATCGGCGACGTCATCGTCGTCTCCGTCAAGGAGGCGATCCCCAACGCCAAGGTGAAGAAGGGCGACGTGCAGAAGGCCGTCGTCGTCCGCACCCGCCGCGAGGTCGCCCGCGCCGACGGCAGCTACATCAAGTTCGACGAGAACTCCGCGGTCATCATCAACAAGGACCTCGAGCCGGTCGGCACCCGCATCTTCGGGCCGGTCGCCCGCGAGCTCCGCGCCCGCAAGTTCATGAAGATCATCTCGCTCGCCCCGGAGGTCCTCTAGCCATGCACCTGAAGAAGGGCGACACCGTCAAGGTCATCTCCGGCAAGGAGAAGGGCAAGTCCGGCAAGGTCCTCGAGATCGACCGCGAGAAGCAGCGCGCGGTGGTCGAGGGGCTCATGGTCGTGAAGCGGCACCTCAAGCGCGGCCGCATCCCGTCGGCGCCCGAGGGCGGGATCGTCGAGCGCAACGGCTCGATCCACGTCTCGAACCTCATGCTCCTCGACCCCAAGTCGAAGGAGCCGAGCCGGATCGGCAAGAAGAAGCTCGAGGACGGCCGCAACGTGCGCTACTCGAAGAAGTCCGGCGAGCTGCTGGACCGCTAACCCGAACGACAGGCTGATCCGGCGCGCGGTGGACCCGAACGGCGCCGGAAGCAGGAGACGAGCGATGGCGAAGGCGATGGGGATGAAGGAGCGGTACCAGAAGGAAGCGGTGCCCGCTCTGATGAAGGACTTCGGCTACAAGAACAAGATGCAGGTGCCGAAGATCGAGAAGGTCGTGATCAACATGGGCATGGGCGAGGCGATCTCGAACGCCAAGCTCATCGACTCCGCGGTCGAGCAGCTCACCGCGATCGCCGGCCAGAAGCCGGTGGTCACCCGCTCCCGCAAGTCGATCGCGAACTTCAAGCTCCGCGAGAACCAGCCGATCGGCGTGATGGTCACCCTGCGGCAGCTGGGTTTGTACGTGTTCCGCGAGCCCATCAGCGGCCCCGCCCTCCCGGGCGGGCGCGACTTCATGGGGGTGGCGTCGATGGCCTTCGACGGCGCCGGCAACTACACGCTCGGCATCCGCGAGCAGATCATCTTCCCCGAGATCAACTACGACAAGATCGAGAGGTGAAGGGGATGAACGTCACGATCGTGACGACCGCCGGCTCGGACGAGGAGGGCAGGGCGCTCCTCAAGTACATGGGCATGCCCTTCCGCAACTAGTCCAGGATCCCCGAGGAACAAGCGATGGCGAAGCTCTCGAAGATGGCGCAGGCCAAGCGGAAGCCGAAGTTCTCGGCCCGCGGTTACAACCGGTGCCCCCTCTGCGGTCGGCCGCGGGCCTTCCTGCGGAAGTTCCAGATGTGCCGCCTCTGCTTCCGGCAGCGGGCGCTCCGGGGCGAGATCACCGGCGTGATCAAGGCCTCCTGGTAGTTCCAGCAACGCAGCAGCACAGGTGTGGCGCGTCCGGACCACCGCATGGTGCGGCGAGGCGGCGCGCCCCGTAGGAAGAAGGAAGTCGAAAGATGGCTCGGGTCAACGACCCCGTCGGCGACATGCTCACCCGGATCCGCAACGCTTCGAACGCGAAGCACGAGCGGACCGTGATCCCCGGCTCGAAGCTCAAGGAAGCGGTCGCGAAGGTCCTCAAGGAAGAGGGCTACATCAAGGACTACGTCCTCCACCGGGACGAGAAGCAGGGCGCGATCACCGTCTTCCTGAAGTACGGCGAGGACGGCCGTCCGGCCATCACCACCATCAAGCGCGTGAGCCGTCCGGGCCTCCGCCGCTACGTCGCCAAGGACGATCTCCCGAGGGTCCTCAACGGGCTCGGGATCTCGATCCTCTCCACCAGCAAGGGCGTCCTCGTCGACCGCGAGTGCAGGAAGCAGTCGGTCGGCGGCGAGCTCATCTGCACGGTTTGCTGAGGAAATCGCCATGTCCCGCATCGGTAAGCAGCCCATCGCCCTCCCCGACAAGGTGAAGCTCTCGATCGCCGGTCGCGAGGTGAAGGCCGAGGGTCCCAAGGGCAAGGCCCAGGTGAAGATCGCCGAGGGCATCAAGGTGAACGTCGACGGCAAGACCGTGAAGGTCGAGCGCCCCGACGACTCGCCGAAGAACCGCGCCCTCCACGGCCTCTCCCGCACCCTGGTCGCGAACCTCATCCGCGGCGTCTCCACCGGCTACGAGCGCGTGCTCGAGATCACCGGCGTCGGCTACCGCGCCGAGGTGAAGGGGAAGGAGCTCCACCTCACCCTCGGCTACTCGCACCCGGTCGTCTTCCCGCTTCCCGAGGGGATCACCGCCGAGGTCGACAAGCAGACCAAGGTGATGCTCCGCGGCGCCGACAAGCACATGCTCGGCCTCACGGCCGCGGCGGTGCGCAAGCTCCGGGGCCCCGAGCCGTACAAGGGGAAGGGCATCAAGTACGCCGAAGAGACCATCCGCCGGAAGCAGGGCAAGACCGGCGCCGCCTAGCGGCCTTTCGGGACCTCGGCGGGGAAGCCCCCATCCCGCCGGGAGCCGAGGAGAACGAACATGTACGCCAGCGTCATCAAGAAGAAGCTCGATCCCCGCCAGCGTCGCGCCGCCCGGATCCGGAAGAAGATGTCCGGCACCGGCGAGCGTCCGCGGCTCACCGTCTACAAGTCGAACGGCCACATGTACGCCCAGGTCGTCGACGACGTGAAGGGCGTGACCCTCGCGTTCGCCTCGACGCTCTCCAAGGAGCTGAAGGGCCAGCTCGGCGAGCTCGACAAGACCGGCGCCGCGAAGGCGGTCGGCAAGCTCGTGGCGGAGAAGGCCAAGGCGGCGAACGTCACCAGGGTCGTCTTCGATCGCAACGGTTTCCCCTATCACGGCCGCATCGCCGCGGTCGCCGCGGCGGCCCGCGAAGCCGGGCTGGAGTTCTAACGATGCGCGCTCCGATCAACCCGAACGACCTCGAGCTCACCGACCGGGTCGTCCACATCAACCGCGTCGCCAAGGTCGTGAAGGGCGGCCGTCGCTTCAGCTTCTCCGCCCTGATCGTCGTCGGCGACGGCAACGGCCACGTCGGCGTCGGCCTCGGCAAGGCGAACGAGGTCCCCGAGGCGATCCGCAAGGGCGCCGAGCAGGCCAAGAAGCACCTCATCAAGGTCCCGCTCGTCGGCACCACGCTCCCGCACGAGGTCCTCGGTCACTTCGGCGCCGGGCAGGTGCTGCTCAAGCCCGCCTCCGAGGGTACCGGCGTCATCGCCGGCGGCTCCGTCCGCGCGGTCCTCGAGGCCGCGGGCGTCCGCAACGTGCTCACCAAGTCGCAGGGCACGCGGAACCCGCACAACGTCATCAAGGCGGTCATGAACGGCCTCGAGCAGCTCCGCTCGCCCGAGGACACCGCCCGCGCCCGTGGCAAGGAGCTCGCCGAGCTCCAGGCCCCGGCCCGCTGAGGAACGCCATGGCGCTCAAGGTCAAGCTCGTGAAGTCGTGGTCGAGCCGCCCCCAGGATCACCGGGAGACGGTGTGGGGTCTCGGCCTGAACAAGGTGGGCAGCGAGAAGCTGCTCAAGGACACGCCGGCCATCCGCGGGATGATCGCCAAGGTGCAGCACCTGGTCTCCATGACGGAGGTCCCGGGTGACGCGCCGAAGCGGGTCCGCACCAAGAAGAAGAAGGCCGCTGCCGGGAAGGACGCGTAACTCATGGGCACCACGCTCCACACGCTCAAGGCGCCGGCGAAGTCGCGCCACCGCAAGAAGCGGGTCGGCCGCGGCCAGTCGTCCGGCCTCGGCAAGACCGCGGGCCGCGGCGGCAAGGGCCAGAAGGCCCGCACCGGCAACATGAACTTCGAGGGCTTCGAGGGCGGCCAGATGCCGCTGCAGCGCCGCCTCCCGAAGTTCGGCTTCAAGAACCAGAACCGGGTCGAGTACCGGCCGGTGAACCTGGCGCAGCTCGAGGAGCGCTTCGAGGCCGGCGCCACCGTCTCGCCGGAGACGCTGCTCGAGAAGCGCATCACCTCGCGCAAGGGCGACCTGGTGAAGATCCTCGGCACGGGCGAGCTGAAGAAGAAGCTCACCGTCCGCGCGCACCGGTTCTCGGCCACCGCCAAGGAGGCCATCGAGAAGGCCGGCGGCAAGGTCGAGGTCATCGAGCTGCACCCGGCCAAGGCCGAGGCCGCGAAGGCCTAAGGTCCCGCGCCGGCCCGGATCCCGGGCCGGCTTCGGAAAAGGGGACGTCCGTTGCTCGAAGCCATCGGCAACATGTTCCGGATCGAGGAGCTGCGGAAGCGGCTCCTCTTCACGCTCGCCATCCTGGGCGTGTACCGGCTGGGCATCTTCATCACCACCCCCGGCGTGAACCGGGAGGCGATGAAGGACTACATCGGCCAGCAGGGCGGTCTGCTCTCGGTCTTCAGCCTGTTCTCGGGCGGCGCGCTCGAGCAGCTGTCGATCTTCGCGCTCGGCATCATGCCGTACGTCTCGGCGAGCATCATCATCCAGCTCCTCGCGGTGGTGATCCCGGCCCTCGAGCGGCTCCAGAAGGAAGGCGAGCTCGGGCGCCGCAAGATCAACCAGTACACCCGCTACGGCACCATCGCCCTCGGCATCGTACAGGGCATGGGCATCGCGTTCTTCCTGGAGAACCAGGCCGGCAACGTCCAGGGCGCGGGCGGCGTGCAGGTGCTCCGCCAGGTCGTCGAGACGCCGGGCTGGGGCTTCCGGATCATGACGGTCATCACCCTCGCCTCCGGGACCGCGTTCCTGATGTGGCTCGGCGAGCAGATCACCGAGCGCGGCATCGGCAACGGCATCTCGATGCTCATCTTCGCGGGCATCGTGGCCGGCCTCCCGGACGCGATCTTCCAGACCTTCAAGTGGTACGAGTCGCAGCAGCTCGACGAGCTCAAGGTCCTGCTCATCGCGCTGATCGTCATGGGGTCGATCGCCGGCGTGATCTTCGTCGAGCGAGGACAGCGGCGGATCCCGGTCCAGTACGCGAAGCGCGTCGTCGGCCGGAAGGTCGCCGGCGGCCAGACGACGCACCTGCCGCTCAAGGTGAACACCTCGGGCGTCATCCCGCCGATCTTCGCCTCGTCGATCCTGCTCTTCCCGGCCACGCTGGCGAGCTGGATCCCCGGCCTCAAGCCGTTCGCGGACGCGCTGCAGAGCTTCGGCTGGGAGTACAACACCCTCTTCGTGCTCCTGATCGTGTTCTTCGCGTACTTCTACACCGCGGTGACGTTCAACCCGGTGGATGTCGCGGACAACATGAAGAAGAACGGCGGCTACATCCCGGGCATCCGGCCGGGCAAGAAGACCGCCGAGTACATCGATCGCGTGCTGTCGCGGATCACCTTCGGCGGCGCGGTGTACCTGTCGATCATCTGCGTGCTGCCGACGATCCTCATCGCCACCCTGAACACGCCGTTCCAGTTCGGCGGCACCGGCCTCCTCATCGTGGTGGGCGTCGCCCTCGACACCGTGCAGCAGATCGAGAGCCACCTCATCACGCGGCACTACGAGGGCTTCACCGGCGCCCGCGGCCCGCGCATCCGCGGCCGTCGCCTCGCCGGGTCGACGACGGGCCGGTAGCGACCCCGCGAGGGGGCGCACGCGGTGGCCACGCGGCCGCCGCAGGTTTCCGCGGGGCGCTCTCGGACGGGAGCGCCCCGCAGCTTTCGGAGGCACGGGCATGAACCTGGTCTTCCTGGGGGCCGCGGGCTCCGGCAAGGGCACGCAGGCGAAGAAGCTCGAGCAGGAGTTCGGAGTCGTCCAGATCTCCACGGGCGACCTGCTCCGCGACGCCGTGCGCGCCGGCAGCGAGCTCGGCAAGCAGGCCGACCCGCTGATGAAGCAGGGCAGGCTCGTCCCCGACGACCTCGTCATCGCGCTCATCGAGGAGCGGTTCGGGAAGGGCGATCTCGGCAAGGGCTTCCTCCTCGACGGCTTCCCGCGGACGCTGCCGCAGGCCGAGGCGCTCGACGCGATGCTCGCGCGCACCGGGCGCACGCTCGACCGCGTGCTCGCGCTCGAGGTGCCGGAGGAGCTGCTCGTCGAGCGGATCACCGGCCGCCGCTCGTGCCCGAAGTGCGGCGCGGTCTACCACGTGATCCACGCGCCGCCCCGGCGCGAGGGCTACTGCGACAAGGACGACACCGCCCTCATCCAGCGCTCCGACGACAACGCCGAGAAGCTGCAGAACCGCCTCGAGGTGTTCCGGAGCGAGGTCCCGAAGGTCAAGGCGCACTACGCGAAGCAGGGCCTCCTCTCCGAGATCCACGGCGTCGGCACGCCCGACGGGATCTACGTCGAGGTCCGGAAGGCGCTCGGGAAGGCGTAGATGGGCGTCGAGCTCAAGACCGAGCGCGAGGTCGCCACGATGCGGGAGGCGGGGCGGGTGGTCGCCCGCATCCTGCAGGTGCTCGTCGAGGAGACGAAGCCCGGCGTCACCACCGCGGAGCTCGACGACATCTCGCGGGAGCTGATCAAGAAGCACGGCGCGAAGCCGGCGTTCCTCGGCTACCGCGGCTACCCGGCGGTGCTCTGCGCCTCCATCAACGAGGAGGTCGTCCACGGCATCCCCTCCAAGAAGCGGAAGCTCCGGGAGGGCGACATCATCGGCCTCGACTTCGGCGTGGTGGTCGAGGGGTTCTTCGCCGACTCGGCGGTGACGGTGCCGGTCGGCGCGATCGCCGAGGAGACGCAGCGGCTCGTCGACGTCACCCGCACCGCCCTCGAGCGCGGCATCGCCCAGGCGCGGGTCGGCTCGCGGGTGCAGGACATCGGCGGCGCCATCCAGGACTACGTCGAGGAGCACGGCTTCTCGGTCGTCCGGGACTTCGTCGGCCACGGGATCGGCCGGAGGCTCCACGAGGAGCCCCAGGTCCCGAACTACGGGCCGGCGGGGCAGGGCATGCGCCTCAAGCCGGGGATGGTGCTGGCGATCGAGCCCATGGTGAACGTGGGCACGCACGAGGTCGAGGTGCTGGACGACGACTGGACGGCCGTCACCATGGACGGCAAGCTGTCGGCCCACTTCGAGCACACGGTGGCGATCACCGAGGAAGGTCCGGTGATCCTCACGCTCCCCTGACGGCGGGGAATCGTCCGGACCGCCCGGGCGGTTGGTTCCGGAAACGGTCCGGGATCCGCGAGCTTGGCGGGGTGCAGGTGGGCGGCGGCCGTCACACTTGCGGCATGTCGGGTGTTGTGCTAGATGCCGCCGGCTTTGGTTCATCGAAGCGGGCCCCGCCCGTTGGGGCGCGGCGCGCGAGGAAACGGCAATGAAGGTCCGGGCTTCGGTCAAGAAGATCTGCGACAAGTGCAAGGTGATCCGCCGCAAGGGCATCGTCCGGGTGATCTGCCCCGGCAACCCGCGCCACAAGCAGCGGCAGGGCTAAAGGGACTCGGAGGAATTCAGTGGCTCGCATCGCAGGCGTCGATCTCCCGCGCGAGAAGCGCATCGTCATCTCGCTCCAGTATCTCTACGGGGTGGGCAAGAACACCGCCCAGAAGATCCTGGCCAAGGCCCAGGTCGACGAGAGCATCCGTACCAAGGACCTCACCGAGGACCAGACCCGTCGCATCCGCGACGTCATCGAGCGCGAGAGCAAGGTCGAGGGTGACCTCCGCCGCGAGCTCTCGATGAACATCAAGCGGCTCATGGACCTGGGCTGCTACCGCGGCCTCCGGCACCGCAAGGGCCTGCCGGTGCGCGGCCAGCGGACGCACACCAACGCCCGGACCCGCAAGGGCCCGAAGCGCGGCCTGGCGCGGCCGAAGGCCGCCGCCCCGGCCCGCTAGCCGGCGGCATTTCGTACGGGCGGCGGGGAGGCCCAATCGCCTCCGCCGCCGCGCAGATGACCTCGAAGATCGGAGCGAACCAGGATGGCTGAAGAGAAGGGCGCAGCGGCCCCCGCCCCCGCCGCTGCTGCGGCCGGCGCGACCGCCGCCGAGGCGAAGAAGGCCAAGAAGAAGGGCAAGAAGAACGTCGCGCAGGGTGTCGTCCACATCCAGTCGACCTTCAACAACACGATCGTGACGATCAGCGACGTGTCCGGGAACGTGCTGTCCTGGTCGAGCGCCGGCGCCCGCGGCTTCAAGGGCTCCCGCAAGTCGACGCCGTTCGCGGCGCAGGTCGCCGCCGGCGACGCCGCCGCGAAGGCGATGGAGCACGGCCTCAAGTCGGTGACGATCCTCGTCTCCGGCCCCGGCGCCGGCCGCGAGTCGGCGCTCCGCGCGATCGCGGCCGCCGGCCTCAAGGTCCTGCTCATCCGCGACGTGACCCCGAGCCCGCACAACGGCTGCCGGCCGGCGAAGCGCCGCCGCGTCTAATTTCCGTTTCTCCGGGTGCCCGCTGCGGCGACGCGCGGGCACGCAGACGACCTCAAGGAGTCACCCGTGGCGCGTTATACCGAGTCCTCCTGCCGGCTGTGCCGGCGCGAGAACCTCAAGATGTACCTGAAGGGCGATCGCTGCTACAGCGACAAGTGCGCCATCGAGCGCCGCCCGTATCCCCCCGGCCAGCACGGCCAGGGCCGCGTGAAGTTCTCCGAGTACGGCGTGCAGCTCCGCGAGAAGCAGAAGGTCAAGCGGATGTACGGCCTGCTCGAGCGGCAGTTCCGGCTCTACTACCAGAAGGCGTCGGCCCGGAAGGGCAAGACGGGCGAGAACCTCCTGCAGGCGCTCGAGCTCCGGCTCGACAACGTCGTCTTCCGGATGGGCTTCGCCGACACCCGGAACGAGGCCCGCCAGCTCGTCCGCCACACGCACTTCCTCGTGAACGGGAAGAAGGTCAACGTCCCGTCCTACGCGTGCCGCGTCGGCGACAAGATCACGGTCAAGGAGAAGAGCCGGAAGGTCGTCCGGATCACCGAGGCGCTCGAGGCGGTGGACCGCCGCGGGATCCCGCCCTGGATCGAGGTCGACAAGAAGGGCTTCGAGGGCACGGTGAAGTCGCTCCCCGCCCGCGAGGACCTCACGCTCCCGATCCAGGAGCAGCTGATCGTCGAGCTCTACTCGAAGTAGTCCGTCGCAGTTCCGCGTCAGCGCGCCGGCCGGGAGGTCGGCGCGCGCGCACCACCACACCGAGCCGCTCGTGGTGCCGGGGTTCGACCCCGGCGTGGAGAGCGGCAGGGAGATGGCACCATGGCCGACGCTACGATCGCCAAGAACTGGCGCGACCTGATCAAGCCCCGCGGGCTCCAGGTCGAGCAGGGCAGCCTCACCAACACCTACGGCAAGTTCGTCGCCGAGCCGCTCGAGCGCGGCTTCGGCATCACCCTCGGCAACTCGCTCCGCCGCGTGCTCCTCTCGTCGCTGCAGGGCGGGGCGATCACCACGGTGAAGATCGAGGGCGTGGACCACGAGTTCACGACGATCCCCGAGGTGTCCGAGGACGTCACCGACATCATCCTCAACCTCAAGGAGGTCCTGCTCCGGATGCACACGTCGGAGCAGAAGACGATCCGCATCGAGGCGGAGGGGCCGAAGGAGATCAAGGCCGGCGACATCATCACCGACCCCGACGTCGAGGTCCTGAACCCGGGCCACCACATCGCGACGATCTCCGAGGGCGGGAAGCTCAAGGTCGAGATGACCTGCCGCCGCGGCCGCGGCTACGTGCCGGCGGAGCGGAACAAGGTCGCGGGCCAGCCGATCGGCACCATCCCGATCGACGCGCTGTTCTCGCCGGTCCGCAAGGTGAACTACCAGGTCACCAACGCGCGCGTCGGGCAGGTCACCGACTACGACAAGCTCGCGCTCGAGGTGTGGACCGACGGCTCGGTGGAGCCGGCCGACGCCGTCGCCTACGCCGCCAAGATCGTCAAGGAGCAGCTCTCGATCTTCATCAACTTCGACGAGACCGAGGAGCCCGCGGCCGTCGAGCTGCCGAAGACCGAGGAGAAGCTCAACGAGAACCTCTTCCGCTCGGTGGACGAGCTCGAGCTGTCCGTCCGCTCGGCCAACTGCCTCCAGAACGCCAACATCAAGACGATCGGCGAGCTGGTGCAGAAGACCGAGGCCGAGATGCTGAAGACCAAGAACTTCGGCCGGAAGAGCCTCAAGGAGATCAAGGAGATCCTCGCGGAGATGGGGCTCTCCCTCGGCATGAAGCTCGAGAACTGGCCTCCCAAGATCGCGGCCTCCGCGCCGAAGCTCTAGAGCAGGAAGGACTGAGAGAAGATGCGTCACGCGAACATCGGCCGCGCGTTCTCGCGCACCTCGGCGCACCGGGAGGCGATGCTGGCCAGCATGGTCACCTCGCTGCTCCGGCACGAGCGGATCCGCACCACCATCCCGAAGGCGAAGGAGGCCCGCAAGCTCGCCGAGCGGATGATCACCCTCGGCAAGAAGGGCTCGGACCACGCCCGCCGCCAGGCGAACCGGACCATCCGGGACACCGAGGTCCTCGCCAAGATCTTCGACGGGCTCGCCGAGCGCTACGCGAAGCGGCCCGGCGGCTACACCCGGATCACGCGGCTCGGCCGCCGCCGCGGCGACGCCGCGGAGATGGCGCTCCTCGAGCTCGTCGACCGCGTGACGCTGCCCGCCGAGGGCGAGGCGCCCGAGGCCGGCGCCGAGGCGGAGGCCGCGCCGAAGAAGAAGGCCCCGGCGAGGGCCAAGAAGGCGGAGTCCGCCGAGGCGGCGCCGGCGAAGAAGAAGGCCAAGAAGAAGGCCGAGTAGGCCTCCCTCGAAGCCCGAAGCACCCACGCGGCGCCCCCGGACCTCCGGCGGCGCCGCGGCTCGTTCCTGCGCCTCGCCGCGCGGCTCAGGCCTCCGCGTCGCGGAGCACCGGGGCCGGCTGCGCCTCGGGGGCCGGACGCGGCGAGACCTGCTCGTGCCGCGCGTCGCCCTCGACGTAGGCGCGCTCGCCGGCGTCGGCGAGGTCCATCCCGCTCCACTCGTCCTGCTCGTCGGCGCGCAGCGGCGTGACGAGGCCCACCAGCTTCAGGAGCCCGAAGGTGAGCGCGCCCGTCCAGGCGAGGGTCACCCCGACGCCGAGGGCCTGGACGCCCACGAGCGCGAGGCTGCCCGCGGGCGCGTCGGGGTTCGCCGCCGGGCTCGAGAGCGCGCCGGTCAGCACCGCGCCGAGGAGGCCGGCGACGCCGTGGATCGCGAACACGTCGAGGGAGTCGTCGAGGCGGCTCCGGGCGCGGAGGCGCACGGCGAAGAGGCAGGTCACGCCGGCGAGGCCGCCGAGGAGCGCGGCGGCGCCGGGGGTGACGAAGCCGGCGGCCGGCGTCACCGCCACCAGCCCGGCGACGGCGCCGGAGGCCAGGCCCACGCCGGAGATCTTGCCGTGGAGCACGAGCTCGCCGAGCGACCAGGCCGTCGCCGCGGCCGAGGCGGCGAAGAACGTGGCGGCGAAGGCGGTGGCGGCGAGGCCGTTCGCGGCGAGGGCGCTGCCGCCGTTGAAGCCGAGCCAGCCGAACCAGAGCAGGCCCATGCCGAGGATCGCGAACGGCACGTTGTGCGGGAGCACCGCGGCCCTGCGGCCCTTCCGCGGCCCGAGCACGAGCGCCGCCACCACCGCCGCCCCGGCGGCGTTGAGGTGCACCACCGTGCCGCCGGCGAAGTCGAGGGCGCCCAGGCCGCGCAGCCAGCCGCCGGGCGCCCAGACCCAGTGCGCGACGGGCGCGTAGACCACCACGGTGAAGAGCGCGGCGAACAGGAGGAAGGCCTTGAGCCGCACGCGCTCGACGATCGCGCCGGAGACGAGCGCCGGCGTGATCACCGCGAACATCCCCTGGAAGAGCATGAACGCCGTGTGCGGCACCGTCGCCGCGAGCGACGGCTCGGGCGCCTGGCCGACACCGGCGAGGCCGAGGTGGCCGAGGCCGCCGAGGAACGGCGCCAGGGCGCCCTCGGACGGCGCGAACGCGAGGCTGTAGCCGCAGGCGAGCCAGACCATGCCGACGACGCCCATGCAGGCGACCGAGAGCAGCATGGTGTGGACCGCGTTCTTCCCGCGGACCAGGCCGCCGTAGAAGAAGGCGAGGCCGGGGGTCATGAGCAGGACGAGGGCCGCGGCCAGGAGCACGAAGGCGGTGTCGCCCGAGTCGACCGTGGCGGCGCCTTCCGCCGACGCGGCGGCGGGGAGGGCGAGGGGCACGAAGGCGGCGGGGAGGGCGCGGAGGGATCGGGCGATCATCGCGGTAGGCGGCTCCTGGGCGGCGGCCGTCGCACCGGCGCGACGGGCGGCTGCGCTCGCACCGACGGTTTGCAGCGGCCGTGCCGCACCGCGGCGGAGCTTGTGCGATCGCGGGACGTGCACGAACGGCGGGCTCCGTCGCCACGCAAGTCCCCGCCGCCACGGACCGGCCGAGGAAGCGTGCTCGCGGATCGGGCAGCCGCTGCGGCCCGACCGAGCACCGTCCCGGAGGTGGGTGCAACCCCCACCGATCGCGCGCCGCCCGCTGAACAACGGCGAGGCGCGGCGCGTCCGAGCCACGCGGCCTCGCGTGCTAGCTTGGGCCGCCCGCCACCCGTCCGGAGGCCTCCTCGATGCGCCGCACCGCCCACGTCCTCGTCGCCGCCGCCACCGCCGCCCTCGCGGGCGCCTGCGAGTTCTTGCCGCCCGGCGTCGAGGAGATCGCCTGTGCGGCTTTCGAGGGCGACGGCACGGCCCTCGGCGGCGAGTGCGGCGTCAACACCTGCACCGCCTGCGAGACGTGCGTGGAGAACCCGCTCTCGGCCGAGCCTCCGACGTGCCGCGAGGTCTGCATCGCCGACACCGACTGCGCCACCGGCTGCTGCGGGCTCACGCCCGGCGCCCTCGCGGCGGTCTGTCTCGAGGCGGCCGAGTGCGACGTCGAGTGCGGCGGCGTGCCGTGCGCGCCGGGCGAGCGCTGCGCCGACACGGTCGACGGCTCGCAGGTGTGCGCCGCCCAGTGCGCCGACGACAACGCGTGCCTCGGCGAGACCTGCTGCCTCGAGAGCACGACGGGCGACCGGACCTGTCACGACGCGGCGCTCTGCGCCGGCTGAGGCGGCGCACAGCGCCGACCTCTCCCGCGCGTCGGCGCCGGGCGAACCTGCTCACTCGCCGAAGATCGGCACCTCGGCCTCCTCCTCCGCGGCCGGCTTCTTCCTCCGCGGCGGGGGATCCTTCTTCGGCTCGGCCTTCGGCAGCGGCTCGAGGGTGACCGAGAGCGCGACCGGCTTGCCGGCCTCGGCGCCGGTGAGGTCCACGCCCTGGGTCACCGGCGCGTGGCCGGCGAGCTCGAGGGTGAAGTTCACGGCGGCGCGCGACCGCGGCAGCTTCAGCGTCGCCGGGGTGACGCCGACCACGTCCTGCCCGTCGCGGATGGTCGCGCCCTCGGGCGTCGTCTCGACCCGGACGTCGACGACCGCCGGGAGCGCCGGGGTGGGCGCGACCGCCGCGGGCGGCGGCGCGGGCGCCGGGGCAGGGGCCGGCGCGGGGGCGGGGGCCGGGGCGGTCACGGGCGGCGCCGCGGCGACCGGCCCGTCGCCCGAGCGCAGGGCGAAGAAGAGGCCTCCCCCGATCAGCACCGCGAGCAGCACGCCGACCACGGCGCCGAGCACCACGGCGTTCCCGGCGCGCGGCTTCGGCGGCGCCTCGTCGCGGTCGCGATCGACCTCGGCGGCCCGCGGAGCGGGCGCCTGCGACGCGCGCGGCGGAGGCGACGGCTCCGGGGCGTAGGGCGAGCGGCTCCGGACGGTGGAGTCCTGCCGGGAGCGGCGCAGCTCGGCGGCGGCGGCCGGGTCGACGATCACCGAGCCCCGACCCTTCGGCGCCGACGCCCGGGCGCCGAGCGCCGAGGTGGGCGGCTGCTGCCCCGGCTCGCGGCGGCCCTGCGGCGCGTCCCAGAGCCGGTCGCCGAGGTCGTCGCAGATCGCGCGGAGCTCGCGGACGATCCGCTCCGCCGTCGGCGGCCGCGCCTCGCGCTCCTTCGCCAGGATCCGCTCGAGGAGGTCCTGCAGCGTCTCGGGGATCGGCGCGCCGACGCGGGTCTGGTCCACCCGCGGCGGCTTCTGCGTCAGCACCATCCCGATCACCTTCTGGGAGGTCTGGGCGCGGAACGGCGCGGCGCCGGCGAGCATGAAGTAGAGGCAGCCGCCGAGGGCGTAGAGGTCGGTGCGCGCGTTGACGCCGTCGCCGGAGGCCTGCTCGGGCGACATGTACTGCGGCGTGCCGACGATCTGCCCGGTGCGGGTGAGGCGGCCGTCGCCCTCGTCGGTGGCGAGCTTCACCAGGCCGAAGTCGAGGACCTTCACGTAGTCCTTGCCGCCGACCTCGGTGACGAAGACGTTGTCCGGCTTGAGATCGCGATGGATGATCCCGGCGGCGTGCGCGGCGGTGAGCGCGCTGCCGATCTGCTCGAGGATGGCGGCGGCGCGGCCGATCGGCAGCGGGCCCTCCTGCCGGACGAGGTCGTGGAGCGACCGTCCGTCGAGCATCTCCATCACGTAGTAGCAGACGTTGTCCTCGGTCCGGCCGTAGTCGAAGACGGTGACGATGTGCGGGTGCCGCAGCCTCGACGCGAACTCCGCCTCGCGGCGGAAGCGGTCGTGGAACGCCTGCGAGAGGGCGAGGTTCGGGTGGAGGACCTTCAGGGCGACGGGCCGGCCGATGCTGATCTGCTCGGCCCGGAAGACCGCGCCCATCCCGCCCTGCCCGAGGAGTCCCTCGAGCAGGTAGCGTCCGTCGAACGTCCGTCCGACCAGGCTCGCGTAGGGGTTGTCCTCCCCCACGGACGAGGTGCTCGGGCCCTCGCGGCCCTTCGGCGCCGGCATGGGGCGGCATTGTATCATCGGCTTATGCCCTGGCATCCCATGGTCCGCGCGGCCGCCCTGTCGCTCGCCGTGCTCCTCGCCGCCCCCGCCGCCCACGCGGCCAGGGCGGGTCGCGTCGAGGCGGAGGTGACCCGCCTCTCGAAGGAGGCCCACGCCCTCTACAAGGAGGGCCAGTTCCGCGAGGCGGCGCAGACGCTCCTGCGCGCCTACGAGCTGAAGCCCGTGCCGGAGCTGCTCTTCAACGTCGCGCGCTCGTACGACGAGGCCGGCGACCTCGAGGACGCCATGCGCTACTACCGGCGCTACCTCGACCTCGAGGGCGGCAAGCCCGAGCTGGTGAAGCGCGCGGCCCGGGCGCTCGACCGGCTCCAGCAGGACCTCGATCGGAAGAAGGAGGCCGAGCGCGCCGAGAAGGAGGCGGAGGAGCAGCGGCGCCGCGCCGCCGACGACGAGAAGCGGATCGGCATCGGGCCCTCCGGCGATCTGGCCGGCGACCGGGTGCCGCCGCCCGCGGCGCGGCCGGCCGGCGGGCAGACGTGGGCGTACGTCGCCGCGGGCGTGGCCACCGCGGGGCTGGCCGCGGGCCTCGGCTTCGGCCTCGCGGCGAACAACGCGAAGAGCGAGCTCGCCGCCACCGACGAGCTGGTCGTGAAGCAGACCCTCGCCGACAGCGCCCAGGGCCGCGCGCTCGTCGCCGACGTCGGCTACGGCATCGCCGCGGTCGCGGGCGGCGTCGCGCTCTGGCTCTTCCTCGCGCCGCAGGGCGGCGGGGAGAAGGTCTCCGTCGGGCCGTCGGGCTCGGGCGTCGCCCTGGCGTTCTGACCGGCGCTACCGGCAGCAGGGCTGTCCGGCCACGCAGCTCTCCTCGCAGGCGAGGCCCTCGTCGGCGCAGTCGAGGACGTCGACCCACTGCTCGTCCTGGCAGACCTGGGTGACGGTGCCGTCGCAGCGGCCCTCGTCCTCGCCGCACTCGGCGCAGGCGGCGGAGGAGAGCGCGGCGGCGGAGAGCAGGGCGAGAGCGAGGGTGCGCATGGGCACTTTCGTAGCGTTTCGTCGGGCGCCGCGCCAGCGGATCGGCGCCGCCCGGAGCGACGTCCGAAAGCGCGCACTGCCTTGACCGGCGGGGGCCCGTCGGCTACAAACCGTCGCCGCTGTGGCGGCATAGCCAAGTGGTAAGGCAGAGGTCTGCAAAACCTCGATTCCCCGGTTCAAATCCGGGTGCCGCCTCCACCGACGGAGCCTCGATCGCGACCGCGATCGGGGCTCTTTCATTTTTCCCCGGCGCCCTGGTGTGGGACGTGACACGGCTGCCCCGGTTCGCCGGGGCTCCCACCCGCCGGGATCGCGCCAACCCCTCGAGATCGCTGGCGTCGGGATCCCGCGGCCGCGGACGGCCCGGCGATGGCAGGGGCCACCTCCCATGACGGTGCTCTGCGATCGCTGTGGACGAGGCTACTTCGTCGGCCGCGCGCTCGGGACGCCGTTCGCCTTGCTCCGGCTCCTCTGCCCGCACTGCGGCAACATGCTCTGGTCGACGGTCCCGGCACAGGCCGCCCACGCGGAGCCGCTCCGGAAGGAGCCGCAGGAGTCGAAGTTCCCCCGCGGCATCTCCTAGGCGCCGGGCAGCACCACCACGAACCGCGTCCCGCTGCCGGCCTCGGTGTCGACCCGGATCCGTCCGCCCTCGCGCTCGACGATGCCGTGGACGATGGAGAGGCCGAGGCCGGTGCCCTCGCCCTGGGCCTTCGTCGAGAAGAACGGCTCGAAGATCTTCGGCAGCACGTCGGACGGGATGCCCGGGCCGTCGTCGGCGACCTCGAGCTCGACGGCGCCGCCCGCGCGCCGGGTGACGACGCGGATGGTGCCCAAGCCGCCGGGCCGCGCCGCGGCCTGCGCCGCGTTCTTGACCAGGTTGACGAGCACCTGCCCGAGCGGCCCCGGCCTGCCGAGCACCGGGCCCACGACGCCGTCCTCGCGCTCGACCCGGACGCGGCCCTCGAGGTCGTGGCGCAGCAGCGCGAGCGAGTCGTCGACGAGGCGCGAGAGGTCGAACGGCTGCGGCGCCTCGTCGGGGCGATCGGCCCGGGAGAAGTCGCGCAGCGCCCGGACGATCGAGGCCATCCGCGAGACGCCGGTCTGCATCACCGCCAGGAGCCGGTCGGCCTCGGAGAGGTCCTCGATGTCGCGGCGACGCTTCTCGGCGAGCGCGTCGGCGGCGGCCGCCTCCAGCTCCGCGCCGCGCTTGCCCTCGAGGGCGTCGAGCTTGGCGAGGATCGGCCGCAGGTCCTCCACCGCCTCACGGATCGGCGGCAGCCCGTTGGTCACGAAGTTGAGCGGGTTGTTGATCTCGTGGGCGATGCCGGCGACGAGGCGGCCGATCGACGCCATCTTCTCCTGGGCGATCACCCGGTCCTGGGCGTCGGCGAGGGCCTTCAGGGTGCGCGAGAGCTGCCGGTTCGCGTCCTCGAGATCGGCGGTGCGCGCCTTCACCCGCGCCTCGAGGGAGCGGTTCAGCTCCTCGAGCTCGGCGAGGCGTCGCGCCAGCTCGCGGCGCATCCGCTCCACCGCGTGGGCGAGCTCGCCGACCTCGTCGTCGCCGCCGGGCGGGATCGGCGTGCCGAGATCGCCCTGGCCGATCCGCGCCGCCGCCGCCGCGCGCCGGCGCAGCGGCCGGGCGACGTCGCGGGCGACGAGGGCGACGAGGCCGAGCGACACCAGCGCCAGGGCGGCGAAGACGAAGACCAGGGCGGGCGTGCCGCGGACGCCGCCCTCGAGGAGGCGCCGCGGCCGGAGCACGCCGACGACGGGACCGCCGTCGAGCCGCCGCCAGGCCATCGAGGCCCAGGGGCGGCGCAGGGTGAGGGTGCCGGCGTCGCGGGCGGCGAGGGCCGAGGTCGCCGCGAGCGGCAGCTCGAGCGGCGTGGTGGCGCAGGCGATCGCGGCGCCCTCGGCGACGAAGGCGACGTCGGGCGGCTCCGCCGGCAGCCGCGCGCAGAGCCCCGCGGCGGGGATCGGCCCGCGCCCGAGCGCCGCCTCGAGCCCCTCCCGGAGCCGCGCCAGGTCGGCCTCGGCGGCGCGCTCGGCGATCGCCGCCAGCGCCTGCTCGTGCTCCTGGTACGCCGTCATCGCCGCGAAGGTGCCGCCGAAGGCCATCAGCGCCAGCGGGCCGTAGACGAGCCGGCCGTAGAGGCCGAAGCGGCCGCTGCGGGGGCGGTAGGCGTCGCCGAGCGCCCGCGCCGCCGCCTCGACGGCCGGCTCCAGCATGTTGCGCGTCCAGATGACGTGCAGCACCACCACCGCGGCGCCGACGGCGACGACGCCGGCGCCGACCTGCAGCGACTGCGAGAGCAGGGCGCCGCGGAGCGTCTGCCGCACCACCAGGAGCGCGGCCACGGTGGTCCACGCGGCGATCGACGAGAGGCCGACCACGTGCGGCAGCGCGAGCGCCGCCGCGAGCGCCTCGGCCGGCCGCTCGCGCTCCTCGCCCATGAAGCGGAGGATCGGCGCGGTGGCGTGGAACATCAGGAAGCCCCACACCAGGCCCACCCCGCCGACGACCGGCGGCGTGAAGAGGAACGCCGAGACGACCTCCTCGGGGACGCCCATCACCAGGTAGCCGTAGAGCCCGACGAAGAGCACGCCGACGCCGCCGAGGAGGTAGGCGCCGGTGAAGATCCGCTCGCGGAGCGAGCGCGACCAGGCGCGGAGCGGATCCACGCCGGCGAAGACCTCGGCCGCGAGCGGGCGCAGCGCGCGGCGGTAGAGGAACGCCCGCAGCGTGTTGCACCAGAAGGCGATCACCACCGTGACGCCGGCGATGGTCGCGGCGGCGGAGAGCCCGAGGTCGGTGGCCGCGGCGACGGTCGGCCCGAGCACCAGGGCGATGGCGAGCATCGCCAGCGAGCGGTGGAGGAGGGTGCGCCGGGTGAAGCGTACCAGCGCCTCCTGCGCCTCCTCCTGCGTCGCGGGCGCGGGCTCGCGGCCGGCGGCGGCGTCGTCGAGCCAGCGCCGGAGCGGCCGCAGCCAGCGCCGCGGGAAGAGCACCCACCAGAGGAGCGCGAGCGCCAGCGCCGGCCCGAGGGCGAGGACCGCCGCCGCGAGCTTCTCCGGCGAGAGCGCGAGGAAGACCCGGAGCAGCGCCGCGTCGACGCCGATCTCGAAGGCGGTGACCGCGGCGCCGAGGAGCCCGGCGAGCCGGAGCGGGCGGCTTTTCGCGGAGGCCACGGAGGCGACGTTACAGCGCCGAGCCGTCGATGTCCGGGTGCGGCCGGGGCACGAGCTCCGCCGAGACGAGCAGCGGTGCGCCGGCGGCGGCGCCGGCGGCGTCGAGGGCCGCCTCCACGTCGGCGAGGAGGCCGGTGAGGGTGAAGTAGCCCTTGCCGCCGATCCCCTTGGCGAGGCGCATCGAGGCGAGCCGCACCGCGGCGGCCTTGCAGGCGGCGTCGGCGGCGAGGAGCGAGGAGGCCACGGTCGCGGTCTCGACGATCCCGAGCGCCTCGAGCCGCGGCGCGACGATCCGGCCGGCGACGCCGGCGGCGAGCTCGGCGTGGGCCTGCGGCAGGAGCAGCCGGTCGACGAGCCGCTCCGCCGCGCAGGCGACGCCCGCGGCGAACGCCTCCTCCACCTCGGCGACGCCGCCGGAGAACAGCAGCAGGTACTTGCCCGGGCTCACCGGCTCGGAGACGTGGAGCCGCACCTCGGCCTTCTTCACCACGGCGTCGGCGCAGACGATCCCGCGCGCGATCGACTCGAGCTCGAGGAGGCCGATCGCCGGGGAGGGGAAGCCCACCGTCAGACGAACCGGAAGTAGTCCTTCAGCGTGCAGCGCCGCTCGCGCGTGAAGGTGAGGGCGGTGGTGAGGCCCTCGCCGGTCGGCGAGGCGATGGTCCAGCTGGTGTAGCCCTCGCCGCCGATGCCGAGGCCGGCGAACGACGGGCCGTTCTTCACGTAGATCGAGGTGTTGATCACCCGGCCCATCTCGTGGAGGTTGTCGAGCGAGGTCGAGTGCATCACCGCGGTGTGCCCGAAGCCGTGCTCGGCCTGCACCGCGGCGGCGATGCAGTCGTGCACCGTCGGGTGGCGCACGAAGCCGACCACCGGCATCAGGAGCTCCGATTGGATGAAGGGGTGCATCTGGTCGACCTCGGCGAAGAGGAGCCGCGTCGACTCCGGCACCGAGAGCCCGGCGGCGCGGGCGATCTTCGCCGCGTCCTTCCCGACCCAGTCCTTGTTCGGGTAGCCGTCCTTGGTGACCACCAGCTTCTCGAGCCGCTGGATCGCGGGGCCGGTCACCTCGTAGGCGCCGGCGCGGACGAGCTCCTGCTTGAGCGCGTCGGCGATCGAGGCGACCGCGATGATCTCCTTCTCGACGATGCAGATGATGTTGTTGTCGATCGAGGCGCCGGCGACGATGTCCTTCGCCGCCTTCTCGAGGTGCGCGGTCTCGTCGACGACGACCGGCGGGTTGCCGGGGCCCGCGGCGACGGCGCGCTTGCCCGAGGCCATCGCCTGCTTCACCACCGCCGGGCCGCCGGTCACCACGATGAGGCGGATGCCCGGGTGCTTCATCAGCGCCTGGGCGCTCTCGATCGTCGGCGTGCCGATGGCGGAGAGCAGGTTCTCGGGGCCGCCCGCGGAGACGATGGCGTCGTTCAGGAGCTCGATGAAGTGGCGGCAGACGTTCTTCGCCGACGGGTGGACGTTGAACACGCCCGCGTTGCCGCCGGCGACGAAGCCGATGCCGTTGTTGATCACCGTCTCGGTCGGGTTCGTCGTGGGCGTGATCGAGCCGATGACGCCGACCGGGGCGCGGTCGTGGATCGCCATGCCGTGATCGCCGGTCCAGGCGATCGGCCGGAGGATCTCGATGCCCGGCGTCTTGGTCGCGGCGACGACGTTCTTCTTCACCTTGTCGGCGACGCGGCCGAGGCCGGTCTCCTCCACCGCCATTTTCGCCAGCTCCTCGGCGTGGTCGACGGTGACCTTCCGCATCGCCGCGACGATCCGCTCGCGGGTCTCGAGGTCGAGGGCGTTCAGCCGCTCGTAGGCGGCCCGGGCGGCGGAGACCGCCTGGTCCATGTCCTCGAAGATGCCGTGGCGGCCCCGGACGTAGACGGGCGGCCGGGCCTGGTAGCCCTCGCCGTAGGTGCGGCGGCGATCGGCGCCGGGGTTCGCGTGGGGCGGGGCGTCCACGCCGCGGAAGGCGCCGAGGTCCTGCACCTTGCGGTGCTCGCCCGGCGGCGGCGCGGCGGTCCCGTCGGCGCGGAGCTGCCGCACGACGAGATCGACCAGCCTCGACATCTCCGCGTCGGACAGCGGCATCCCGCGCCCCCTACTCGTGCTTGCGGTACTTCACCGTGCCCGAGACCTCGAGCTCGTCGACGATCGCCATGATGGTGGCGTCGACCGGCCGGTCCTTGGTGGCCGCCGTCTGCCGCGCCGAGGAGCCCGAGGCGTAGAGCACGACCTCGCCGACGCCGGCGCCGACCGCGTCGACGGCCACGACCAGCGTCGAGGTCTCCTTGCCCTCGAGGTCCATGCCGCGGACCAGGAGGAACCGGGAGCCCTCGAGCGCCTGCTCCTTCTGGCTCGCGACGACGGTGCCGACGACCTTGCCGAGCAGCATCCGCTACGCCTTGCCGGACTCGCCGCGGGCCGCGTCGGGGCGGCCGAGGGGCAGCGCGCCCTCGATCGAGGCGTGCGGCCGCGGGATCACGTGCACCGAGACGAGCTCGCCGACGCGCTCGGCGGCGCGGGCGCCGGCCTCGGTCGCGGCCTTCACCGCGGCGACGTCGCCGCGGACGATGGCGGTCACGTACCCGCCGCCGATCTTCTCGTAGCCGACCAGCTCCACCTTGGCGGCCTTCACCATGGCGTCGGAGGCCTCCACCATGCCCACGAAGCCCTTCGTCTCGATCATGCCCAGCGCGTCGGCCATCGGGTCCTCGCTCTTCGTCCTGGAAAGCGGATCGGGTTACTTGTCGCGCGAGCCGCCGGCTTCCTTGCCGGTGATCCCCGCGAGCGCGGCGTTGGCGGCCTTGGCGGCCTCGTCGATGTCGGCCTCGGAGCCGCACATGTAGAGGCGGCCGAAGGCGCCGTAGGGCGTCACGTCCACGAGCCGCACGTCGGCGGCCTTCTCGGCCTCGTTGGCGGCGAGCGCGATGTAGGCGGCGGGCTCGGTCTCGAGGATGAACAGCGACTGCCCCGGCTCGATCATCGAGCCGAAGCGGATCTTGTCGAGGATCATCGCGTGCATCGGCTCGATGGCGCGGATCACCGTGTTCGAGACGATCTTCGGCTTCAGCCGGTCCTCGACCTTCGCCTCGAGCGCGCCGAGGATGGCGTCGCCGGCGGAGCGGACCTCGCCCTTGTCCTCGTGGTGGACCTCGAGCATGCCGTAGGCGCGCTCGACGACGAGCGTCGCCGGCTGCGCCCGGGTCTGCTTGAGGGCGGTGTCGATGAGCCGGTGGATCGCCATGCCGGGCGCGATCTCGACGAAGAGCGAGGCCACGTACGGCACCGGGAAGTAGCCGCGGCAGGTGGTGCAGATGTGCGCCGCGAGCTGCGGCTGCAGCGAGTCGAGGAAGACGTAGGTGCGCAGCTGGGTGGCCGCCAAGGAACCCCTCCCTCGGAGACGGGACGACGCGCTCGCGTCTGTCCGGCAGGTGACGAGGAGTCGCTTTGTACCGTGCCGGGATGCGACTATCAACGGCGATCCGGCATGACGAAGCGCATGACGAGCTCGGGGGAGAGGCGCGGGGCCTCGGGGAGCGTCCCCGCCTGGTGACCGTCCCCCTGCTCGCGCTCGCGCTCGTCGCCGCTCCCGTCGAGGTGGAGCCCTCGGCGCTGCGCGCCGGCGGCGGGGGCAGCGCCATCGTCCGCGTGTCGCTCCCGGGGGTGGCGCCGATCCGCCTCGTCGCCAGCGAGGGCGAGGTCGAGGAGCTCGAGGCGGGTCGCTTCCGGGTGCGGCCCGGGCCCGGGAAGGCGCCGCGGTTCCTCCACCTCGCCGCCTACCGCGACGCCGCCGGCGCGGAGGTCGCGTTCGCGGCGCTCCCGCTCCACGGCCGCGCCACGGTGGAGGTGCGGACCGATCCGGGCGCGCAGGTCACCGCGGTCGTGGACGGGCGCACGTTCGGACCGTTCGTGGCGAGCCCCGAGGGCCGCGCCGAGGTGGCGGTCGAGGTGCCGCCGGGCGTCGACGCC
>CAZDGH010000019.1:0-28328 GCA_964504805.1 uncultured Myxococcales bacterium | reverse complement strand
AGGTCCGGCTCGACGGCCGCGTCTACCCGGCCGTCGGCCCCCGCGGCGACCGCCGCTGGGAGTACGTCCCCGACGTGAACGCCATCGACTTCTACCCGCTCGCCGTGCCGGAGCCCGGCTCGACCATCGAGGTCAGCTACCGGGTGGCCTGCCTCTGATGGCCCCCGCCCGCCTCCTCGCCGCGCTCGCCGCGGCCGCCCTCGCGCTCGACGGGTGCGGCCGCACCGTGGGCCCGGACGACGGCGGCGGGCCGCCTCCTCCGCCGGCGCCGAGGCTCGACTGCGACCGGGTCGAGCTCGCGTTCGGCGGCGTGCCGGTCGGGAGGTCCCGGGCGCTCGAGGTCACCTGCACCAACCCGGGGTCGGCCGCGGTCGTGCTCGGGCCGGCGGTGCTCGAGGGCGACGCGGCGTTCGAGGCCGAGGCGACGGCGCAGGCGATCGAGGCCGGCGCGTCGGCCACCTTCACGCTGACGTTCGAGCCGCACGCGCCCGAGCTCTTCCGCGGCGCCCTCGTGCTCGCGACCGCGGAGGAGCCGGTGGCGCGGGTGCTGCTCGAGGGCCAGGGCCTCGTGCGCGCCATCTCGCGCACGCCGGCGGCGACCTGCGGCCCCGGCCTCGATCTCGGGAGCGTCGCGGCGGGCGCGCTCGCGGTGGAGACGATCACCGTCGCCAACGCCTCCGCGGTGCCGGTGATGCTCCGCGAGGTCTCGCTCCTCCCCGGCACCGACCCTCGGTTCTCGCTCGGCGGCGCCCGCGCCGGCGTCCTGGTGCCGCCGGGCGGCGACGCCACCGTCGAGGTGCGCTTCCGCGGCGACGGCGGCGGGCCCGGCTCCGGCATCCTCCGCGTCGACACCGACGATCCCGGCACCGGCACCTTCGACGTCTGCCTCGAGGCGTTCGGCGGCGTCCCCGTCCTCGCCTGCGCGCCGGACCCGGCGGACCTCGGCGAGGTGGTGGTCGGCTTCGAGGCGCAGGCGACCATCACCTGCGCCGTCGAGGGGCCGATCGATCCGAGCGGCCGCCGCCGCGACCAGCTCGTCGTCGAGCGCGTGCGCGTCGAGGGCGACCCGGCCTTCTCGCTGCCGGCGTTCGTCCCGGCGGCCACCCTGCGCAGCGGCGATGGCTTCGATTTCCCGGTCGCGCTCCGCCCGGCCGGCGGCGGCGACGTCCGCGCCGCGGTCGTCCTCGAGGGCCGCGACGGTCCGCTCGCGCGCGTCTCCCTCCGCGGCCGCGGCCGCGACCTCGGCACCTGCACCCTCGCGGTCGAGCCGGAGCGCCTGCTCTTCGAGGGCGTGGCGCCGGGCCGGACGGCGTCGCTGCCGGTGACCCTGCGCAACGACGGGCCCGGGATCTGCGAGGTGTCGTCCGTGACGATGATGCCGGGCGGAGACGTCTCCTTCACGCTCGCCGAGGTGGTGGGACCGATCACGTTGCACCCGTTCACGTCGGCGGCGCCCCTGGTCACGTTCGCGCCGGAGCACGGCGGGGCGCAGTCGGCGCGGATCGCCGTCGCTTCGACCGACGCCGCGTCGCCGTACCGGGAGGTCGTCGTCGACGGGCGTCCGTCGACGGGCTGCCTCGTGGCCGATCCTCCCTCCTTGCGGCTCGGTCCGGTCTCGACAGGCTGCGCCGAGCGCGACCGCGAGGTCGTCGTCGAGAACGTCTGCGGACGCCCGGTCACGATCGACGCCTTCGACCCGGTCGGAGAGACGACCGCCACCGTCGAGGAGCGCCCGAGCTTGCCGATCGTGCTGCTCCCGGGCATGCGAACGTCGTTCTCGGTCGGCTGGCGATCGGTGGAGGACGGCGCCGAGCGCGGCGGCATCCTCGTGCGCGCCGAGGGCGACGACGACCTCTTGGTCCCCATCCACGCGAGCACGAGCTCGGGGGCAGTCCGCACCGACACGTTCACCGCCCATGCCGACGCCCTCGATCTGCTCTTCGTGCTCCACGGGTTCCAGCTCGCGGACGACCTCGAGGTGCTCGCGGCCGAGGCCTCCCGGCTGCTCGATCCGGCCAGCGCCCGCGGCCTCGACCTGCGCCTCGGCGCCATCGGCGCCGGCTTCGATCCGACCGGCAGCTGCGGCGGCGACCGGCTGCTCCCGGCAGACGGCATCTCGCCGCAGATCGTCGACGCCTCGTCGCCGAGCGCGACGGCGGAGCTCGGCGCCATCCTCACCGGCCGGAGCTGCAGCGGCGGAGGGCAGGCTCTCGACGTCGCCGCGCGCGCCCTCGCCGGATCGCTCGCAGACGATCTCGGCGCCGCGTTCGTGCGCCGCGACGCGCGGCTCGCGATCGTCTTCGTCTCCGACCTGTCCGATTTCTCGCCGATGGCGCCGTCCGCGTACGCGACGACCTTCCAGCAGGCGAAGCGGCACGCCGGCGACGTGACCGTCCACGCGCTCGCGGGCGACGACGGTGCCGCCTGCCAGGACGCGCAGGACGGGAGGCGGTTCATCCAGGTCGCGGACGCGACCGGAGGCAGCTGGCGGTCGCTCTGCGAAGGCGACGCGGCGGAGCTCCTCGACGTCCTCGCCGACGGCCCGCTCGTGCCACGGACGTTCTACGAGCTCGACGGACTCCCGACCGACGGGAACGGTGACGGCATGATCAGCGACACGGCGGGCGAGCTGGAGGTCCACGTGGACGGGACCGTGCTCCCCTCCGTGCTCGCCAACGGCGACCGCCAGTGGCGCTTCGATCACGACCGGAACGCCGTGGAGTTCCTCTGGCCGACGGTGCCCGAGGTCGGGGCGCGGATAGAAGTGGTGTACCCGATGCACTGCCTGTAGGCGGGCCCCTGCCGGCGGCGCCCATGGCGCCCATATAGAAGTGGAGCTCATGCCGGCCTGCCTCTGAACGGCCGGCCGGGCAGGCGCTCCGAACGTGGCCCCCACCTCCCCGATCGGGCGAGGCGCGGCGCACGCATCCCTCATTCATGGGACGTGCCGCCTTGACTCGGGCCCCCCCTGTTCCCCAGAATCGCGCGTCTTTGACGGGTCGGTTCGTCGACCAACCACCGGCGCTTCGCCGGCGGGTGGGTGGCGTTTGTCCGACCCAGGAAGGTGCTCGTCGTGCTCGCGTCCCACCTGGGCCTCTCCCGCCGCGGCCTCGTCCTCCTCACCCTGTTCGGCCTCGGCACGGGCTCCGCATGCTCCTGCGAGAGCGACCCCGGGACCACCGAGCTCACCCCGTCGATCGAGGCCGACGGCGCCACCCCCGACCCCGCGGGCACCGGCCAGTACCTGGTCGAGTTCGGCGACGTGGCGGTCGGCAAGTCGGAGACGCGCACCTTCACGGTGCGCAACGGCGGCACCGCGCCGATGGCGATCCCGCCGCTCGACGTCGGCGGCGCGTTCGGGAGCGACTTCGGCGACGAGCAGAAGACGGTCGAGGTGAACCAGACCGTCGCCATCACCTTCACCTTCTCGCCGGTCGAGGCGGGCGCCGCCGAGACCGTGGTGAGCATCGCCTCCGACGGCGGCTCGCTGACCGTGCGCCTCGCCGGCAACGGCGTGGTGCCGGCGTTCAGCTGCACGCCGGACGAGCTCGACTTCGGCAACGTGGTGAAGACCACCTCGCGGTCGCTGACCGTCTCGTGCACCAACGAGTCGAGCCTCGACGGCGTGCTGGTGCTGTCGCAGGTGCAGGGCGACGACGCCCAGTTCTTCTCCTACTCCGTGGCCGGCGAGGAGGGCCGCGTCCTCGTCGGCGCCGGCCGCACCCTCGAGGTGCCGGTCACCTTCCGCGCCAACGGCTCCGGCGAGGCCTTCGCCTTCTTCACCATCGGCACCGAGGACGGCGGCTTCAACGTCAACCTCACCCTCCGCGCCAACGTCATCGACTCCGCGCTCGAGCGCGATCCCGACGTGACCTGCGGTCCCGGCCTCGACTTCGGCTTCGTGGCGCCGGGCACCTCGGTGTCGCGGCCGATGACGCTGCGGAACCTCGGCAACGAGCCGCTCACCATCACCGATCTGTCGATGGATCCGACCTCCGACGCCGAGTTCTCGGTGGCGCCGGCGGCGCCGTTCCAGATCCCGGTGGACGACCCGGCGACCGAGGCCCGCGAGAACGAGGTGGTCGCGACCTTCACCTTCTCGCCGACCGACCTCGGCCGGCGGCAGGGCACGGTGAACCTCGGCTCGTCCGACCCGAACTCGCCGCGGATCCAGATCTGCGTCGGCGGGTTCGGCGGCGGGCCGACGCTGTCGTGCTCGCCGGCGTCGATCGACTTCGGGCAGGTGGCGGTCGGCGTGCCGGTGCAGCGGTCGTACGTGTGCACGAACGCGGGCACGGACGACCCGTCGACGACGGACGACAACCTGGTGATCGAGAGCGTGGCGGCGACGAGCGGCGAGTTCCAGGCGGCGATCCGGGGCGGGGCGGTGGAGGCGGGGTACGCGGTCGGCGAGACGTTCACGGTGGACGTGACCTACAACCCGGTGGACGAGGGACAGGACAGCGGCGCGATCGTGCTCAGGAACAACGACACGGCGAACGCGGAGCACCAGACGCTGGTGTCGGGGAACGGCCGCGACCTGCCGCCGTGCCAGTACGAGATCCGGCCGCCGACGCTGCGGTTCGGCATCGTCAACCGGAACAACAGCGCGACGCTGGAGTTCGGGATCGCCAACCTGCTCGACACCGAGTGCCTGGTGACCGACCTGCGGCTGTCGGACGACGCCGACCCGGCGTTCACGCTGGCGAACGGGCCGATCGCCGGGGCGTCGATCGCCGGCTTCGGCGAGCTGCGGGTGCCGGTGACGTTCGCGCCGCCGGAGTACGGGACGTACGACGGGAAGGTGCAGCTCTACATCTCGGATCCGGCGGACCCGTTCCAGGAGGTCGACCTCCGCGGCGCGTCGCAGGAGCCGTGCGCGCTGATCGCGCCGGACGACCTGGACTTCGGCACGGTGCAGCCGGGGTGCTCGACGCGGGACCGGGAGCTGCAGATCATCAACATCTGCGACTCGGCGATCACCATCACGGCGATCGAGCTGAACGAGGGAGCGTCGGACGAGTTCTTCGTGAGGACGCGTCCGTCGTTCCCGGCGGTGATCCCGCCGGGGCTGTCGGCGACGTTCACGATGTCGTACCGGCCGTCGGACGAGGGCGTGGACCTGGGGTCGGTGTTCATCACCGAGGACAACACGCCGGAGCCGTACATGGCGACGCTGCAGGGCCGCGGCGCCAACGACGCCACCCAGACCGACGTCTTCTCGCAGGACGACCGGCCGCAGGTCGACGTGCTCTGGGTGATCGACAACTCGGGCTCGCTCTCCGACGAGCAGGCGGCCGTCGCCGCGAACTCCGCCGCCTTCCTGCAGTTCGCGCTGGCGCAGCAGATCGACTTCCAGATCGGCGTCACCACCACGGCGGTGACGCAGGGCTTCGGCTGCCCCGGCGGCGCCGACGGCAACGAGAGCGGCCGGCTCTTCCCGGTGGACGGCACGCACCCGCGCATCCTCACCAACGCCACCGCGGACCTCGAGGAGCACTGGGCGTTCAACACCCAGGTCGGCCTCTGCCACGGCGACGAGCAGGGCCTCGAGGCGGCGTACATGGCGCTCTCGCCGCCGGTGATCGACAACGTCGACGACCCGCGCTTCCCGCAGCCGAACGACGGCAACGCGGGCTTCCTGCGGCGCGACGCGCACCTGTCGCTGATCTTCGTCTCGGACGAGGAGGACCAGTCGCCGCAGTCGACGAACTTCTATTACAACTTCTTCCTGTCGCTGAAGGGCTTCCGGAACGCGAACCTGTTCTCGGCGCACGCCATCGTCGGCGACCCGGTCACCGGCTGCGCCACCGCGGGCGCCGGCGACCGCTACATCGACGTGGCGACGCGGTCCGGCGGCATCTTCCAGTCGGTCTGCGCCGCGGACTGGTCCGAGTCGATGGAGACGATCGGCACCGCCGCCTTCGGCTTCAAGACGCGGTTCTTCCTCACCAACCAGCCCGAGGACACCAACCAGAACGGGCTCGTCTCCGACACCGAGGGCGAGCTCGAGGTCCGGCTCGACGGCCGCGTCTACCCGGCCGTCGGCCCCCGCGGCGACCGCCGGTGGGAGTACGTGGGCGACGTGAACGCCATCGACTTCTACCCGCTCGCCGTGCCGGAGCCCGGCTCGACGGTCGAGGTCAGCTACCGCGTGGCCTGCCTGTAGTCGGCAGCCACGGCAACCAGGATCCAGGGTCGCGCCGGGCGCGGCCCCCGCCGGGAGAGTCCATGAAGCGGTTCGCCCTCGCCTTCGCCGTCGTCGCCGGTGCGCTCGCGCCCGCCGCCGCGCAGGCCCAGCAGTACATCGTCACCCAGCAGCCGATCGTCTACGCGCCGCTCGCGGCGGGCACGAACGTCTTCGGCGGCCGCACCGACGACGGCTCCGCGTCCATCGCGCTGCCGTTCACGTTCAGCTACTACGGCCAGAACTTCAACACGGTCGGCGTGTCCTCGAACGGCCTCCTGCACCTCGGCGGGACCAGCTCGTCGCTGGGCAACGCGGCGATCCCGACCGCCGCCCAGCCGAACGACATCATCGCGGCATGGTGGACGGACGGCATGGTGAACGCCGCCGGCGACTGCCGCCACACCACGCTCGGCGTGGCGCCGAACCGGGAGTTCGTGGTCGAGTGGGCCAACTTCGGCCGCTTCGGCCTCGGCGCGATCTCGAGCATGCAGGTCCACCTCTTCGAGTCCGGCCAGATCCAGGTCCACTACGGCACCCACAACGGCGTCGCCGGCGACACGGCCACCGCCGGCATCGAAGACTCGACGGGCTCGGCCTCCTCGGTGAGCGCGCTCGGCAACTGCTCCCCGAACTGCGACCACCTCGACTGGCCGACGAACCAGATGCTCCAGTACGGCGCCTCGGTGGAGCCGGACGTCACCCCGCAGACCGTCGTCCTCGGCCCGATGACGCAGGTCGGCTCCGACCTCGTCTTCTCCGCCGACACCACCGTCCGCAACCTCGGCCAGAACGACGCCGTCGACGTGCAGTGGGAGCTCTACCTCTCCGCCGGCGACGGCACCCTCGATCCGGCGACCGACCTGCTGCTCGCCACCCACGGCGTCGGCGAGACCATCGCCGGCCAGACCGCGGCGACCTTCAACGACCCGCTCACCACCCCCCGGCCGAACCCCGGCGAGTACTGGGTCTGCGCGCGGCTCGATCCGGCGAACCTGGTGGTCGAGTCGCTCGAGGGCAACAACAGCGGCTGCACGGCGAACCCGTTCCTGATCGGCGCCGATCTCCTCGGCACCGTGAGCATCCCGGTGCAGGGCGCGCCGGGCGAGACCGTCCCGACCACGGTCCACATCGAGAACCGCGGCACCGACGCGACCGGGCCGTTCCAGTACGGGATCTACTTCTCGGCGGACACCACCCTCGACCCCGGCGACGACCTGCTCTTCACCGGCACGATCGACCTGCAGGGCACCGATCGCTACGACGCCGTCGAGGACGTCTTCGTCCCCGGGAACATCTCCGGCACGCAGCACTACGCCATCCTCGAGATCGACCGGGGCAACGCGGTCGCCGAGGGCAGCGAGGCGAACAACGTCGCGGTCAGCCCCGGCGAGATCGAGCTCATCAAGGCCGACCTCCGCCTGATCGAGGTGACCGGCACCGCGCCGAACGGCTGCTTCTTCGGGGACACCTTCACCATCGAGTACGAGGTCTGCAACGAGGGCGGCGGCAACGCCCGCGACTTCGTGATCTCGACCCTGCTCTCCGACAACGCCACCATCACCATCAACGACCCCGAGGTCTTCGCGATCCCGCAGAGCTGCCCCGGCCAGACCGACGCCGAGTGCACCCTGGTGCAGCCCGGGGTCGCGACTTGCGACTTCGGCACCTGCTCGGCGCCCTGCGTCTCGGACGCGGAGTGCGGCGGCGACGGCCTCGTCTGCGGCGCGTCCGGCACCTGCCAGAACCACCTCGGCCCCGGCGAGTGCCGCACCTACGTCCACACCTTCGACGTCCCGGCCGCCGACTTCGCGGGCAACCCGTTCCAGAGCGCCGACTACTTCTTCGGCGTCATCGTCGACTCCGTCGACTCGGTGAACGAGGAGAACGAGGGCAACAACATCAAGCACACCGGGCCGTCGTTCCTCTGCCGCGCCCCGGCGATGGACCTCGTCACCACCGCGATGGCGCCGCCGGCGCGCATGGCCGCGGGCGAGGCGAGCCCGATCTTCCGGGTGATCCGCAACGCCGGCAACCTCGCGGGCAGCTACTCCTACCGCTACTTCCTCTCGTCGAACCCGGTGATCTCCGCGAACGACGTGCCGCTCGACGTCCAGGCGACCGGCGGCCCCGGCAGCGGGACCCTCGACGCCTACACCGAGGACCAGTCCTCCGACCTGGTGGTGATCCCGTCCGGCGTCCCCGCGGGCGACTACTACCTCGGCCTCGTCATCGACCCCGACGGCGCGGTCGCCGAGCTCGACGAGACCAACAACTCCTACGTCGCGCCCGCGACGGTGCGGGTCGAGGTCTCGTCGCTCCGCATCGCCACCACCTCGCTGCCCGACGCCACCGTCGGCCTCGCGTACACCCGCCACCTCGTGGCCACCGGCGGCGACGGGGCGTACGTCTTCGATCACGGCGACCTCCCGCCGGGCATGACGCTCGACGCAGACGGCCTCTTCCACGGCACCCCGAGCGAGCTCGGCACCACCGCGTTCCACGTCACCGTCCGCTCGGGCGGCGCGACCGCCGAGGCGCTGCTCCCGTTCCGGGTGAACCCGCCGACGACGTCGCTCGCCGTCGCCACCGAGACGCTCCCGCCCGGGACCGTCGCCAACGCGTACAACGCCAGCCTCGCCGCCGTCGGCGGCATCGCGCCGTACCGGTGGGCGATCGTCGGCGGGGTGCTCCCCGGCGGCATCCGCCTGGAGAACGCGGCGCTCACCGGCACGCCGGGGATCGCCGGCGAGTCGACCTTCACCGTCCGCGTCACCGACGCGATCGGCAACGAGGCGCTCCGCGACCTCACCCTGGTGATCCTCGACGCGGCGGACCTCGCCATCACCACCCAGCGCTTCGTCGAGGGGCTCGCGGGCCAGCCGTACGTCGAGTGCGCAGAGGCGCAGGGCGGCGACGGCGCCTACACCTTCTCCATCGACCCGGCGACCGCGCCGCCCGGCCTCGCGTTCGAGCAGCAGGGCACTCGCGGCTGCCTCAACGGAGCGCCGCTCGCCTGCGGCAGCTTCGTGGTCTCGGTCTCCGTCGTCGACGGCGCGGGCCAGACCGACTCCGCCGAGCTCCCCCTCACGGTGATCTGCAACCGGCTCGTGATCCGCACCCAGTCGCTGCCCGACGTGCACCGCCTCGACGTGGTGGACGAGCAGCTCGACGCGGCGCAGTCCGGCACGTACCGTCTCTACGCGGGCGCGCTGCCCGAGGGGCTGTCGCTCGCCGCCGACGGCGTCGTCTCCGGCACCGTCTCCGAGACGGCGACCATCGGCCTGCACAGCTTCATCGTCGAGCTGTCGGACGGCGCGGGCGGCGTGGGCCTGGCCGCGCTCTCGATGCGCGTGCTGCCCGACCCGCTCCCCGAGCCGCCGCCGGCCGAGACCGCCGGCGGCGACGACGGTGGCTGCGGCTGCGCGGCCGGCACCGGCTCGCAGGCGTCCCTCCTCGGGCTCGGCCTCGGCGTGGCGGCGCTGCTCCGGCGCCGCCGCCCCCTCCGCGGCGCGCGGCGGCTCCTGCCGCTGGCGGCGCTGGCGCTCCTCGCGCTCCCGGGCTTCGCCTCGGCGCAGCAGGGCTACACGCTGCGGCAGTACCCGATCGCCTACACCCCGATCGCGAACGGCACCTCGTCGAACATGTCGGGCGACGACCAGGCGACGACCATCAACCTGCCGTTCTCGGTCACCTTCTACGGCCAGTCGTACAACGCGATCGGCGTCTCCACCAACGGCCTCGTCACCTTCGGCGGCACGAGCACCGTCTACTCGAACCAGTCGATCCCGAACGCCAACGCGCCGAACAACATGATCGCGGTCTGGTGGGACGACAGCCAGGTGCTCGCCGGCAGCGACGTGAGCTACACGACCGTCGGCAGCGCGCCGACGCGCGAGTTCATCGTGCAGTGGGCGAACTGGCCGCACCTCGGCGGCGGCGGCGGCCGCGAGGCGCAGGTGCACCTGTTCGAGGGGTCGAGCACCGTGGTCGTCCACTACGGCACGTACTCGACCAGCGGCGACTCGGCGACGGTCGGCATCGAGGACGCGGCCGGCGGCGCGCTCTCGGTGGCCGGGCTCGGGTGCAACCCGAGCTGCGGCGCCGCGAACTGGCCCACGAACCAGGCGATCAGCTACTCGCAGGGCCCGGACGTGATCGTCAGCGCGGTGACCGCCGACGCGATCGGCTACACCGGCGTCTCGATGCACATGGAGGCGACCGCCACCAACGTCGGCGGCGCCGACGCGATCGGCTTCGGGATGCGCTTCCACGTCAGCCGCGACGGCGCGCTCTCGGCCGACGACACGCTGCTCGGTGACGCCCCGAACACCGAGACCGCGTCGCCGGGGCTCTCCGCCTCCTTCGTGCTCGACGTGCCGCTCCCGGTCGATCTCGCGGCGGGCGACTACTACATCGTCGCCGAGGTCGACCCGCTCGACGCGGTCGCCGAGGACGCCGAGGGCAACAACTACGCCGCCTACGGGCCGTTCCCGCTCGGCGTACCGGCGCCGGACCTCACCGTCGAGTCGATCGCGGTGCCGAACGGCGCGACGCCCGGCCAGGACTTCACGCTCACCTGGGTGGCGCGGAACCTCGGCAACGACGTCGCCGTGCAGGTGCCGTACGTCCTCGTCCTCTCCGAGAACGAGGTGGTCACCGCGTCCGATCGCGCCATCTTCGACGGCGTCGTCGACGCGCAGCCGCTCACCACCGCCGACGTGCAGGAGACGGTGACGCTCCCGGCCGACGTCGGCTCGGGCACCTACTACCTCGGCATCGTCATCGACCCGCAGAACCAGGTCTACGAGCTCGGCGAGCTCAACAACCTCGGCGTCTCCGCGGACACCTTCGTGGTGTCGCGCGGCACCGTGGACATCGCCACCACCGAGCTGCCGCAGGCGCAGGTCGGCGCGACCTACTGCAAGCTGCTCGTCGCGGTCGGCGGCAGCGGCACCTACGAGTGGTCGGTGGCCGCGGGCAGCACCCTCCCGCCGGGCCTCGGCTTCGTCGAGGAGCCCGCCGGCGCCCGCGTCCGCGGCGACGAGTACGCGACGCTGCTCTGCGGCTCGCCGGCCTCCGCCGGCACCTTCACCTTCACGGTCGAGGTCGCCTCCGGCGCCGCCACCGACAGCCAGGAGCTCACGCTGGAGGTCACGGCCGCGGAGCTGCCGCTCACCATCGTCACCGCCGAGCTGCCCACCGCTGCGTTCCAGGTCCCGTTCGAGGCGGGCCTCTCCGCCGTCGGCGGCCGGGTGCCGTACACCTGGGCGATCGCCGGCGGCGCGCTGCCGCCCGGCCTGGCCATGGGCCCGAGCGGCGTCCTCGAGGGCGCGCCGCAGTCCGACGGCACCTTCGCGGTGACCGTGCAGGTCTCCGACGCCGCCGGCGCCACCGACACCATGGACCTCGCGGTCCGGGTGGCGCCGCCCGGCCGCCTCACCTGCGCGACCCGCGCGCTGCCGAAGAAGAACGTGGGCGAGACGTACCTCGAGCAGCTCCTCGCGGCGGGCGGCACCAAGCCGTACGCCTGGAGCACCCTCGAGTACCGCCGTCTCGCCGGCAGCGGCGACGCCGGCGGCACGTTCCCCGAGGAGGCGCCGCCCGGCCTCGTCCTGGCGTCGAGCGGCGCGGTCTCCGGGACGCCGTCCGTCGCCGGCCAGTACCTCTGGACCGTGCAGGTCTCCGACCGCACCGACGGCGAGCCGCAGGTCGACACCTGCACCATCAACGTCGCGGTCGGCTACGACCAGGGCATCGCGGTGGTGACCCGCGGGCTGCCCGACGCGTTCCCCGGCGAGGACTACGAGGCGAGCCTGGAGGCGACCGGCGGCGAGGGCTTCCTGACGTGGTCGCTCGCGGAGGGCTCCGCCCTGCCGGAGGGCCTCGAGCTCTCCGCCGACGGCACCATCGACGGCGCGCTCGAGGAGACCCTGCTCGACGGGCAGCCGCAGCGCACGTTCAACTTCCTCGTGCAGGTGCGGGACTCGCAGAGCCGCGTGGGCCTCGCCGGGTTCTCGATCACGCTGCGGACCGTCCCCGTCGCGCCGCCGCCGGTGGAGGAGCCGGCGCCGAAGGCGGACGAGGGCGGCTGCCAGTCCTCGGGCGGGCCGGTGAGCGTGCTCGCCCTCGGCGTGGTGGCGCTGGCGCTGTTCGTCCGGAGGCGGCGTCGCGCGTAGCGGCGCCGGGACGTGGGAGGCCCGGCGTGGTAGAGCCGGGCTCGAAGACGCGCGGACCGGCGTGGGCCGCGCGAGGAAACTCGAGGGGAACGGAAGAGTGGACAACATGAACCGCACGTACCGCCTGCTGGCCGCCGCGGGGCTGTCGGCGCTGGCCTTCGCCGCCTGCGACGACGCCGGCAACGACCCTCCGCAGAACCAGGAGCCCGTCGACCCCTGCGCCGGCGTGGAGTGCGACGGCGAGAACGAGTCCTGCGATCCCGCCGACGGCGTCTGCAAGTGCGGCGGCGCGGCGGGCGTCGTCTGCCGCGACGACGAGGCCTGCGTCCTCGATCCGGCGCCGACGTGCGTCTCGACCGCCTGCGATCTCGTCACCTGCACCGGCGGCCAGACCTGCGACCCGGCGGACGGCGTCTGCAAGTGCGGCGGCGCCGGCGGCGTGATCTGCGGGGACGAGCAGACCTGCAACCCTGCCACCCGCACCTGCGAGCCGGGGCCGTGCGACGAGGTCGTCTGTGCCCACGGCCAGCTCTGCGACCCGGCCGACGGCGTCTGCAAGTGCGGCGCGGCGCCGTGCGGCGCGGGCCAGGCGTGCGAGGCCGGCACCTGCGTCGAGTCCGATCTCTGCGAGGGCGTGACCTGCTCCGCCGGCCAGACCTGCGACGCCGACGACGGCATCTGCAAGTGCGGCGCGTCGGCCTGCTCCTTCGGCCAGCGCTGCGAGGCCGGGGCGTGCGTCGCCGATGCCTGCGCGGGCGTGAACTGCGGCCCGAACAGCACCTGCAACCCGGACGACGGCCAGTGCCACTGCGGCGGAGGGAACGGGCAGGTGTGCAGCTCCGGCCAGGCCTGCGCCGAGGACGGCGCGAACCCCGGCACGTTCGCCTGCGAGACCAGCCAGGTCTGCGCCGACGCCGCGAACCGCTGCCGCGGCGGCACCACCTGCGACCCGGCCGACGGGCAGTGCCGCTGCGGCGTGGGCCCCGGCGCCCCGGTGTGCGGCGCGAACCAGACCTGCAACCTCGACACGGGCGCCTGCCAGGGCGGCAACCAGTGCGCGGGCGTCGACTGCGACGCGCTCCCGGGCACCTCGTGCGATCCCGAGGACGGCATCTGCAAGTGCGGCGGCCTCGGCGGCACCGAGTGCGTCGCCGGCCAGGCCTGCCTGCCGATCGAGAACGAGGACCGCGAGGTGGTCCCGACCTGCCTCGACCGGTGCAATCCGATCGGCAACCCGACCGGCTGCGTGGGCGACACCGCCTGCTACTACGACGCCGCCGAGGCGCTCTCGTACTGCACCACGCCCGGCGATCAGCAGCAGGACGCGACCTGCGACAGCCCGACCGCTTGCGGCCCGGGCCTGCACTGCACCCTCGGCACCGCGACGCCGGTCTGCCGCCGCTACTGCGCGGTGCCGGAGCCGGGCGGGCAGGACACCTGCGCGGGCGACGCGATCTGCCTGCAGCTGGACGGCGCCGCCGACGGCGTCGGCACCTGCCGCACGGTGAACTGAGCCGCGGCGCGTAGCCTCGAAGCACCGAAGGCCCCGGCCCGCCGCCGGGGCCTTCGCATTTCCGGGGCCGCGGGCCGCGTTGACACCCGAATCAGCCGGGCCTAGGGTTCGCCTGATTTCCGAGTCAACGGAGGCGAGCCATGGCCGTCGGGAACCCGTTCACCGAGGAGCACGAGGCGTTCCGCAAGACCGTGCGGACGTGGGTCGAGAAGGAGTTGGCCCCGCACGCGCTCGAGTGGGACGAGGCGGGGATCTTCCCCCGCGAGGTCTTCAAGTCGGCGGGCGACCTCGGCCTGCTCGGCATGCGCCACGACCCGAAGTACGGGGGTAGCGGCCTCGACTACTGGTACGTCGTCGCCTTCGCCGAGGAGCTGTGCCGCTCGCACAACGCCGGCGTGAACATGGCGCTGATGGTCCAGGCCGAGATGGCCACGCCGATCATCAGCGAGATCGGCACCGACGAGCAGAAGAAGCTGTTCCTCGAGCCGGCGATGCGCGGCGAGAAGATCGCGGCGCTCGGCGTCTCCGAGCCGAACTGCGGCTCCGACGTCGCCTCGATCCGCACCACCGCCCGCAAGGACGGCGGCGACTACGTCATCAACGGCTCGAAGATGTGGATCACCAACGGCACCCGCGCCGACTTCATCACCCTCGCGGTCCGCACCGGCGAGGCCGGCTACGGCGGCGTCTCGCTGGTGACGTTCCCCACCGACGTGAAGGGCTTCTCGGTGGCGAAGAAGCTCGAGAAGGTCGGCAACCTCTCCTCGGACACCGCCATCCTCTACTTCGAGGACTGCCGGATCCCGCAGCGCTACCTGCTCGGCGAGGAGAACGCGGGCTTCTACCACATCATGACGAACTTCCAGAGCGAGCGGCTCGTCGGCGCCCTGGCGGCGAACACCGCCATGGAGGTGATGCTCGAGGACTCGATCCGCTACGGCTTCGAGCGCGAGGCCTTCGGCCGCCCGATCATCAAGTTCCAGGTGTGGCGCCACAAGTTCGTCGAGCACATGGCCGGCGCCGAGGCCGGCAAGCGGCTCTGCTACCACGCGGCCCACCTCTTCGACGACTACCTCTCGAAGCGCTCCGAGTACGCGCCGGTGAAGGAGATCTCCATGGCGAAGCTGTACTCCGGGGATCTGGCGCAGAAGGTCGCCTACGACTGCATGCAGTTCCACGGCGGCATGGGCTACGTCACCGAGACCCACGTCGCCCGCGCCTGGCGCGACATCCGGCTGATCACGATCGGCGGCGGTACGTCCGAAGTGATGAAGGAGATCGTCTCGAAGCTGAGCGGGTTCTGAGAGGCAGGCTCCAGGCTCCAGGCTCCAGGCTCCGGCGTGCCCGGCGCGGTGGTCTCGGATGAGTCGGAACCACGAGAAGCTCAAGGTGTTCCAGCTCGCGGACGAGCTCGTGGTCGACGTCTACAGAGCGACGCGAGAGCTCCCGGGCGACGAGCGTTTCGGCCTGACGACGCAGATCCGGCGGGCCGCCGTCTCGGTGCCTACGAACATCGTCGAGGGCTCGGCACGCGCCTCGACGCGTGACTACGTCCACTTCCTCACGATGGCGCTCGCGTCCGCATCCGAGGTCCGCTACCTGCTCGGGCTCTGCCCGCGCCTCGAGCTGCTCCGTACCGCCGACGTGCGGCCCCTGGTGGACCGCTATGGCGACCTCGTTCGGGGGCTGCAGGCGCTCATCGGCCGCCTGCGCTGACTCCACCGCGCCGGCGGATGGCTGCAGCCTGGAGCCTGGAGCCTGGAGCCTGGAGCCTGGAGCCGCAGCACGCTCGCGCCCGTTCTTCGCCGGATCTATGCTGCGCGGCTCCATGGCGTCCGCGCTCGAAAAAGCCCAGATCCTCTCCGAGGCGCTCCCGTGGATCCGGGCCTTCGCCGGCAAGACGTTCGTCGTGAAGTACGGCGGCCACGCGATGACGGACGAGGCGCTCAAGGCGTCGTTCGCGCAGGACGTGGTGCTCTTGCGGCACGTCGGGATCGAGGTCGTCGTGGTGCACGGCGGCGGGCCGCAGATCGACGCGGCGCTCGACAAGATGGGCGTGAAGTCGACGTACGTGGAGGGGCTGCGGGTCACCGACGAGGCGGCGATGGGCGTCGTCGAGATGGTGCTCGCCGGGCAGGTGAACGGCGACGTGGTCACGGCGGTGACGAGGGCCGGGGGGCGGGCGGTGGGCCTCTCGGGTCGCGACGCGACGTTCCTGCTCGGGCGGAAGGCGTCGAAGCCGGGGGCGCCGGACCTGGGGCGGGTCGGCGAGATCGAGCGGGTCGATCCGGCGATCGCCAAAGGGCTCCTGCGCGACGGGTTCATCCCGGTGGTCGCGCCGGTCGCGATCGACGCCGAGGGGCGCACGCTGAACGTGAACGCCGACACGGTGGCGGGCCGGGTGGCGGGCGCGCTCGGGGCGGAGAAGCTCGTCCTGCTCACCGACATCGAGGGCATCCTCGACAAGGACAAGCGGCTGGTGCCGGAGCTGCCGCGGGCGGCGGCGGAGGCGGCGATCGCCGACGGCACCGTGAAGGGCGGGATGATCCCCAAGGTGCGCTGCTGCCTCGACGCGCTCGACGCGGGGGTGAAGAGCGTGCACGTGGTCGACGGGCGCGTGCCCCACGTGCTCCTCCTCGAGATCTTCACCGACCGTGGCATCGGCACGGTGATCCGGAGCTGACATGACGACGAACGCGGAGTGGGTCGAGCGCGGCAAGAAGGTCCTGGTCGCGAGCTACAAGCAGCAGCCGATCGCCCTGGTGCGCGGCGAGGGCTGCCGCGCCTGGGACGCCGACGGGAAGCGCTACCTCGACATGATCGGAGGCATCGCCACCAACGCGCTCGGGCACGCGCACCCGAAGGTGCTCGCGGCGCTCGACGCCCAGGCGAAGCGGATCTGGCACACCTCCAACGTGTACTGGAACGAGCCTTCGATCGCCCTCGCCGAGCGGCTGGTGGAGCGCTCGTTCGCCGACAAGGTGTTCTTCTGCAACTCGGGCGCGGAGGCGAACGAGGCGCAGCTCAAGCTCGCCCGCAAGTGGCACCGCGACGCCGGCCGCGACCGCTACGAGATCATCGCCTTCGAGCAGAGCTTCCACGGCCGCACCCTCTTCACCGTGAGCGCCACCGGCCAGCCGAAGTACTGGAAGGGCTTCGAGCCGACGGTGCCGGGGATCAAGCACGCGAAGTTCGGGGACGCCGCTTCGGTGCGTGCGCTCGTCGGCCCGCACACCGCGGCGATCCTGGTCGAGCCGGTGCAGGGCGAGGGCGGCGTACGGGTGGCGCCGAAGGGCTTCCTGAAGGAGCTCCGCGCCATCTGCGACGAGCACGGCCTGCTCCTCCTCCTCGACGAGGTGCAGACCGGCGTCGGCCGCACCGGCACGCTGTTCGCGCACGAGCAGCACGGCGTCACGCCGGACTGCCTCTCGGTGGCGAAGGCGCTCGGCAACGGCGTCCCGATCGGCGCGATGCTCTGCACCGACCGCGTCGCCGGCACCCTCACGCCCGGCAGCCACGCCTCGACCTTCGGCGGCAACCCGCTGGCCGCCGCCTGCGCCTCGGTGGTGATCGACGAGCTCGTCGGGGGCGGGCTGCTCGAGCGCGCCCGCGACGTCGGCGAGTACCTCGGCGGCCGCCTCGCCGACATGGCCCGCCGGGTCGGCGACCGGGTGGTCGAGGTGCGCGGCGTGGGACTGCTCCGCGGCGTCGAGCTGCCGAAGGAGGCGGCGCCGACGATCGCGCGCTGCCGCGAGCTCGGCCTGCTCGTCAACGCCGCCGGCGAGAAGACCGTCCGCTTCGCGCCGCCGCTCGTCGTCGAGCACGTCCAGGTGGACGAGGCCGTGGACCTCCTCGAGCGGGCGCTGAAGGAGTAGCCGTGCTCGACCTCAAGCGTGGCGCGCGGAAGCGCGACTTCCTCTCCTTCGCCGGCTGGACCGCGGAGGAGCTCCGCTACCTCTTCCACCGCGCCGAGGAGCTGAAGCAGCTCCGCCGCCGCGGCGTGCAGTACTTCCCGCTCGCGGGCAAGAGCGTCGGCCTCATCTTCGAGAAGGCGTCGACGCGCACCCGCGTCTCCTTCGAGGTCGGCGCCCACGAGCTCGGCGCGCTCGCCCTCGACCTGCCGGTGGCGCAGATGCAGCTCGGCCGCGGCGAGCCGATCTCCGACTCGGCGCGGGTGCTCTCGCGCTACCTGCACGCGGTGGTGATCCGCACCTTCGCGCAGTCGAAGCTCGAGGAGTTCGCCGCCCACGCATCCTGCCCGGTCATCAACGGGCTCACCGACCTCCACCACCCCTGCCAGGTGCTCGCCGACGTCTTCACCGGCCGCGAGAGGCTCGGAACCGTCGAGGGGCAGGTCGTCGCCTGGATCGGCGACGGCAACAACATGGCCAACTCGTGGATCGAGGCCGCGGCGATCCTCGGCTTCGAGCTGCGCCTCGCCTGCCCCGAGGGCTACCGCCCCGACCCCGGCGTCCTCGCCTGGGCGAAGGAGCACGGCACGGGGAAGGTCGTGCTCGCGTCGTCGCCCGAGGAGGCGGCCGCCGGCGCGAACGTCGTCACCACCGACGTCTGGGCCTCGATGGGCCAGGAGTCGGAGCAGGCGGTCCGCGCCAGGGCGTTCGCCGGCTACAAGGTCGACGCGAAGCTGATGCGCGCGGCCCAGCCGAAGGCGATCGTGCTCCACTGCCTCCCCGCCCACCGCGGCGAGGAGATCGACGCCGACGTGCTCGAGGGCCCTCAGTCCGCCGTCTTCGACGAGGCGGAGAACCGGCTGCACGTGCAGAAGGCGCTGCTGGAGGCGCTGCTCTAGAGCAGGCTCCAGGCTCCAGGCTTCAGGCTCCAGCCGGCAGGCTGCTCGGCGCTGCGCGCCTCGCGCCGACGGCGCCAAGGTGGCTGGAGCCCGGAGCCTGGCTGCTGGAGCCTCCGCCGCGAAGCGGCGGCTCGGAGCCTCCGCCGCGGAGCGGCGGCGCTAGCGGCCGGCGACGAGCTGCAGGCCCTGGGCCTGGAGCGCGCGGGCCTGCTCGACCCAGGCGAAGCAGCGCTCGGCCTGGGAGAACGGCACGCCCATCGCGGTGCAGAGGCGGGCGATCTCGCCGCGCTCCGCCACGGTGGTCTGGCCGTCGGCGGCGACGACGGCGCAGCTCTCGAGGAGGAGCACCATCTTCTCGGGCAGCGAGTCGAACGCCTTCACCACCGTGGTGAGCTCGGAGGGCTGCGCGGGGGGCGGAAGCTTCTCGGCGCCGCACTCGAGGCGGCCGGCCTCGAGCAGCGCGGCCTCGGCCTCGTGCGAGTGGCCGTCGATGTGGAGCAGCATCTGCGCGACGCGGAGGTAGGCCTCGCGCTGCGACGGGTTGAGCAGGCGCAGGTACATGGTCTCCCCTTACCAGCCGAGCTTGTGGTCCAGGTAGTGGTCGTACATCCGGCGCCACCACGGCCAGTCGTGCGCGACGTCGTGGCCCCACATGTCCTTGTCGTGCCAGATGCCCTTGTCCCAGAGCAGCTGCGAGAAGCGCTCGGTCTTCTCCGGGCGCTCCCACTGGCCGCGGCCGGTGACGAGGTGGACGCGGCAGTGGTTCTTCACCGTGTCGAGGTGGGCGCCGCCGAGGTTCGGCACGTACCAGGTCGGGTTGTGGAAGTAGGCGTCGCCGCCGCCCTGGCCCTCGAGGTAGCCGGCGAGGTCGAAGAAGCCCGAGACCGCGATCAGCGTGGAGAAGAGATCGGGGCGGCGGAAGAACTCGTTGGTCGCGTGGAACGCGCCGAACGAGACGCCGGAGACCGCCGGCCGCGCGCCGGGATCCTGCAGGCTCTGCCGGATCGCGGGGACGACCTCCTCCTCGATGTAGCCCGCGTACAGGCCCTGCCGCCGCACCTTCTCGTGCACCGGGATCGAGTCGTCCATCCAGCAGTGGCGGTTCACCGAGTTGATCGAGAAGACGGTGACCTTCCCCTCGCGGATGTAGCGCTCCATCGACTTGATCACGAAGAAGCGCTCGTACTCGAGGAAGTCGGCGGCGGCCGACGGCAGGAGCAGGAGCGGCCGGCCCCAGTGGCCGTAGCGCACGATCGGCATCTCCAGGCCGAGTCGCGGGCTCCTCCAGGAGAAGATCTGCCGGCGGATGTCGGGGGACACGTACTCCATCGTTCGCGGGCCTCGTCGCAGCGGGATGCGACAGGTATAGCAGGATCGCCGCCTCCTCGCGGGCCCGGATGTTGAGGCGGTCGGGCGCCTCTGCTACCACCGGAGGCGTGACAGCGCGCCGCCGCGCGGGCCGCGCGCGCCAACGGGGGACCATCGATGTCGCGCCGGATCGTCCGGCTGCTCGTGCCGACGTTGCTCGCCTTTCCGGCGGCGGCGGCCGCGGCGCCGCGGCTGCTCGTCCTCCCGGTCGTCGCCGAGGGCGTCGACGCCGCCCGCTCGGCGGACGTGCAGGCGGGCCTGGAGGCGGCGGTGGGCGGGCTGCCGGGGCTCGAGCGCGTCCCCACCCCGGGCCCCACGTTCTGCGCCTCCTCCGACGAGCCGTGCATCGCCGAGGCGGGCCGGAAGGCCGGGGCCACGCAGGTGCTCTACACGGCGGCGCGGCCCGTCGGCGAGGCGCTCTCGGTGCTGCTCCTCCTGGTGCCGTCCGGCGGCGGCACGTCGAAGAAGCACCTCGAGGCGGTCGGGCAGGGCGTGGCCGTGGCGCCGGTGGTGCGCGCCGGCACGACCCGGCTCCTCGCGCCCGAGCGCTACGTCGGCGCGCTCCTGGTCGAGGCCGCCGACGGCTCCGAGCTGTGGCTCGACGGCGCCAGGGTCGGCGTCGCGCCGCTCTCCGCGCCGATCGGCGGGATCACGCCGGGTCAGCACGTGCTCCGCGTCGTCCGCCCCGGCGGCGCCGAGGCCCGCGGCTACGTGGAGGTGCGGTTCGACGCCGTGACCCGGATCCGCGTCGAGCCGCGCTCCGACGAGCTGGCGATGGCCGGCTTCGAGGGCGCAGGCGCGTCGGCGCCGGCGGTGGCCGCGATCGGTCCCGGCCCCGGCCCGACCGGCCCGGCCGTCGCGCCGCGCGACGACGGGCTCGGCACCGGCTGGCACGTGGCGAAGTGGTCGCTCCTCGGGGTCGGCGTCCTCGCCCTCGGCGGGAGCGCGTTCTTCGCCAGCGAGGCCTCGACGGCGCAGCACGACTACGAGGCGCTGCGCGACGAGCTCGGCCGGCACTCCCCCGGCGAGGCGGAGGCGCGCGCGGCGCTGAAGGCGCAGGCGGAGGACGACGGCGCCACCGCCACGACGCTCCTCTTCGCGGGCGGCGCGGCGCTCGCGGTGTCGGGCGCGATCTTCGTGGTCGACGCCGCGTCCGACGACGACGACGGGGGCGGAGGCGCCGCGCTCTCGATCGCGCCGGCGCCGGGCGGCGCGTCGGTGGGGCTCTCGCTGTCGATCCCGTGAGCGGAGGGGGACGGATCATGGCTCGTCGTGCCTGGCTCCCTGCGACCCTCGTGCTCGTGGCGGCGTCTTGCGCCGAGGAGCCGCTCTCCGGCGCCTGCGAGGCCGACGCGGACTGCGCCGCGGACTCGACCTGTCGCGACGGGCTCTGCGTCGAGGATCCGGTGCCGCGGGTGACGCTCGTCGCCGACCGCGCCGCGGCCCGGCTCGGCGCCGAGGTCGCGCTCGACGGCGGCGCCTCGTACCTGCCCGGCGGCGGCACGCTCTCGTACTCCTGGTCGGTGGCGCCGGAGGGCGCCGCGACCGTGACCGCCGACGAGGCGCTGCCGTCGCAGGCGAAGCTGCGGGTCCTCCGGCCGCACCAGGACCTCACCGTCACGCTCGTCGCGACGAGCCCCACCGGGCGTACCGCGAGCGCCGAGGCCGCGATCGCCTCGGAGAACGCGCCGCCCACGGCGCGGCTCGACGGTCCCGCGGTGCCGCCGCAGCCCGGCGAGGAGGTCGCCCTCTCCGTCGTCGCCGAGGACCTCGACGGCGACGCGCTGGCCTACGAGTGGTCGGTGACGCCGGCCGCCACGCTCGTCGACGACGGCGGCGCGGCGCGCCTCACGCCCGACGCTGCGGTGGCGTCGGCGACCTACCGGATCGAGGTCGCCGTCTCCGACGGAGTCGGGGGCCGCGCCGTCGCCACGCTCGAGCTCTCGGCGGAGAACGTCGCGCCGGCGCTGGAGCCGCCGGCGAACGGCTCCGAGGACCACCACTGCGGCCAGTCGAGCTGCGACGCCGCCTTCCTGGTCGCGCCGGCCGCCACCGACGTGCAGGCGGTGACGCTCTCGTACCGGCTCGCGCAGGCGCCGTTCCCCGAGGTGACGCTCGCCGCCGAGCCCGCAGACGGCGGCGACCGCCTGGTCCTCCACCGGGAGGCGTTCGGGCCGATCTCCGGAGGCTACGTCGTCGAGGTCACCGCCACCGACGCGCTCGGCCTCTCGAGCAGCGCCACCTTCGAGCTGGTGGTGCGCAACCGGCCGCCGGTGCTGCGCGCCCACGACGGGCGGCCGCTCCCCCACGTCTACGATCCCGCGCTCGCCGCCGGCGGCTTCGGCCCGTACCACGCCGAGCGCGCGCCGGGCGGCTTCGGCGTCTTCTCGGATCCGGACGGCGACGTCCTCGAGCGCTCGACCATCCGCTGGCAGTCCGCCTCCGCCCACGTGCGCTTCGACGACCCGACCACGCTCGACCCCCACGTCGAGGTCGGCGGGGCGCTCGAGGACCTGCCGGGCCTGTTCGTGCAGTTCACCGCCAGCGACCCGAACGGCGCCGCCGGGGCGTCGACCGAGCTCCTGACGCTCGCCAACGAGCCGCCGGTGGTGACGATCGCCGACGACCTCGCCGACGGCCACGAGTACTTCGAGGACGCGGCCGGCGCGCCGCGCTTACGCCGCGAGCTCGCGGCGGCGAACCTCGCCGTGGTCGATCCCGAAGGAGATCCGGTCTCGTCCTTCGCGCGCCTCGACGATCCCGACGGCAGCCTGGCCGCGGCCGGCATCGTGCCGTCGGAGGGCGTCGCCGCGCCGGTGGTGATCGGGCCGCTCGAGGCGGTGGGACGCGACGTGCCGCTCGTCGTCGTCGCCGACGACGAGCTCGGCGGCCGGGGCGAGGGCCGGGGGCTGGTGCGGGTGACGAACCGTGCGCCGGTCGTGACCGAGACGGTCCCGGAGCTCGAGCTGCTCGCCCGCAACTGCGGCGACGAGGAGTGCTGCGTGCTGCAGGTCTGCTCCAGCCGGCGGGTCGCCCGGGGCAGCGTCGGGGCCGCGGCGGCGGGCGCTGCCGAGCGCCGGGCCGTGCTCGGCGTGTTCGATCCGGACGGCGACCCGCTCAGCTCCACCTGGACGGTCGACGCCGCGGTCGAGACGAGCGCGCACTTCTCCGACCTCGGCGTCTCGCTCGGCTCGCCGGCGGTGCTTCCTTGCGGCGCGGCGTCGTGCGGCGTCGACCTCGTCATGCCGGCGCTGCACACCTTCAGCGTGGGGCCGGTGACGCACACCTGCAGCATCGAGGAGGGCTCGAACCTCGGCTCCTCGGTGACGGCCTCGGTGGAGGTCGCCGATCCGCTCGGCGCGACCGTGCCCGACACCTTCACCTGGAACGTCGTCGACGACTTCATGGACCCGAGCTGCCCATGACCGCCGTCCTGCTCGCCGCCGTCGCGCTCGCCGCCGCGCCACAGCCCGAGGGCTGGGCGGTCGTCGGCCTGCGGGAGCCGGGCGAGCCGAAGATCGCCGACACCGTCGAGCTGCTCCGCGGCGCGGTGCAGAACGAGCTCGGCAAGAAGGGCCGCGTCCACGGCGCCGAGGAGACCCGGGCGCGCCTCGGGCTGCCGGCGCGGAGCCTCGAGCAGGTGAAGGACCTCCTCGACGCCTCCGAGCTCTACTTCTTCCAGCTCGAGCTCGACGCCGCCCGCGGCAACCTCGAGCTGGCGCTCGCGGCGCTCGTCCACGCCGGCGGCGACGTGCAGGCGTACGAGCGGATGCGCGTGGCGCGGCTCCTCCTGGCGATGGTGGAGCTCACCGACAAGAAGCGCGGCTCGAAGGAGGCGGCGCGGAAGCAGCTCGAGCGCCTCGCCGCGCTGCTGAAGAGCTACAGGCCCGACGCGGCGGCGTACCCGAAGGAGCTCGTCGCGCTCTACGCCGAGGCGCAGGGCGCGGTGGCGGCGGCGCCGCGCGGCAAGCTCCAGGTCACGTGCAAGGTGCCGGCGTCGTGCAAGGCCGCGCACGTGTGGGTGGACACGGTCCCCGCGGGCGTGCCCGGCGAGTCGATCGAGCTGCCGGCGGGGACCTACCAGGTCCTCGTCACCGATCGGTTCGAGAAGCCGGCGGCGCGGAGCCTCACCCGCGACGTCGAGGTCCGCGCCGGCGCCACCGCCTCGGTCACGGTCGACCTCGGCACCGAGGGCGCGGTCGAGCCCGACGGCGGGCCGGCGTTCCTGGTGCCGGCCGATCGGGAGGCGCGCACGAGCGCGCTGGTGGTGGCGGCGGCGAGGGTCGGCGCGGCCCGCACCGTCGGCGTCTGGCGCACGGCCGGCGACGCGCCGCGGGTCCACGTGGCGGTCATCGACCCTTCGACCTCGCGGGTCGAGCGCGAGGCCCACGTGCGGCTCGCGGGCAGGACGACCCTCGCCACCGCCGTCGAGAAGCTCGCCCGGTTCGCGGTGGCCGGAGAGGCGACGGACGGCGTCGTCGCGCCCGGCGCCCCGGGCGGAGGGAAGGCGGCGGAGCCCGCGGCCGCAGGCACGGTCGACGTCGGCCCGTCGGTCGCCGGCGCCCCCGGCGCCGTGCCGGTGGAAGCGGTGGCCGCGCCGCCGGCCGAGGGAGCGCCGCTCCGGCCGCTGCGCGTCGCCAAGTGGGCCACCGGCGCCGGGGCCGTGCTGCTCGCCGGCGTGGGCAGCTACTTCAAGTATGAGGCGCTGGCCGAGCAGGAGGCGCTCGACATCCAGCTCGAGCGGTGGGGCAACGTCGTACCCACCGACGAGATCGGGCGGGTGCACGCCCAGCTCGACGACATCCAGAGCGCCGACGACATGGCCGTCGGGCTGTGGGTCGGCGCGGGCGCGCTCCTCACGACCTCCGCCGTCCTCTTCGTGCTCGATGACGGCCCTTGACCCGCCGATCCGAAAAAGCCCGAAGGTGCGCGGGTTTGACGTGTCAGCGAGGCCGCGGCTATCCTGGGCTTTCGCCGTCGGCCGGGGCGAGTGCGCCCCGGTCCCAGCCGTCGTCGCCACCGTGAGCAGCCGCGAGAACGAGATCCCGGGTCTCGGCCGCCGCACCGACCCTATCCGGGTGGTGCGGGGGGTCGATCCCGCGCGCCTGAAGCTCTCCCCCGAGGAGGCCGCGCTCCTCGCGCGCCTCGGCGGCGAGACGACCCTCGGCGAGCTCCTGCAGCGGTCCGGTCTCCCCGAGGCGCGGGCCATCGGGGCGCTGCTCGCGCTGCGCTCGAGGGGCGTGGTCGAGGCCCGGGACGGCGGCGCGCGCGAGACCGGCCGCTACGTCGGGTTCGTCTTCAACCTCCTCGAGCTCAACGAGGAGGGGGTCGACCTCGACGTCGATCGGCGCAAGGAGGTGCTCTTCCTCTTCGCCCGCATCGGCAAGGTCTCGCACTACGACCTCCTCGGCGTCCCGCCGGGCGCCGACGCGGGTCGCGTCAAGGAGGCGTACTTCGAGCTCTCGAAGCGCTTCCACCCCGACCGCTTCTTCCAGAAGCGGCTCGGAAGCTACAAGCCGAAGCTCGACGCGGTCTTCAAGGCGCTGGTCGAGGCCGAGAAGACCCTCGTCGACCCCGCCTTGCGCCGGGCCTACGAGGCGAAGCTCAAGGCCGCCGATCCCGCCGCGCAGAAGCGCGACGCCGAGGAGGCGGCCATCGACGAGGCGCGCGCGGCGGAGCGGAGGGCGCGGATGCTGAAGCGCTCGCCGCTGATGAAGCGGCTCGGCACCGCCGGCGAGTTCGCGAAGCGGGGCCGCGAGGCGTACGACAAGGCGCTGTGGTCGCAGGCGGCGGCGGACCTCGCCACGGCCGCCTCGCTCGACCCGAAGAACGAGGAGCTGGGGCGCCTCGCCGCCGAGGCGAAGCGCAAGGCCGACCTCGAGCGCGCCGAGGAGGTGCTGCACAAGGCCGACTTCGCGGCGACCTCCGGCGACGCCTACGCCGCGTTCGAGTACGCGAAGCAGGCGGTCGAGGTGGCGCCGCGGAGCGCGAAGGTGCTGAAGAAGGCCCTGGCGCTCTGGCTCGACGCCGGGCGCGAGGCGCAGGAGGCCCGCGAGGTCGCGGCCCGGCTCGTGGAGCTGATGCCGAACGACGCCGACGCCCACGCGCTGTACGGCCGCGCGCTCATCCAGAGCGGCCAGGAGAAGACCGGCAAGAAGGCGCTCGAGCGCGCGCTCGAGCTCAACCCCCACCAGGCGTACGCGCGCAGCGTGCTCAAGAAGTTCTGGCCCTTCTGACCATGCCCTCGGACGACCTCACCATCGGCATCGACCTCGGCACCACCAACTCCGTGGTGGCCACCGTGCAGGACGGCGTGCCCACGGTGATCCCGGGACGAAACGGCCAGCGGCTGCTGCCGTCGATCGTCGCGGTGGCGAAGAACGGGAAGCGGCTCGTCGGCCACATCGCCAAGCGGCAGGCGATCACCAACCCGGAGCAGACCGTCTACGCCGCGAAGCGCCTCATCGGACGCAAGCACGGCTCCGAGGTCGTCGCGCAGGCCCGCAAGCTCTACCCCTACGCGATCGAGGCCGGCGACGGCGACGACGTCCGGGTGCGGCTCGGCGACCGGCTGGTGGCGATCCCCGAGATCTCCGCGCAGGTGCTGCAGGAGCTGAAGCTCGACGCCGAGGCGTACCTCGGGCGGCCGGTGCGGCAGGCGGTGATCACCGTCCCGGCGCACTTCAACGACGGGCAGCGGCAGGCGACGAAGGACGCCGGTCGCATCGCCGGCCTCGAGGTGCTCCGGATCATCAACGAGCCCACCGCGGCGGCGCTGGCGTACGGCTTCGGCAAGCAGAACAAGGGCAAGATCGTCGTCTACGACCTCGGCGGCGGCACCTTCGACGTCTCGGTGCTCGAGCTCGGCAAGGGCGTCTTCGAGGTGATCGCCACCGGCGGCGACACCTTCCTCGGCGGCGAGGACTTCGACAACCGCATCATCGAGTGGCTGGTCTTCGGCTTCGCCAAGGAGCACGGCGTCGACCTGCGCAAGGACCACATGGCCCTCCAGCGGCTGAAGGACGCGTCGGAGAAGGCCAAGTGCGAGCTGTCGGCGACGAAGGAGGCGCGGATCGACCTGCCGTTCCTCTTCACGCCGGCGTCCGGGGGCGCGGCGCTCCACCTGCAGCGCACGCTCACCCGCGAGAAGCTCGAGGAGCTCACGCTCGACCTCGTCGAGCGCACGGTGAAGATCGTCGAGAAGACGCTCGCCGAGGCGAAGGTCGTCGCGCGCGACGTGGTCGAGGTGGTGCTCGTCGGCGGCCAGACGCGGATGCCGAAGGTGCAGGAGGCGGTGAAGCGCCTCTTCGGACGCGAGCCGTGCAAGGGCGTGCACCCGGACGAGGTCGTCGCGCTCGGCGCCGCGATCCAGGCGCAGGCGCTGACGCAGGAGGAGAGCGGCATGCTCCTCCTCGACGTCACGCCGCAGTCGCTCGGCATCATGATCGCCGGCGGCTACGCGAGCGTCCTCATCCCGAAGAACACCACCGTGCCGACCTCGGCAGGCCACGTCTTCACCACGGTCAAGGACAACCAGACCACGGTGAAGATCCTCGTGCTCCAGGGCGAGGAGAAGGAGGCCGAGAAGAACGAGCTGCTCGGCGAGTTCCTCCTCACCGGCCTGCGCGCGGCGAAGCGCGGCGAGGTGGAGATCGAGGTCAAGTTCGACATCTCCGCCGACGGCATCGTCTCGGTGAGCGCCCGCGACCTCGAGACCGGACTGGCGCAGTCGATCACCGTCACCGCCACCTCGAACCTCTCGGAGTCCGAGATCCGCCAGATCATCGAGGAGCAGAAGGACATGCTCCTCGAGCAGAAGCAGGGCGAGGAGGTGGAGAAGAAGCGCCAGGAGCTCGAGGCGCTCCTGCGCGACGTCGAGGGGCTCTTCCCGACGGTCCGCGACGTCGTCGCCGGCTCGGACTTCGGCAAGGACGCGGTCGCCAAGGCCCAGCGCACGGTGGAGCTGGCGCGGACCGCGATCGCCACCAAGAGCCTCGACTCGATGCTGGCCAGCGTGGACCAGCTCACCCGGACGCTCGCGCTGTTCCGCGGCGTGATCCAGCGCATCGGCGGAGCGGGGCGGTAGCCCGTGAGCGCCAAGGTCCTCGAGCTGCTCGACCGCGGGCTCGGCCACTACGCCATCGGCGAGGTGGAGCGCGCGGTCGCCTGCTGGAGGCAGGTGCTCGAGGCCGATCCCGGGAACGCCCGGGCGCGCGAGTACCTCTCGCTCGTCAACGCCGACGCCGAGCCGGCGCCGCCCGCGGCGCCGGC
>CAZDGH010000018.1:0-28778 GCA_964504805.1 uncultured Myxococcales bacterium | reverse complement strand
TCCGGCAGCGCCGCGCTCACAGGCAGAGCTTCCCCGGGTTGAGGATCCCTGCCGGATCGCAGGCGGCCTTCGCGGCGCGGAGGAGCTTCATCCCGCCCTCGCCGAGCTCGCGGGCCATGTACGAGGCCTTGAGGATCCCGACGCCGTGGTGGTGGGTGATCGTCGCGCCGGCGCGGTCCGCCGCCTCCATCGCCGCGCCCCACGCGGCGTCGTAGCCGGCGATCCCGCGGCGCCCGCCGTCGGCCGAGCCCGCGAAGGAGAAGTAGATCGAGCAGCCGTCGGCGTAGGCGTGGCTGAAGTGCGCCATCACGAACGCGTGCGGCGCGATGGCGCGGCGCACGTCCTCGTAGAGCGCCTCGACCTTGCCCCAGGTCGTCGCCACCTCGAAGGTGTCCACCCAGCCACCGGCGTCGAACATCGGCGGCATCTTGTAGCTCACCGCGTAGCGCTTCTTCAGCCAGTGCCGGCCCGGCCCCTCGCCGAGGTCGCGGCCCGCCGACGCCGCCGCGATCCCGCGGAAGCGCTCGGCCTCGAGCTCCGCGAGCGCCCTCGGCCCCTCGTGGACGACCACGAGCAGGCACGCCTCGAGCGCGCTGGCCACGCGGTTCAGGGCCCGCGGCCGCCCGAGCGCCGCGCGCGTCGCGAAGCCCTGGAGCCTCCCCGCGCGCCGCCGCGCCGCCGCCAGGACCCGACCGCGGAGGCCCGGCGGCGCCGCGCCCGCGGGCACCCGCTCGTGCTCCTCGGCGCGGTCGTGGCCGCGCATGGCGATCATGGTGTCGAACGGGTCGTAGAGCCGGAGCACGCTCGGCCGGAGGCCCGCACGGAACGCGTGCCGCATCGCCTCGAGCGCCGCGCGCAAGCTCGGGAACCGGTAGCCGCGCGGCAGCTGCACCTCGGGCGCGGGCCAGAGCCGCAGGGTCGCGTCGGTGATGACGCCGAGCGTGCCCTCGCTCCCGCAGAAGAGCTCGCAGAGGTCGGGCCCCGCCGCGGGGCGGGCCGGGCGCACCACCTCGCCGGTGCCGAGCACCACGGTCATCGACTGGACCATGTCCTCGATCTTCCCGTAGCGCGCCGAGCACTGGCCGGCGCTCCGCGCCGCGAGCCAGCCGCCGACGGTGCTGATCATGATCGACGACGGGAAGTGGCCGAGGGTGAGCCCGTGGTGCTCGAGCCGCTGCTCGAGCGGCAGCCCGAGCACGCCGGCCTCGGCGTCGACGAGCAGCTCCTCGCGATCGACGCGGCGGATCCGGTCGAGCCGCTTCAGATCGAGGACGATGCCGCCGCCGAGCGGGATCGCGCCGCCGCAGACGCCGCTGCCGGCGCCGTAGGGCGTGAGCGGCACGCCCTTCTCCGCGGCGAAGCGCACCAGCTCCTGCACCTGCTCCACGCTCTTCGGCCAGGCCACCACCTGCGGCGGCTTCGGCGCGAGGCCCTGCAGCTGCCAGAGCAGCGCCTTCGGCCACATGTCGCGGGAGGCGGCGGAGAGGTCGCCGGCCCGGGTCGAGACCGCGTCCTCCCCGAGCAGCCGCGAGAGGTCCCTGGCGAGGCGCCGGGCGGCGGCGGGGGCGGGCGGCAGATCGCGCCCGACGAGCTCGACGCCGCTCACCTTTCGACGCCGCCGGAGACGGGCACGCTGGGCTCCGCTGCGAGGCGGGAGGTGCGTTTCACGCGATCCTCCGCGGCACGGGAAGGTCGTCTCGGTACCACGGCAGGAGAGCGACTTCAACGAACGCCCGCTCCGCCGCGGCACGTGCGGGCGGGCGTCCCGCGCGGGCCCGGCGCGCTGGGGAAGGCGACGGTCGCGTGCTACCGTCGGCGCCCGTGAAGCGCCTCGAAGTCCTCGGCTCCGCCCTCGCCGCCGCCGCGCTCGCGGCCTCGTGCGCGCCCGAGCCGGGACCGGTGAAGGTCGCCGTGCTCGCGTGGGACGCCGAGGCGGACGCCTACGGCCTCGAGGTCGTCGAGATCGTCACCCTCGACGACGTGCCCGCGATGCAGGGCGACGCCGCCACCCCGGTCGGCGACGCCGAGATCGTCGTCGACCTCTCGCAGTTCGTCGGCATCCCGAGCGAGGCCGCGTTCCGCGACGCGGTGATCGTCGACGCCGGCGCGGGGGTGGTGGCGCAGGTCCGGGAGCAGGACGGCGTGCTCTGGCCGCAGGACTTCCACTCGCTGAACCTCGCGACCGCCTACTACAACTTCGAGCGCGCCCGCCTCTACGCGCTCGATCGCGGGATGGATCCCGAGGGCCCCACCAAGGGCATCACCTTCTTCTACTTCCCCGAGTTCTCGATCCCGGATCCGGGCGACGAGCCCGAGCCGCTCGCGGACAACGCCGCCTTCTTCCCGCTCCTGCGCTCGTTCCTGCTCCTGCCCTTCGACCAGCTCCAGGAGATCCCGCTGCCGATGAACGAGGGCGTCGTCGCCCACGAGTACGCCCACGCCATCTTCAACGCCGAGGTCCACGGCGGCTCCTGGCTGCCGGACTACGTGCTCTCCTGGCCGGCGTCGTCGCCGGGCGCGGCGATCCTCGGCACCCTCGAGGAGGGCTACGCGGACGCCTGGGCCGTCGGCGTCTCCGGCGACCCGCGCTTCGCCCGGCACTCGCTCGGCGCGTTCGTCGGCGACACCCGCGACGTCGACGTCTTCTCGCCGAACCGGCACTGCTACTCGCAGGCGCAGTTCGAGGACGAGCTCCAGGCCGCGGCGATCGGCGGCGAGGAGCGCGCGCAGGGCTACTGGCTCCAGCGGCAGTACCAGCTGGGCTCGGTGTTCGCCGCCGCCCTCTACCGCGCCGGCGCCCGCGACGGCACCAGCTACGACCGCGTCATGGACGCGCTCTTCCGCTCCTACGCCTCCGTCGGCACGCTCTCGCTCCGCGATCGGGTCGCCGCCGATCCCGACGGCAGCGCGCTGGACGACCTCGCCATCCCGGTGCTCGCGCTGCTCGCGGGCGCCGGCGACGACGACGCCACCCGCGTCGCGCTCTGCGAGGTGATGATGGACCGCCTGGCGATCCCGCCCGCCCGGCTCGGCGGCGCCTGCGACGGCGTCACGGCGCTGGACGACTGCCGGTGATCGCGCCGCTCGCCGCCGCGCTCTCCGCCGCCGCCCTCGCCGCGCCGCCCGGCCTGCCGCTCCGACAGGAGCTGGCGCCGGTCCCCGACGACGCCGTGGCCGAGGCCGCCGTCCCCGACGGCTGGCGCGGCGCGGGCACCGGCCTCTCCGTCGAGCTCGCCCTCGCGGTGCTGTTCCTCGACGACCCGCAGGGCAGCGCCTTCGCCGGCGACGGCGGCATCGGCCTCCGGGCCGGCTACGATCTCAACCGGCTGCTCGGGACGCCGTTCGGCGTCGACGCGCTGCTGGCGCTCGCCGCCGAGCTGCTCTGGTACCACACGTCCTTCGGCGACGACGCCGGGACCGAGGCCGTGCAGGTCGCCACCACCTTCGACTACTTCGCGCTGCCGCTCCGCCTCGGCTGGGAGTTCGGCCGCGGCGGCTGGCGCACGCAGCCGTACCTCTCCGCCGGCCCGGCGGTGACCTGGGTGGGCACCGAGTACACGGTGCACGATCCGGTCGCGGCCGACCGGGGGCAGGGACCCGAGGCGTCCAGCGTCTCCGGCCTGCTCCCCGGCGCGGCGTACGGTCCGGGCGCCGCGTTCGGCTGGCGCTCCGAGGGCGGCTCGCTCGGGGTGACCGGGCGCATCGAGCTGCTCCGGTTCCGCCGCGGCGCCAACGACGATCTCTCCCTCGGCCTGGGGCTCGGCCTGCTCTTCTGACCCGCGGCGGGGCACGATCGGGGGCGGCAGCCCGCCGCGGTCGTGCCTAGGTTCCGGCCTGCGTGGGCCCCGTGGGTGAGCCAGGACGGACCGATCCGAGCGCGCCGGCGTCGGCGCGAGCCGGGACCGAGCGCGCGCCGCCCCACCCGATCCCTCCCGAGGCGCTCGCCTACTGCCGGGATCCCCGCGTCGTCGCCGCCGGCAACCGCGTGGCGCTCCTCCGCGACGGCGCCGAGACGTACCCGGCGATGCTCGAGGCCATCGACGGCGCGAGGCACTTCGTCCACCTCGAGACCTACATCTTCGCCGACGACTTCACCGGCCGCCGCTTCGCCGAGGCGCTCGCGGCGGCGGCGAAGCGCGGCGTCGAGGTGGCGCTCCTGTTCGACAGCCTCGGCTCGTGGAAGAGCGGGAGCTGGCTGTTCGAGTGGATGGCCGGCCACGGCGTGAAGGTGCTCGGCTACAAGCCGCTCGTCCCGTGGCGGACGGGCTGGGGCTGGCCGCGGCGCGATCACCGCAAGATGCTCGTCGTCGACGGCGCCCAGGGCTTCACCGGCGGCATCAACGTCGGCGATCAGTGGGCCGCGGAGAAGGACGGCGGCAAGGCCTGGCGCGACACCATGGTGCGCCTGGTCGGCCCGGCGGTGCGCGCGCTCGACCAGCTCTTCCGCGAGACGTGGGCGAAGGAGTCGAAGCGGCAGAAGCGCGCCGTGCCGCTCGCGCCGCCGCCGGGCGACACCCCGCCCCCGCCGCCGCCGCTCGAGGGCGAGATCGACGACGCCGCGATCCAGATCGTCGGCAACCGCGAGTTCGGCAGGCGCCGCGCCATCCGGCGCGCCTACCGCCACGCGATGGCCCAGGCGCGGCGCTCGATCTTCATCGCCAACGCCTACTTCGTCCCCGACCACGCCATCCTCCGCTCGCTGCGGGCGGCGCGGCGGCGCGGCGTGCGGGTGGCGATCCTCCTGCCCGGCGAGTCGGACGTCGCCTCGGTGAAGTGGGCGTCGCGCGCGGTCTACGAGAAGCTGCTCTCGTGGGGCATCGAGCTCTTCCAGTGGTGCAAGCCGGTCTTCCACGCCAAGACCGCGGTGATCGACGGCGTCTGGTCCACGGTCGGCAGCTACAACCTCGACACCCAGTCGCTCCGCTACAACCTCGAGGTGACCGCCCTCGCCTACGACCGCGAGGTCGCCGAGCGGCTCGAGGCGATGTTCTGCGACGACTCGAGCCTCTGCGAGCGCCTCGACCTCGAGAGCTGGCGGCGGCGCCCCTGGTGGTGGCGGGTCCCGGAGCGGGTCTGCTACGCGTTCCGCGCCTGGCTCTGACGGTCGGCCCTCGATGGGTCGCGGCGTGCGCCTCTCCTGGCCTTCGTGCCTACCTTCTCGCCCGCCGGCGGACAGCGCGCCGGGAGGAGAGCGGACACGTGCACCGTGGCGACGTTCACCAGGAGAAGGCGGCGCGGCTCCGCGCCCTCGCATCCACCCCACGCAGCCGGATCGCGGTCGTCACCTTGCCGCCGGGTCGCGTCGAGTCGTGCCCGCCGGACCCTGACGGCGACAGGGTCGTCTACGTCGTCGAGGGACGCGTGGCCGTGACCTTCGCCGGCGAGAAGCGCGAGCTGCGCGCCGGGGAGGTCGTCGTCGTGCCCTCCGGCGCGCCGCACCGGCTCCGCGCCCTCGGGAGCCGCGGCGCCACGCTCCTCCACGTCCACGAGCCGCCGGCGGGCACGGCCGCGGACGAGGACGTCCCTCGCACGGTCCACTAGGGCGGGGCCCGGGACAGGGGCGCTCCGGGTTGAAGGCCCGGCGGGCGGTCGCTAGATTCCGGCGTCCCCGCGACCCCCGGGTGGGCCCGGGGCGCGTGGGGCCGGAGGCCTCCCGATGGCGTTCAGCCGCTCCCGCGCACTCCTCGCGCTGCTCCTCGGCGTCGCACCGCTCGGCGCGTGCGACTGCTCGACCGAGCCGACGCCCGAGGTCCTCGTCGCCATCCAGGACTTCGCCGTCTCCGAGGTGGTGCCGCCGGCGTCGCCGTCGGGCGGGCTCCTCCAGGTCGTGCCGCGCTCGAGCGTGACGCTCACCTGGCGGATCGAGGGGCCGGCCCGGCGCGTGGTCCTCGCCGCGAACGACCGGGTGATCGCCGAGCCCGAGCCCGGCGCCGAGGGCTCGTTCACCGACGCCTGCGACGACGGCGGCACCTGCGCCACCGCCGAGGCCGGCGACGTCCTCTACACGCTCACCGTCATCGGCTCCGGCGAGCACGCGACCTCCGACACGCGCTCGGTGCAGGTGCGCGTCGCGTCCGAGGCGCTGCGGATCGCCTCCTTCACCTCGTCGGCGGCGACCATCGACCGCGGCAGCGACGTGACCCTCTCGTGGGTCACCGCCGGCGCGACGACGGTGCGCCTCGAGGCCACGCCGGTCGGCGGCGGCGAGACGCGCACGCTCGGCACTTTCGGGAACGACGGCGCCGCGGGCGCGCCCACCGCGCGGGAGGGCAGCGTCGTCGACCCCGCGCTCGACGCCTCCACCGAGTACCGCCTCGTCGCCGAGGGGCCCGGCGGCGCCACCGAGGAGGCGACGATCGTCGTCGCCCTCCGCGGCGACGCGTTCCTCACCGGCCTCTCCAGCTCGGCGGCGCGCGCCCACGCCGGCGAGGAGGTCACCCTGACGTGGTCCTCGATCGGCCTCGAGAGCCTCGCCATCAACCGCGACGACGGCGGCGCGGCGATCACCGACCTCTCGGCGGCCGAGGTCGCCGCCGGCTCGCGGACGGTGACGATCCAGCAGACGACCCGCTTCTCCTTCGTCGGCGTCTCCCTCGACGGCGACACGGTGACCGAGCGCTGCGACGCGCAGGGCTGCGGGCCCGCCGAGCTGGTGATCGAGCTGCGCCCGCCGCCCTCGATCGCGACCTTCGCGGCCGACGACGCCGAGGTCGCCTCCGGCGCCGGCACCACCCTGCGGTGGACCGCCGCCGAGGCCGACGCGCTCGTGCTCTCCTGGACCGACGCCGACGGCGACCACGCCGAGGCGGTGGCGCCGCTCGACGACGGCTCGTTCGCGGTCGTCCCGCTCGACACCACGACCTACACGCTCACGGCGACGAGCGCCGGCGCGCCCGACGCGGTCTCTACCGCGCTCGTCGGGGTCCGGCCGTCGGCGACGATCACCGCGCCCCCCGAGGCCTTCGCCGGCGACGTGATCACCGTCTCCTGGACGACGGCCGGCGCCACGGGCGTCGCGCTCTCCGCGGCCGGCGCGCCGGTGCCGCTCGGCGGCGCCCCCGCCGACGCCGGCTCGGTCCAGCTCCAGGTCGGCGCGGAGCTGCCCGAAGGCGCGCTCCTCGACCTCTCCCTCGTGGCCACCGACGACGAGGCGCCGCCGCGCGCCTCCACGCCGGCGACGGCGACGGTGACCGTGCACCGCCGCGCGAGCTTCGACGCCGGCGCGTTCGACGTCGCCTCGATCGTCCGCGGCGACCCGGCGACCCTCGCGTGGGAGACGAGCGACGCGGCCGCGGTGCGGGTCTCGCCGCCGGCGCCGACCCGCGATCCCGCGCTCCTCGAGGCGGCGGTCCCGCTCGACCCCGTCGCCGACCAGGTCCTCGCCGTCCCCGCCGACGGCGCGGTCACGGTGCCGCTGCCGTTCGAGTGGCCGGCGCCCGGCGGCTTCGCCGAGGTCCACGTCCACGAGGACGGCGTCCTCGCCTTCGGGAGCGCCGCGCCCGGCGCGAGCGACGGGCCGCTCGCGGCCGCGTCCGGCGAGGCGCTCGTCGCCGCGCTCTGGGACGACCTCGCCCAGGACGCCTCGTCGCAGATCCTCGTCCGGTACGACACCGCGACGCCGGGCGCCCGCCGCGCGGTGGTCGAGTGGCGCGCGCTCCGGCGCGCCGCCGGCGACGACGCCGACGAGCTCACCTTCCAGGCGGTGCTCCGCGAGGACGGGCACGTGCAGCTCTCGTGGCTCTCGCTCTCGCTGGCCTCCGGCGCCGACGCCCTCGCCTCGGCGACGATCGGCGTCGCCACCGACGCGGCGCTCACCTGGGCCACGGCCGCGCCCGGCGCGGCGACCGAGGGAGACGCCGTCGTCTTCGCCACCGGCGCGCTGCCGGCGGACGGCGCGCTCTCGCTCTCGCCGCGCGCCACCTTCGCGCCGACGCTCTCGGCGATCGGCGCCTTCGGCGCTCCCGCCACGGTCTCGCCCGGCGCCCTCGCGGTCGTCCCCTACCGGGTCTCCACCGCCGCGCGCCCGTACCGCTCGCTCGCCGGCGACCCGGGGGCGGCGGCGCTCACGCCCTCCGCTCCCGACGACGGCGAGGTGGCGGCCGTGCCGCTCCCGTTCGCCTTCCCGTTCTTCGACGCCCCGCGGGCGAGCGTGACCGTCTCGACCAACGGCTACCTCGGCTTCGCCGGCGCCGGCAGCTCGGCCTCTCCGCAGGTGCTCCCCGATCCCGCCGCGCCGAACGCGCTCGTGGCCGCGCTCTGGGACGACCTCGAGCTCGGGACCGGCACGATCGAGTCGCTGGCCGTACCCGCCGGGGACGCCGACTTCCCCGACGGCGCGTTCGTGATCGAGTGGCGCGGCGTGGCCTTCCCCGCCCGCCACGGCGGCGGCGCGGGCGACGACCTGACGTTCGAGGCGGTGCTGCTGCCGTCCGGCGACGTCGAGCTCCGCTACGCGTCGCTGGCCTCGTCGGCGCTCGCCGGCGCGGACCCGCGCGCCGAGGGAGCGCTCGCCACCATCGGCCTCGAGGACGACGCGGGCTCGCTCGGCGTCCTCCACGCCGCCGCGCAGCCCGGCTCGATCCAGGTCGGCGACGCGGTCGTCTTCGACTACGTCCCGTAGCCGCGCCGCCTCGCGCCCCGGAGCCGCCGGGGCCGGCGGGAAGAATCGAAAGCCCGCCCTCGGGCCCGTCCGGCAAAACCGTAAGGAAACGGCCTTCCCACACGTACCCGCACCGCGGCGCGGGGCCGCGGAGAGGGCTCGTGTGGCCGTTTCACGGCCCCGCGGTCCAGCGCGCGCGCTGGCCGGACGGTTGCAGTGCTCGGACGCGACGGGCGGCAGTGGGGCCCGTGCGGACGGAGGGGTGGCGCGCCAGGGAGGCCCGGGCGCGCGCTCGGATGGGCGGCGGCGGGACGGGGTGGCCTCGGGGCTCGGAGCCGGCAGCAAGGTGACGGGTGGCGGCGGCGGCGCGGTGGGCTGCCGGCTCCGGGTCCAGGGCGTGGCGGGGGGCGGCGAGGGGAGGCGGGGAGCGATGCTCTACGATCCGATCTGCGGCAAGCAGGTGGGCGCTGGCGAGAACGCGCCCACCGTCGAGTACAAGCGGCGCAAGTACTTCTTCTGCTCGAGCCGCTGCAAGGCGTCCTTCGAGCGCGAGGCGGAGAAGGTCCGCCAGCAGGAGCTCGCCCGCGTCGGGGCGCTCCTCACCCAGGGCAAGGTGCGCTGGGGCATCGCCTAGCTCAGGAGGCCGGGCGGACGTCGCGGAGCCGCAGCTGCACGCGGCGCTCGCCCCGGTACTCGTCGACACCCACCGTGAAGGCGAGGTCCACCTTCTCGGGCAGGGTCGGCGCCAGGCCGCCGAGGCCGAAGCCGATCGCGTCGGTGAGGGGCGCGTCGGGCAGCGCGAGCTTCAGGTGGCCGTCCTTGCCCGGCGCCGCGCCGACGACCCGCGGCCGGGCCCGGGCCGACGACAGCGCCAGCACCGGCTCGGGGTTCCCGGCGCCGAACGGCGCCAGCGCGGAGAGCGCCTCGCACAGCGCGAAGGTGAGCTGGTCGCCCTCGACGGTCGCGTCGATCCGGCAGCGGCCGACGAGGTCGTCCGGCGAGAGACGCCGCGCCGCCTCGGCCTCGAACGCCTCGCGGAACGCGCCGATCCGGTCCCGCTCCACGGTGACGCCGGCGGCGTGCTGGTGGCCGCCGAAGCGCCGGAGGTGCCCCGCGCAGGCGACGAGCGCCTCGTGCAGGTGGAACTTCTCGATCGAGCGGCCGCTGCCCTTGCCGACGCCGGACGCCGGGTCGACGCCGACGACGATCGCCGGCCGGTGGAAGCGGTCGACGATCCGCGACGCCACGATCCCGACCACGCCCGGGTGCCAGCCGTCGGCGTGGAGCACCAGCCCGCGCACGTCCGGCCGCGCCGCCGCCATCGCCTCCGCCTCGGCGAGGATCGTCCGCTCGATCGCCTGCCGCTCGGCGTTGGCGTGATCGAGCTCCCGGGCGAGCGTCTCGGCGCGGCCCTCGTCGTCCGAGAGCAGGAGCTCCACCGCGCGGCCGGCGTCGTCGAGGCGCCCCGCGGCGTTGATCCGCGGCCCGAGCCGGAAGCCGACCTGCCCCGCGGTCACCGGGGCGTCCGGCGCGAGCCCGGCGACGCGCTTCAGCGCCCGGACGCCGGGCCGGGTGCCCTTGCCGAGCTCCTCGAGGCCGGCCCGCACCAGGATCCGGTTCGCCCCGGTGAGCGGCACCACGTCGGCGACGGTGCCGAGCGCCACCAGGTCGAGCGCCGCCCGCAGGTTCGGCTCGGGGCGGTCCGCGCGGAACCAGCCCTGCTCCCGGAGCCGCCGCCGCACCGCGGCGCAGAGCAGGAAGGTCACCCCGGCGGCGCAGAGGTGCTTGGTCGGGTAGGTGCAGCCCGGCTGCCATGGGTTCAGGATCGCCACCGCCCGCGGCAGCTCCGCCGGGGTGGTGTGGTGGTCGACCACGACCACGTCGAGGCCGCACGCGGCCGCGCGCTCCACCTCCGCCACGGCGGTGACGCCGCAGTCGAGGGTGACCAGGAGCCTGGTGCCGCGCGCGGCGATCCGCCCCACCGCGTCGACGTTCAGGCCGTAGCCCTCGTCGACCCGGTGCGGCACGTAGTGGTCGATCGCCGCCCCGCACCTGCCGAGGAACCAGACCAGGAGCGCCGTGGAGGTGACGCCGTCGACGTCGTAGTCGCCGTAGGCGGTGATCCGCTCGCCCCGCTCGAGCGCGCGCACGATCCGGTCGACCGCGGCGTCGCAGCCGAGCAGCAGCCGCGGGTCCGGCAGATCGGCGAGCGCGGGCCGGAGGAAGGCCTGCGCCGCGTCGGCGGCGCCGAGGCCGCGCCGGCAGAGGAGCTCCGCCACCAGGGGATGGAGGCCGAGCGCCTTCCCGAGGGCGTCCGCGTCCGGAGACGGCGGCGAGAGCTCCCAGCGCACGGGGGGCACCCTAGCCGGGGGCCCTGACATCGCTCATCAGGAGCCGGTCGCCGCGGGACGCCGGACGCCGCCCTTCGGCCCGCCGCCCTGCGACGCCTTCGCCGCCTCGCGGCGCTTCGCCCAGCCGTCGATCCAGACGGCGAACGGGCTCGCCACGTAGATGGTCGAGTACGTGCCGGAGACGAGGCCGACGAGCATCGCCGCGGCGAAGTCCTTGATGCTGCCGACGCCGTAGACGAACAGGCCGATCAGCGAGAGCGCGGTCACGCCCGCGGTGATCAGCGTGCGGGAGAGCGTCTCGTTGAGGGCGAGGTTGATGATCTCGGGCAGCGGCTTGCCGGTCCGCCGCGCCACCACCTCGCGGACGCGGTCGAAGATGACGATGGTGTCGTTGATCGAGTAGCCGACGATGGTGAGCAGCACCGCGATCGAGGTGAGGTTGAACTCGCGGCCGGTGACCACGTAGTACGCCATCACGATCGAGACGTCGTGGAAGAGCGCGATCACGCCGCCCGGCGCGAACGTCGGCTGGAAGCGGAAGGCGACGTAGATGAGGATCGCCACCAGCGAGAGCAGCACCGCCATGATGCCGCGGTTCCGGAGCTGGGCGCCGACCTGCGGGCCGACGTACTCCACCCGCCGCACCTCGACCTTGTCCTCGCCGAAGGCGGTGCGGAGCGCCGCGGACACCTTGTCGGAGAGGCCGCGGGTCACCACCTGGTAGGTCGGCTGCTCGGCGCGGGTGAGGTCGCGGAGCGCGTCGGCGCCGGTGGAGATCTCCACGCCCGCCGCCTCGACCGCCGCCTTCAGCTCGGCGAGCGGGATCGGCTTCCCGGCGCGGACGTCGATGCGGTCGCCGACGTTGGGGTCCACCTCGACCGAGGTGACGCCGTACGCCGAGAGCTTCTGCTCGAGGGCCGGCTTCAGGCCCAGGGCGACGTCGGGCGGGATGATGTTGATGCGCTCGGTGCGCACCAGGTAGCTGTTCTCCTCGACGGCGCCGTACTGCTGCACGCTCGCGTCGGCGAAGCCCGCGGCCTCGATGCGCTTGCGCACCTCCTCCGGGGCGACGCGCCCGGAGAACTTCACCTCGATCTCGGTGCCGCCGGAGAAGTCGACGCCGAGGTTGACCCGGAAGGGCACCAGGATCCAGATCGCCGAGACGACGATCGCCGAGACGGTGAGCGCGAGCCTGGTCTTGCCGAGGAAGTCGAACTGCGTGCCGCTCTTGATGATCTCCATCGCGCGTCTCCTAGATCGACAGCCGCTCGGCCCGCTTCCCGGACACGAGCGCGTCCACGAAGAGGCGGGTGACGACGATGGCGGTGAACATCGAGGCCAGGAGCCCGATGATCAGGGTGACGGCGAAGCCGCGGATGGGGCCGGTGCCGTAGTACATGAGCACGAAGCCGGCGATCAGCGTGGTGACGTTGGCGTCGAAGATGGTCCAGAACGCCTTGCCGTAGCCGTTCTCGACCGCCGTCTTCGGCAGCTTGCCGTCGCGGAGCTCCTCGCGGATGCGCTCGTTGATGAGCACGTTGGCGTCGACGGCCATGCCGAGGGTGAGGATGAAGCCGGCGATGCCGGGGAGCGTCAGCGTCGCGCCGGCGACGCCCATGGCGGCGAGGATGAGCACGCCGTTCAGGATCAGCGCGACGTCGGCGATGGCGCCGACGACCTTGTAGTAGACGAGCATGAAGAGCACGACCAGGGCGAGGCCGACGAGCGCCGCGATCGAGCCCTTGCGGATCAGCTCCGGCCCGAGCGAGGCGCCGACGGTGCGCTCCTCGAGGATGGTGACCGGGGCCGGCAGCGCGCCGGAGCGGAGCACCAGCGAGAGCTGCGTCGCCTCGTCGAGGAGCTCGTTGTAGTTCTTGGCGCTGCCGAGGGTGATCTGCGCCTGCCCGCCGGAGATCTTCGACTGGATCACCGGGGCGGAGTCGACGTTGCCGTCGAGGACGATGGCGAGGCGCTTGTCGATGTTCGCGCCGGTGAGGCGCTCGAACTGGTTGCCGCCCTCCTTGTCGAAGGAGAGGCTCACGTACGGCTTGCCGGCGCCGCCCATCGACTGGTCGAGCTGGGGGCGCGCGTCGGTGAGGCGATCGCCGGTGAGCTCGACGGTCGACTTGAGCAGCCACGAGCGGAACACCGGCTTCGCGCCGGGGAGCTGGTCGCGCCGCTCGAGGCGGCCCACCGCCCAGGTGGTGCCCTCCGGCGCCTTGCCCTCGAGGTAGCGCTCGAGCGCCTTGCGATCCTCGGAGACGACGTAGGACTGGCCGCCGTCGGACTCCACGGTGAAGCCCGGCGGGAGGTCCTTGAACGACGCGGCGACGGTGCGGCCCTCCTCGTCGGCGACGATCTGGAACTGCAGCTGGGCGGTGCGGCCGAGGAGCTCCTTGGCCTGCTCCGGGCTCTTGTAGCCGGGCAGCTGCACCACGAGGTCGCTCTCGCCGCGGCGGGCGATGGTCGGCTCGGCCACGCCGAGGGCGTCGACGCGGTTGCGCACCGTGCGGAGCGCCTGCTCGATCGCCGACTCGCGGAAGTTCGAGATGTAGTCGTCGGCGAAGACGAGCTTGGTCTCGGTGCCGCTCTGGGCGACCTTCATGTCGTTCCAGTAGGCCATCGCCACCTTCTGGAAGGACTCGGCGTCCGCCTCGGAGGCGAAGGCGACGTTCACCTCGCCCGCCGCCGGGTCGGCCTTGATCGACGAGAAGGCGAGCTTCTTCTCGTTGGCGTACTGCCGCAGCTCCTCGCCGCGGCGGACGAGCTTGTCCTTCACCGCCTTGTCGAGGTCGACGCCGAGGACGAGGTGCACGCCGCCCTGCAGGTCGAGGCCGAGGTTCACGCGGCGCTTCGGCGCCCACTTCGGCAGCGCCTTCTCGAACGCCTCGCGGTCGTTGCGCACGTCCGGCGGGAGGCTGAAGTAGACGAACGTCGGCACCAGGAAGTAGGCCGCGGCCAGTACCACCAGGCCTACGAAGCCGAGCCGAACGTAGAAGCGACTGTCCATGGACACCTCGGAGCCGCGCGGCGGCGGTGCTGCCACGCGCCCCGGCTCTGCCCCGCCTTCGCTAGGGCTTCTTGCTCTGCGACTCGGCAGCCGGCGCCGCGGCCTCCGCCGTGCCCGGCTGCGGGCCGGCGATCTGCGTCTTGAGCACGCGGATCTTCACGTCGCGCGCGATCTCGAGCCGGACGAGCTGGTCCTCGACCGCGTCGATCTTGCCGAAGATGCCGCTGGCCGTGACCACCTCGTCGCCCTTCTTCAGCGCGGCGAGGTACTCCTTCTGCTTCGCGGCCTGCTTCTGCTGCGGCCGGATCATCAGGAAGTAGATGACGACGAACATGAGGAGCAGCGGCGCGAACTGGACCAGGAAGCCGCCGCCCCCCTCGCCACCCGGGGACTCCGCCGCCTGCGCCAGGAACGCTTCGAACACGTGCTGCACCGGTGCTCCTCGCCGGCCCCGACCGCGGGCCGTTCCGCTGAAAAGGCGAGGGTTTCTACACCAGGGGGCGGTGTCCCACCAGGAGAACGGGCACGAAAAAAAGGAGCCGAGGCGGTACCTGGCCTCGGCTCCTTCCCTCTCCCGTGCAGCAGGGGGGCCTGCTGCGCCGGCCCAGCAGAGCAAGGCTCTTGCCACGCCCCGGCGCGCTCCAACCCGGCGGATTCCCTCGCGGAGCCGTGACGCGGCCCCACGCGGCCGGCGCCGGAGCGCGACATCGCCGTCAGACCTCGGCAGCGGCTGCGGCCTACGGAGCGGCGGCCTTCTTCGCGGCCGCCGCCTTGAGCGAGGCGCTCGCATCGGGGGCCGTCGAGGCGGCGTACAGGCGGTAGAAGGTCTTCGCCTTGGCGGGATCGCCGAGCCGCTCGTGGACGACGGCCAGGCCGTAGAGCGGCGACGCCGCCGTCGGCGCCAGCTCGTGGGCCTTCTCGAGGTCGGCCTTCGCCTCGGCGAGCTTGCCGAGGCCGATCCGGGCGTTGCCGCGGCCGACGTAGGCGAAGGCGTAGTCGCCCTTCACCTCGATCGCCTTCGAGTACGCCTCGGCGGCGGGGCCGTACTGCCGCGCGCCGAAGAGCTCGTTGCCCTTCTCGTAGTGGCCGCGGGCCGCCCCGCCCGCCGCCGCCGCCGCCGCTCCGGTGCCACCGCCGCCGGCGGGCGCCGCCGGCCTGGCGCCGAGCTTCGCCTGGGCCTTGTCGAGGTTCGTGCGCGCCCGCGACTTCAGCTCCTCGGACGCCTTCGGGTCGTCGAGCACCGTGCGCCAGCGCTGGATCGCCTCGGGGTAGTAGCCGAGGAACGCGTAGGCGAGGCCGAGCCGGAAGAGCGCGTCGGGGCTCTTCGGGTTCGCCGCCACCGCGTCCTGGTAGGCGAAGAGCGCCTCGCGGTGCTTGCCCTGCTTGATCCACTGGTCGCCCTCCGCCATCTTCCGGAGCGCGAGCTGCGGGTCGCCGCCCGGCGGCACCCTCGGCGGGCCGACCGAGCCGCGCGAGGCCTCCTCGAGCTTCTTCAGCTCGGCGGCCTTCGCCAGCGCCTTCTCGACGTACGGCTTCTCGCTCTCGCGGCGCTCGCGCCTCGCGTACTGCTCGTAGGCGGCGATGGCGTTCGGGCGGTCGCCGCGGGCGGCGTGGCTCTCGGCGAGGCCGTAGTAGCCGTCGGGATCCTCGGGCTTGAGCGCGACGTAGCGCCCGTACGCCTCGGCGGCGGCGTCGTAGGCGCCTGCCTTCCGGCTGGCGTAGCCGAGGTTGTAGTAGGCGAGCGCGTAGCTCCGGTCGGCGGCGATCGCCTCCTTGAACTTCGCGACCGCCGCGGGGACGTCGCCGGCGGCGAACGCCAGCGAGCCGAGCTCGTTGAGCGCCGCGGCGTACCCCGGGGAGAGCGAGACCGCCTCCCGGTACGCGGCCCTCGCGCCGTCGACGTCGCCGGCGTCGCGGAGCTTGTCGCCGGCCTCCTTCTTGGCGACCGCCTCGGGCTTCGGCGCCGCCGCGAGCGCAGGCGACGCCGCGAGCAGCGCGGCACAGAGGAACAGGCTCGGGAGCGCTCTCATGGCGCGGGAGCCTAACGGCCGCTCCCGCGCGTCCGCAAGCGAAGCGGTCAGACGCGCTCGACGATCGTGGTGATGCCCATGCCGTAGCCGATGCAGAGCGTGATCGCGGCGCGGCGCAGCTGCTTGCGCTCGAGCTCGCCGAGGGCGGTGGCGAGGAGCATCGCGCCGGTGGCCCCGAGCGGGTGACCGAGGGCGATGGCGCCGCCGTTCGGGTTCACCCGCTCCGGATCGATCCCGAGCTCGCGGGCGACGACGATCGGCACCGGCGCGAAGGCCTCGTTGATCTCCCAGACGTCGATGTCGGAGACCGAGAGGCCGGCGAGCTTCAGCGCCTTCCGCGACGACGGGATCGGGCCGGTGAGCATCAGCACCGGATCGGAGCCGGCGACCGCGGTGGCGACGATCCGCGCCCGCGGCTTCTTGCCGAGCGCCTTCGCCTTCGCCTCGCTGGCGATCACCACCGCGGCGGCGCCGTCGACGATGCCCGAGGCGTTGCCGGCGTGGATGACGCCGTCGTCCTGGAACGACGGCTTCAGCGCGGCGAGCGTCTCGAGGGTGGTGCTCGGCCGGGCGTGCTCGTCGCGGGCGAACGGCTTCTTCGTGCCGTCGGCGGCGGTGACCTCGAGCGGCGCGATCTCCGGGTCGAAGCGGCCGGCCTCGATCGCGGCGGCGGCCTTCTGCTGCGAGCGCACCGCGAGCTCGTCCACGTCCTTCCGGGTGAGGCCCCACTTCTTGGCGATCAGCTCCGCGGAGACGCCCTGCGGCACCAGGTCCGGGAAGCGCGCCAGCATCGCCGGCGACTGCGGGCCGTCGCCGGGCCCGAACATGTCGGAGCCCATCGGCACGCGGGTCATCGACTCGACGCCGCCGCCGATCGCCAGGCTCGCCTGGCCGGCCATCACCGCGTGCGACACCTGGTTCACCGCCTGCAGGCCCGAGCCGCAGAACCGGTTCACGGTGACGCCGGCGAGCTCGATCGGCAGCCCGGCCGCGAGCACCGCGCCGCGGGCGATGTTGAGGCCCTGCTCGCCGACCTGGGTGACGCAGCCGGCGGCGAAGTCGTCGACCTCGAGCGGGTCGAGGCCGTTGCGCCGCACCGCCGCCTGCAGCACGTGCGCCAGCAGGTCCATCGGGTGCACGCCCGCCAGCGAGCCCTTCTTCTTGCCGCGCGCCGTCCGCACGGCGTCGAGGATGAACGCGTCCATGTCCGTGACCTCCCGCGAAGAGGCCTCGTCCTACGCCTGGTTGATTTGTGAGTCAAACGGCGGGCTACGAGGCTACGAGGCTACGAGGCTACGAGGCTACGGCTCACCGTTTCCCGGCGACGGTGAACGGGTTCCGGCGGAGGATGGTCTCCAGGCGGTCGGCGCCGACGGAGACGGCGATGACGGGGACGCCGGTGAGCTGCTCGATCCGCTCGACGTAGCGCCGCGCCTCGATCGGCAGCTCCTCGTAGCGGCGGCAGCCGGCGAGGCGCTCCGACCAGCCGGGGAGCGTCTCGTAGACGGGCTTCACCCGGGCGAGCTCCTCGACGTCGCAGGGCAGCTCGTCGACCCGCTCGCCGTCGAGCTCGTAGCCGACGGCGATCGAGACCTCCGGGAAGCCGGTGAGCACGTCCATCTTGGTGAGGGCGAGGCCCCAGAGTCCGTTGACGCGGGCGGCGTAGCGGACGACCACCGCGTCGAACCAGCCGCAGCGGCGCGGCCGGCCGGTGGTGGCGCCGTACTCCTGTCCGACGTCGCGGAGCTTCTGCCCGGTGGCGTCCTCGAGCTCGGTGGGGAACGGGCCCGAGCCGACGCGGGTGGTGTACGCCTTGGAGATGCCGACCACGTGGTCGATCCAGGTCGGGCCGAGGCCCGAGCCGACCGCGGCGTTGCCGGCGACGGTGTTCGACGAGGTGACGTACGGGTAGGTGCCGTGGTCGACGTCGAGGAGCGTGCCCTGCGCCCCCTCGAAGAGCACGTGGGCGCCGCCCTTCACCTTGGCCGAGACGTACAGCGAGGTGTCGGCGGCGTGGCGCGCGAGCCGCTGGCCGAACGCGGCGTAGGTCGCGATCACCGCCGCCTCGTCGAGCGCCTCGCCGCCGAGCTGCACGATGGCGGCGTTGGCGGCGCCGATGGCGCGCTTCACCGCGGCCTCGAAGCGGTCCTTGCGGACGAGGTCGAAGACGCGCACGCCGCGGCGCGCGACCTTGTCCTCGTAGGTGGGGCCGATGCCGCGGCCGGTGGTGCCGATCTTCGCCGCGCCGGCGGCGCCCTCGCGGAGCGCGTCGATGCGCTTGTGCCACGGCATGATCACGTGGGCCTGCTCGGAGATCTTGAGCTGGTCGTCGTCGGCGAGGAAGCCCTTCGACCGGAGCTTGTCGATCTCGCCGCAGAGCACCTCGGGATCCACGACGCAGCCGTTGCCGATGACGCAGGTCTTGCCGGCGTGGAGGATGCCGCTCGGGATGAGGTGGAGGATCGTCTTCTCGCCGCCGACGACGAGGGTGTGCCCGGCGTTGTTGCCGCCCTGGAAGCGCACCACGACCTGGGCGTGCTCGGTGAACAGGTCGACGACCTTGCCCTTGCCCTCGTCGCCCCACTGGGCGCCGACCACGACGACGTTCGGCATGCGCGCTCCTCGTGCCTTCGGGCGGCGACGGTAGCACGCCCTTCCGGCGCGGCTCCCATGACTTTGCGCAGGGCGCGGACGCGGGGAAGATGCGCCGCATGGCCGACCGCCCGCCCCTCCCCGACCTCGCCACCCTGAACGAGCTGCTCCGCGCCGCGCCGTTCCACCAGCTCCTCGACGTGCACCTCGTCGAGGCCGATCGCGGCCGGATCGTGGTGCGCGTCGACGGCAGGCCGGAGCTCGTCGGCAACCCGCTCAACCAGGCGCTCCACGGCGGCGCGATCGCCGGCCTCATCGACCTCGCCGGCTCGATCGCGGCGATGACCGAGGTTGGCTACCCGTGCCCCACCGTCGACCTGCGCGTCGACTTCCTGCGGCCGGCGATCGCCGGCAAGCCGATCTTCGCCGAGGGCCGGCTGCTCAAGGCGGGGCAGAGCGTCTCGTTCTCCGAGGTGGACGTGCGCGACGAGGGCGGCCGGCACGTGGCGCGCGGCTCGGTGGTCTGCTCGACGCTGGCGTTCAAGGGGTGACGGGCCGGTGCGCCGCCGCCTGCGCCGCCCCGAGGTGCTGCTCGAACCACTCGCCGGCGTGGCGGGCTGCCTCGTCGAGGGTGCCGGGCTCCTCGAAGAGGTGCGTCGCGCCGGGGACGATGCGGAGCTCCTTCTCGCAGCGGAGCTGCGCGAGCGCCTCTTCGTTGAGCTCGATCACCACGTCGTCCCAGCCGCCGACGACGAGCAGCGTCGGCGCGCACACCTGGGCGAGGAGCGGGCCGGCGAGGTCGGGCCGGCCGCCGCGGGAGACGACGGCCGCGACGCCCTCGGGGCGCCGGGCGGCGGCGACGAGCGCGGCGGCGGCGCCGGTGCTCGAGCCGAAGTAGCCGATCGGCAGCGAGGCGAGGAGCGGCATCCGCCGCACGAGCGCGGTGACGTCGGCGAGCCGGCCCGCGAGCAGCTCGATGTCGAAGCGGAGGTGCCGGGTGTACCGCTCGGCGTCCTCCTCCTCGGGCGTGAGCAGGTCGAAGAGCAGCGTCGCGAGGCCGCGGTCGACGAGCGTCTGCGCCACGTGCCGGTTGCGCGGGCTCTTGCGGCTCGAGCCGCTGCCGTGGGCGAAGATCACCAGTCCGAGCGCCGGCTCGGGGAGGGTGAGATCGCCGGTGAGGACGGCGCCCGAGACCGGGAGCCGCAGGGTGCGCTCGAGCCCGCTCATGGGATCACCTCCGCCGCTTCCTCGGGCAACGTCCGCCGCGCGAGCTCGAGGTACGCGAGCACCTCGTCGTCCGAGGTCTGGCCGAAGTCCTCGTAGAAGCTCCCGACCGAGAGGAACGTCGGCGGCGTCATCCCGCAGGCGACCTCGTCGGCCTCGGCGCGGAGCAGCGCGCAGGCCTCCTGGGACGACACCGGCGCGGCGGCGACGATGGAGCCGGCCCCGAGCTGCCGCAGCGCCTGCACCGCGGCGCGCATCGTCGAGCCGGTGGCGAGGCCGTCGTCGACGACGAGCACGGTCTTCCCGCGCACCTCGGGCGGACCGCGGCGAGGCCGGAAGAGCGCCTCGCGCCGCGCCAGCTCCTCCCGCTGGCGCCGCACGATCGCCTCGAGCTCCGACCGCCCGACGCCGCACGCCCGCACGGTCTCGCCGTCGATCACCTGGGCGCCGCCGGTCGCGATCGCGCCCATCGCCAGCTCCTCGTGTCCCGGCACGCCGAGCTTGCGGACGAGCAGCACGTCGAGCGGCGCGCCGAGCGCCCGGGCGACCTCGTAGGCGACCGGCACGCCGCCGCGCGGCAGTCCGAGCACCAGCACGTCGGGGCGGTGCGCGAACCGCCCGAGCGACGCCGCCAGCGCGCGCCCCGCGTCGCGGCGGTTCCGGAATCGTCCGTCCATCGCGTCCCCCTGCGGGGACCGTAGGGACGCGGCGCGGCGGCGGCATCCGGCGGGGGTGAGGTGCCGGTGCGGCTACGGCTCCTGGCGCAGCTCGCCGGACAGCTCGACGGTCAGCGGCCGGCCGTCGGTGGCGAACATCGGCTCGGCGACGAGGGCCTGGTCGCCGAAGTCGACGATCACCGGCGCGTTGATCGGGATCGAGTAGCCGCTCGTCCAGGTGAGGCTGGCGAACCGGGTCATGCCGGACTGCACGCCGACCGGCGGGGCCGGCTCGTCGCCGCGGGCGACGGCGGGCTGGCCGCTGCCGGCCTCGGCGAAGGAGTCGCCGATGGTCGCGCTGACGTCGGCGTCGATGTTGAACTGGAAGTAGACCGGGAACGCGAAGCGCGCGCCGTTGCCGTGGCCGATGGCCTGGGTGAAGCGGAAGAGGATCCGCTCGCCGGCCTCGAGGGCGCCGTTCAGGTTCGCGTCCTCGAAGTAGACGAGCGCCTTGTTGGGATCGGCGGGGTCGCGGGTCTCGAGGCCGAGGGCCTGGGCGCCGGGGAGGGTGAGGATCGGCGCGCGGTAGGTGCGGCTCTGGCGGACGCCGTCGGCGGTGGCGACGGAGAGCACCAGGTTCAGCTCGCGGCCCTCGGGCCAGGCGCCGGCGCCCTCGGGGCGGATGCGGATCGCGGTGCCGGACGGCGCCCGCTCGACCGCGGTGGCGAGGGCGGTGCGGCCCTCCTCGTCGTAGACCTTGGCGTCGAGCACCTCGACGCGACGGCTGAAGGCGACGTCGACGCCGGAGAGCGCCGGGACCGCGCTGTCGAGGATCGCGCCGGCGCCGTCGACGAGCGTGCGGGCGTTGGTGCCGACGATCCGCAGGCTCTCGCCCTCGCCCGGCTCGGGGAGCACCAGCGCCAGCGCGCCGCCGGCGGCGAGCGCCTCGGCGGCGGTGATGGAGAAGCGCAGGCCGTCGTAGTCCGGCGTGCCGTTCCCGTCGGCGTCGAGCGCCGGGATGACGATGTGGAGGCTGCGGCCGGTGCGGGCGAGGTCCTGCAGCCGCGGCAGCTCGGCGCAGGTGAGCGAGCCCTGCGCCGCGAGCGCGTCGACCGCGACCGGCCCGAGCGGCTGCTCCATGCCGGTGGCCCAGTCGGCCCAGCTGGCGTCGGCCTCGCAGTACGCGCCCGAGGCGGTGATGGCGCGGCCGTCCCAGCCGATGACCGAGGCGGCGAGCTCGCCGGTCCGCTCCCAGAGCGCGACCGGCCCGACGAAGACCGAGGCGTCGTTGATCGGGAAGTTGCCCGCGGAGCTCGGGATCACCGCCTGCCGCTGGGCGCTCCCGTAGCCGTCGGCGACGATCTCGACGCCGACGACGGAGCCGGCCGGGAGGCCGGTGAACTGGAAGTGGCCCTCTGCGTCGGTCGTCGCCGGCGCGGGCGGCGTGCCGATCCGGAGGCTGACGGTGGCGCCGGCGAGCGGGCGGCCGGCGCCGTCGAGGACGGTGCCCGCCACCGAGCCGAGCGGCGTCGACGGCGTCACGGTGGTGGTGTTGTCGACGACGGCGGACCCGTCGGACTCGACGGGGGCGGGCTGCTCTTCCTCGCCACAGGCGGCGAGGACGGCGGCGGGGAGCAGGGCGAGGGCGCGGCGGTTCACGAGACGCTCCTGTCCGGCGGCGCGGGGCGCGGCCGAAGCATCGGTTTTTCCGTGGGAACGGAGGGTACCCGGGCCGGCAGGGGCACAGCAAGACGACCCGTTGCTTTCGGCGCGTCGCGCCGGTACGTGAGCCGCCATGCGCAAGCACAACTTCAACGCCGGCCCGTCGATCCTCCCGCTCCCGGTCCTCGAGGCCGCGCAGCGGAACCTCGTCGACCACCAGGGCCTCGGCCTCTCCGTGCTGGAGATGAGCCACCGCAGCCCGGAGTTCGAGGCGATCGTCGACGACGCCAGGGCGACGCTCGGCCGGCTGCTCGCCCTGCCGGACACCCACGAGGTGATGTTCCTGCAGGGCGGCGCGTCGCTGGTGTTCGCGCTCCTGCCGCTGAACCTCGGGACCGGCGGCGCCTACGTCACCATGGGGAGCTGGGGCGAGAAGGCGATCGGCGAGGCGAAGCTCGTCGGCCCCGTGACCGAGCTCTGGACCGACAAGGCGCGCAACTTCAAGGGCGCGCCGACCGGGCCGCTCGCGGCGCCCGCCGGCGCGCCGTACGTGCACGTCACCACCAACGAGACCATCCACGGCGTGCAGTGGCGCGCCGAGCTCGACCCGGGCGCGCCGCTCGTCGTCGACGTGTCGAGCGACTTCCTCTCGCGGCCCATGGACCTCTCGCGCTTCGCGCTCGCCTACGCCGGCGCCCAGAAGAACGCCGGGCCGTCGGGGGTGGTGATCGTCGTCGGCAAGAAGGACGTGCTGCGCGCGTACGCGGGCGCGAAGACCACGCCGAAGATCCTCCGCTTCCAGACCCACGCCGAGGCCGGCTCGCTCTACAACACGCCCTCGACGTTCGGCATCTGGCTCTGCTCGCTGGTGTTCCGCTGGATCGAGGAGCAGGGCGGCCTCGCCGCCATGGGCGCGCGCAACGCCGAGAAGGCGAAGCTGCTCTACGACGCGCTCGACGAGCGGCCCGAGCTGTTCCGCGGCCACGCCGACCGCGCCTTCCGGTCCGAGATGAACGTGACCTGGACGATGCCGTCGCCGGAGCTCGAGGCGAGGTTCCTCGCCGCCGCCGAGGCGAAGGGCTGCATCGGCCTCGCCGGCCACCGCTCGGTCGGCGGCCTGCGCGCCTCGCTGTACAACGCGCTGCCGCGGGCGTCGGTCGAGGTGCTCGCGGACGTGGTCCGCTCGTTCGCGCCGTAGCGGCCGCGGCCGGCCGCTTACGGCGCCCGCGCCCCCTGCCCCCACGGATCGCGGAGCCCGAGCAGCTCCCGCGCCTCGTCGGGCGTGCACGGCTCGCGGCCGATGTCGCGGGCCATGCGGACGGCCTTCTCGACCAGGTCGCCGTTCGACTTCGCCATCTGCTTGCCGGCGACGTCGACGTAGAAGTTGTCCTCGAGGCCGACGCGGATGTTCCCGCCGAGGACGAGGGCGCTGGCGATCATCCGCCACTGCACGTGGCTGATCCCGATCACCTCCCAGTTCGAGCCCTCGGGGATCGAGTCGCGCATCCGCTCGAGGTTCTCGGGCGCGGCCTCGATCCCGCCGAGCACGCCGACGATGAACGAGAACTGGAGCGGCGGCACCAGCAGGCCCATGTCGAGCAGCGGCGCGTACGAGGTGACGTGGCCGAGATCGAAGCACTCCATCTCGGGCTTCACGTTCGCCTCCTTCATCGCCGCGAGGTACTTGATGATGTCCTCGAACGGGTTGTTGAAGACGAAGTCGAAGACGAAGCCCTTCCGCTTCGCCGAGTACTTCGCGTAGTTCATCGAGCCCATGTTGAGCGCGCCCATCTCCGGCTTCACCAGCCGGACGTGGTCCACGCGCTCCTCCATCGGCCCCGCCCCGCCGGTCGAGAAGTTCACGACGATCGGGCAGCGGGCGTTGACCTCCTCCTTGATCTTCCGGAACGTCTCCACCGACCAGGTCGGCGAGCCGTCGTCCTCGCGGGCGTGGATGTGCACCACCGCCGCGCCGGCGTCGTAGGCGCGCTTCGCCTCCTCGGCGATCTCGACCGGCGTGTACGGCACCGCCGGGCACTGCGAGCGGTTCGCGAGCGCGCCGGTGAGCGCGCAGGTGACGACGACCTTGTCCTCGCGGGCCATGCTCACTTCCCCTTCCACTGCGGCGGGCGCTTCTCGAAGAACGCGGTGATCCCCTCGGCCGCGTCCTCCATCTGCGCGTTGAGCGAGAGCGACGAGGCGAGCAGCTCCATGGCGGTGCCGAGCTGCGCGTCCTCGGCGGCGAAGAAGCTGCGCTTGCCGAGCCGGAGCACCGCGGGGCTCTTCCCGCCGACCTCCTCGGCGAACGCCTGCGCCTTGGCGGCGAGCTCGGCCTTCGGCACCACCCGGTTCACCATCCCGAGCCGGAGCGCCTCGGCGGCGTCGAGCTTCCGGCCGGTGAGGCAGAGCTCGAGGGCCTGCTTCCGGCCGAGGTGCCGCTGCAGCACCGCGATCACCTGGTAGGGGAAGAGGCCGACGTCGATCTCCGGGAGGCCGAAGCGCGCGTCGTCGGAGGCGATGGCGAGGTCGCAGGCGAGCACGAGGCCCATCCCGCCGGCGAGCGCCCAGCCGTTGACGCAGGCGATCACCGGCTTGCCGCAGCGGGAGAGCTCGAGCAGCGTCTGCCCGTAGAGCCGCCGGCCGTCGTGGCCGCCGAGGAAGCCGCCGTCCTCGTCGGGGACCGCCAGCGCGCCGCCGGCGCTGAACGCCTTCTCGCCGGCGCCGGTGAGCACGATCACCTTCGCGGCGGGATCGGCGTCGGCGGCGCGGACCGCGGCGCCGAGCGCCGCCAGCACCTCGGCGGAGATCGCGTTGCGCGCGTCGGGGCGGTTGATGGTGAGCCAGAGCGCCGGCCCCCGCTGCTCTCGAAGAAGGACCTCAGGCTCCACGCTTGCCTCCCGTGCCGGTGCGCGCCGGCGCCTTCGCCGCCGCGAGCTTGCGCGGCGCCTCGCCGGTCCGCTCGACGCCGCCGCAGAAGATCTCGACCGCCGCGTGCTTCGCCTTCTCGATGTCGTCGCCGCGGCGCTCGTCGAGGTACCCGAGCACCAGGGTGGTGAGCAGGATCTCCACCGAGCCGAAGAGGACGCACGCCGCCAGGAACGGGTCGACGCCGGGCCGGAGCTCGCCGCGATCGCCGGCGCGCTGGATGAGGTCGGCGGTGAGGCGGATCGCCTCCTCGAACGCGGACCGCTTGGCGGTGTCGCGGAACGCCGGCGACCGCGCCACCTCGAGGATGAGCACCCGCATCGACCGCGGGTCGTGGCGGTACGCCTCGAGGGCGTAGTCGACGATGGCCTCGACCTGCTGCCGGATCGGGGCGTCCGCCTCGGCGAGCTTCCGGAGGGAGTCGGCGAAGCGGCGCCAGCCCTCGCTGAAGACCGAGTGGAGCAGCTCCTCCTTGTTCTGGAAGTAGTGGTAGACGAGCCCGTAGGCGACGCCGGCCTCCCGCGCCACGTCGGCGATGCGGCAGCCGTGGTAGCCCTTGGCGGCGAAGACCGAGACGGCGGCGCGGAGGATCGCGCGGCGCCGGTCGCGGGCCACCTGGGACTCGCCCTCGCCGCCGGGCGCGGCGGGCGGGGGACGGCTCTGACGCCTCTGGCTCACCGGGGGCTCCGTCGACCGATTCGCGAATCAGTCCAGGGCGCGAGGTGTACGCGCCGGCTGATTCCGCGTCAACCCCGGGGCGCCCGGAGGGCAGGTCAGCTCCCGAACATCGCCTTGGCGACGGCGAGGAGCCGGTCGAGATCGCGGCGCGAGAGCCCGCGCTTCCGCACCCAGTCCACCAGCGGGCGCAGCGAGGGCTCGAGGCGATCGCCGGGGCCGGCCGGACCCCGGAACAGCTCCTCCAGCGGCACCTCCAGCGCGCCCGCGAGCATCTCCAGCGTCTCGAGGTGCGGCGCGCGCTCGCCGCGCTCGATCATCGAGAGGAACGAGACGGAGATCTCGGCCCGCTCCGCGAGCTGCTCCTGGGTGAGCCTGGGGCCGCTCCGCTCCGTCCGTAGCTGCCGGATCCGCTGACCGATGCTCTTCACGATGCCCACCAACGTCCTCCGCGGGTTCACTTCAAGCGTAAGGGCTCCCATACGTCCCGCAACTGCGGGGCGCGAGGGACTGGGAGTGAAATGGACGACGACCGGCCGCCCGCCCGTCGCCGCGCACCGCTCGGCTCCCCGCCGGTCAGCGGGCGAGGCCGGCGAGGTCCGCGGTGAAGAAGAAGTCGGGGAAGTCCTGCCCCCGCCGCAGCGCCGCCGACGCTCCCGCGCTCCAGCAAGCGCACGACGAGGCGTACGACACGCCCGCCGTCTGCTGGAGAAGCTCACCGAGCGTGAAGAGGTGGAGCAGGTCGTACCGGACCGACAGCCCCTTCACGATCACCACCGTAGCCCCGAGCGAGCCCTGATCCAGCCCCGGGAGCCAGGCGGGGGCCGGCGCGTCGGCGAGCAGCTCGTCGGGCGCCGCCCGGATCCGGGCCGACCCGCCCTGGTGCAGCCGCCGGTAGCCGACCCGGAGCTGGTCGCCGCGCTCGTCGCCGACGGCGGCGTCGGCGGCGACCTCGGTGACCACGAGGTCCTCGCGCCGCACCCGGACGACCGCCCCGGAGGAGACGAGGCCCACCTGCGCCAGGGCGTGGGCGAACGCCTCCGCCTCGCCGCCGGCCGGCGCCAGGGTGCGGTCCTCGCCGAGGTCGAGGCGGATCGACGACGGCCCGAGCTTCGTGTCGCGCAGGTCGACGCGCTGCACGAGCGCCGCGCGGCCCTGGGTCGTCGCCCGGGTCGGGCCGAGGTCGAGCTCGTCGTAGGGCCGCACCGGCGGCGCCTCGCCGGGGCCCGGCACGAGCCGCACCAGCTCGAGCCGCGGGCCGATGGAGTGCCGCGCCACGCCGCCGAAGGTGCGCGCCACCGCGCTGCCGAGGGTCGCGCCGGCGACGCCCCAGCCCTGCGAGCCGTCCTCGGCGGCCTCGTACAGGTAGAGCTGGTGGCGCCAGCCCGCGAACGCGGTCGCCACCGCCCAGCGGCTCGCGAGCAGCGGCACCGACAGCGTCGGGCGGAGGGCGATGCGCGTCGCCGCCGCCTGCTCGCCGGGGCCGAGCACGCCGTCGCCCTCGCCCGCGTCCGGGCCGACGTAGCCGGCGTCGCCCGGGCCGAGGCCGTCCTGGCCCTCGTCGGCCCGCGGCGGCCCCTCGATCGGCCCGAAGCGCGCCGCGCCGAGGTGGAGGTCGAGTCCGCCGCCGAGGAGCGGCAGGCGGAGGTCGAGGGCGAGCGCCGGGAGCCGGTGGAACGTCGGCCGCGCGTCCGGGCCGAACATCCGCACCGAGCCGGCGAGGCCGGGGTCGACCTGGCCCGGCAACGGCTGGGCGGTTGCGCGGAGGTCCTGCAGGTACGTGCCCTCGACCACGAGCAGGAGCTCGTCGCGCCGGAGCGCGAGCCAGCCGGTCGAGCGCAGCGCCTGGTCGGTCTTGAGGGTGACGTCGTCGGTGAAGTCGCTGACGTAGCTGCGGTCGGACACCAGCGAGAGCTGGATCCGATCGGCGAGGCCGGCGCCGAGGTCGTCGCGGTTCTCGAGCTGGTAGGCGGTCCGGTGCGGCAGCTCGCCGCGCTCGGAGAGGTCGTAGGCCCAGGAGACCTGGGCGCGGCCCTCGGAGCCGCGGCGCGGCGCCCAGCGGACCTCCAGCGTCTCCTTCGGGCCCCGGAAGGCGGTGTCGCCGGAGACGCCGCCGAAGTAGGCGGGCGTGAAGGTGAGGTCGTAGCTCTCGCCGAGGACGAGGAAGAACGGCGTCGCCACCGTGGCGCCGCGCCGCCCCGAGTAGCCGAGCTCGGGCACGAGGAAGCCGGTCTTGCGCCGCTCGAGCGGGAGCGAGAGCCACGGCACCGCCGCCACCGGGAGCTCGCGGGCGCGGAAGACCGGCCAGGTGAGGGTGAGCTTCTCGCCGGGGATCACCGTGGCCTCGTCGGCGCTGAGGCGCCACGAGGGCGGGTCGTCGCCGCAGTCGCAGGAGGTGACCGTCGGCTCCTCGGCGTGGAACGTCCCCCGGGCGTCCCGCGAGATCCGCCGGGCGCGCACGTCGAGCGCGTTGGTGCCGATCGCCGCCAGGGCGGCCTCGTCGCGGAGCTCGACGGCGCTCCTCGGCAGCGGCTCCTTCTTCTCGAAGAGCGCCGCGTCCTCGAGCACCAGCTCGCGGGTGCGGAGGTCGACCTGGATCTTCCCGGCGCGCGCGGCGTACGGGCCGTCGAGGACGGTGACGCCGCCCTCGGCGGTGGCGCGGCCGGTCGCCGGGTCGTAGCGGAGCGAGTCCGCCGCGATCGCCAGCGGGCCCGCGGACAGGCGCACCCGCCCCTCGGCGCGCACCGTGCCGTCGGCGTCGCGGACGAGCCGCTCGGCGTCGAGCGAGACCCGCGTGCCCTCCGGCACGGCCGGGGGCGCGGCGGCGAGGACGGCGAGGAGGACGGGGAGCACCACGCGACCGGCAGCTTAGCCGCCCGCGCGCGGGATCAGCGGTCGAAGTCGAGGCGGAGCTCGCTCCCGACCTGCTCGAGGCGGTGGCCGCCGGGGCCGCGGGTGGGGATCTCCACCCGCACCCCGGTGGCGCGCCGGGCCGCGACCGGCGGCACCACCCCCCCCCCCGGCGCGGAGGAGCGGGCGGCGGTCGGCCGGCGG